>CAJUKE010000025.1 GCA_910587075.1 uncultured Muribaculaceae bacterium
TAGAGCAACAGACTCATAATCTGTGGGTCCTAGGTTCAAGCCCTAGTGGGACCACCCCAACGAAACTCCAATCATTTGCTCCCCAAATGATTGGAGTTTTTTTGTTTTACGGGAATTGCCCACACATTGCCCCCGCCCTCCCCCAACAAGCCCTTCCCGCCCCCAAAAAACCACCAAAAATGCAAGTACAAAACACCGCCCCAGAATTGCCACTTTATTTTTTTTCACTACATTTGCGAGCAGATATAACACCAACAATTCTATCTCTTCGCACGACAGTACAATAGTAACAACAATTAATTCAATCATGTATATTATAACGTCATGACAACACGGGACGCAATCCTTCAAATACAATTTACAGCTGATAATAAATGTTGATACGCCCAATAAAACTGAATATATCCAACAGACACACGAGGCATAAGATAATTTACATTCCATAGAACATTCAACAGTATGACTATCGAAGATATACGGGCATTGGTGGCAGCGGATGAGTCGCGGACTCTGGAACTGAAGAAAAGTACTGGGGAACTGAAAGACGGGATGCACTCGGCGTGTGCGTTTCTGAATACGGAGGGTGGATGGCTGGTTTTCGGTGTGGCGCCGAAGTCGCTGAAGATTGTCGGACAGGAGGTGACTGACAAGACTCAGCAGGAGATTGCGCAGGCTCTCGCTGGTTTGGAACCGGCGGTGGATGTGAATGTCGAATATGTCGATGTTCCGGAGTATCCGGGGCATAAGGTCATCGCCATGCACTTCGATGGTTGGGTATGGGGCGAGCGTCCGCACACTTTCCATGGGTGTCCTTATTATAAAGTTGAGAGCACAACCAAGGTCATGCCGCATGATATGTATGACGAGCGCATCCGGGCTCATGAACCGAAAGCATATTCATGGGAAAACATGACTGGAGAAGGCGTGACTCTTGCCGATATGGATGAGGGAAAGATTCGCAACGGCATCCGCCGAGGTATAGATGGTGGTCGTATCCCGGAGATTGCGTTGACAGAGCCCATCCGTGATATTCTTGCCAAGTGGAAGTTGCTGAAGAATGGTATTCCGACAAATGGAGCGGTGCTGCTTTTCTCAAAGAATATTGACGAGTACCCCAACTTCAGGTTGAGGATGGCGAGGTTTGTCGGCACGGATAAAAATATATTCCGCGACAACCAACGCGCAGAGGGCAATTTCTTCGAGCTCCTACAGGCGGGTATAGATTTCTGTTTCAAACACCTTTCTTTGAGTGGCCGCATCACAAGCAAAAGCCTCGAACGCGAGGAACATCTTGAGGTACCGATTGATGCGTTGAGGGAAGCTCTTATCAACGCCCTTTGTCATCGTTGGTGGGAACAGCATAATCTCACTATCAGTCTCGCCATATACGATGACCGTATTGAGATTGCGAGTCCGGGGCAGTTCCCTCGACAGATAACGCCTGAGAACATCAAGCATCCGCATGAGTCGTTTCCCCACAATCTGAATGTGGCGGAAGCACTGTTCCGCATGACGTATCTGGAAAACTGGGGCAGTGGAGCCAAACGCATCATAGATGCCTGCCGCGCCCAGAACGTCGAAGAACCGACTTGGAGCGACAACGGCGGCTTCATCACCGTGACCTTCAAACGACCTGTGACTAAAGATTCCAACATCGGAGATTCAGCGAGAAAGCAGCAGGCCGAACCGCTCAACCACCACTCAACCACCGCTCAAGTTCAGGACTTGGGAGGTGATAATGCCGCAGGTTCGCCCCAAGCACCCCCTAAGCACAACCCAAGTACCATAGAAAGTACCACAGAAACAGATGCGAGTGCTATAGAAAGTGCTATAGAACAGATATTAAGTTCTACAGATTTCACAAATAGTTCTACAGAAAAGAAAATCATTAGTCTTTTAACAGTAGACCCTTCCTTAACACTCGATAAACTTTTCCCACTTCTTAATATGTCTCGGAAAGGCGTTCAGAAAGCAATCGAGCGACTAAAAGAGAGTGGCAAACTTTCCAGAGAAGGCTCCACTAAATCTGGTAAGTGGATTGTCAATACCAATGATTAACACAATGGCAAATCCGAAAAAAGATAATGTGGAGCTGCTTCTGTCAAAGCTCGATAAGAACCAGCTGGCCGACTTCATCAGCAAGGATTCTCAAACATACACATCACGAGTAGAGGATTTGATTGAGGATTATGCAGGTCGGCACGGTTACATCCACTACCGTGCCACATTTGATTTCAACCGCGCGGTCTGCCGTATTCTCGATGAAGCCGCAGCCGCTATGGCGAATCAACAGTGGGAGGTGGCGGCCGCCGTGTTGACAGGGGTCTCAGCCGCCGGAGAGGAGATTCTCAACAGCGGAGACGACAGCGCCGGAGAACTGGGTGCTATTGTGGCTGAATGTTTTCATTTGTGGCATCGGTTATGCGACGTAGGATCGCTGCCGGAACACCTCAAATCTGAAATATTTGAGCTGGCTCTGACACACTTCAATGAAGAATACCTCAAAGGCTGGGATTGGTGGTGGGACTGGATGGAAATAGCCATCAGTCTGGCCGACACTCCTGAAAAGCAGAACCTGGCTCTCGAAGCCTTGGATGCCATCAAGCCTGATAACGACTGGATTGCGGAGCAAAACGCGCAGACTGCCAAGAAATACAAACTCGAATTGATGTTGCGGCGTGGAACCGCTGACGAACAACGTAAATTCCTGTATGACAACGTCGACAACCCGGACTTCCGCAAGCGCCTCATACAGACGGCATGGGATAATGCGGATTATCAGGAAGTGCTCCAACTTGCCAAAGAAGGTGTGGACCACGATGCCGAATTGGCCGATCTTGTTTCTGACTGGCACAAATGGGAATACCAAGTCTATCGAAGAATTGGCGATAATGACAATTCACTCCGGTTAGCCAGATATTTCTTCCTCAACGGTGGCCTATGGGGCGAAAAAGAGTATTCAATGGAAGCAATGTATTCCACATTGAAAGCCCTCGTCGCCGATAGCGAATGGAGCAAATACGTCGACACTTTAATAAGCGAGGCAGAAGGCATAAGAGACGGCTCCATACGTTTGCTCCACATCTTCACTGAAGAGCAAATGTGGGATAAGTATATGGCCTACATCCGCAATAATCCATCGACCTACCTCATCGACGACACGCCGCAGGAATTAAAGGAACTATACAAAGAGGAAATAGCCCGGCTTTACGCCTTAGCTGTCAGAGACTTTTTTTAACTGCCGCAAATAGAGACTCTTATCGCAATGGGGTAGCATTACTCCGCCGTCTGATAGAATACGGCGGCAAAACCTACGCGGACCAAATTGTGATTGAGCAGAAGTCGAGAACCCCGCGCCGCCCCGCTCTCATCGACGAGCTATCCAAACTGTAGTAAAAAGGCCATGATCAACGAATCTCTTACAAATTATATCAAATCCAACATTCTGCCGATGTATGACGCTTTCGACGCGGCGCATCAGCGCGGTCACGTCGATATGGTCATCGAGCAGAGCATCGCGATCGCGGCCGACCTCGATGTGGATATGAATATGGTCTGTGCGATAGCCGCTTATCACGACACCGGGTTGACGGCCGACCGCGAGACGCACCATCTTGTGTCGGGCAAGATTGTCCGTGATGACAAGCGGCTGCGCGACTGGTTCAGCGAGAATCAGATCGAGACTATGGCGCAGGCGTGCGAGGACCATCGGGCATCATCCGACCACGAGCCGCGAAGCATCTATGGCAAAATCGTTGCCGAGGCCGACCGTTTCATCGACCCAGACGCCATCATTCTGCGCACGGTGCAGTACGGGCTCGCCAACTACCCGGAGCTTGACAAGGAGGGGCATTGGCGACGCGCCCTCGACCATCTTCATGAGAAGTATGCCGAAGGCGGCTATCTCCGGCTATGGTTTGAAAACAGCCCCAATGTGGTCCGTCTCAACGCCTTGCGCGCAACCATCAAGAACGAGCCTCTTCTCCGCGAGAAGTTCGACCACCTGTATGACATATACGAACAATCGCGCCCCTGAGTGCGTTTTTAATAACGACTTCATATCGTTTGCCCTCACGGCAGACTCTCGACCATTGAAGGCGACATTAAAAACTCACCAACTAATAAACTTACAATTATGGATAAATACATCTGTGAAGTTTGCGATTGGGTTTATGACCCCGCGATTGGCGACCCCGATGGCGGCATCGCTCCCGGAACTAAATTTGAAGACATCCCCGACGATTGGGTTTGCCCCATCTGCGGAGTAGGCAAAGACCAGTTCAAAAAAGTTGACTGAACGAGCCCCCTGATAAGGAACCGATGCCGGCATAGATTTTCACTCTATGTCGGCTTTTTCCATTTATAGCATAATAAACAACAGGTTTTTACTGCCTTCTCTCAACAATAGATTGTTGGCAAGCGTGATGCACCCGCACCGAACAATGCCGCCGTGCGAGGAGGCGCCGGTTAGGCTGATTCGGGGTTATCTTTACTTTTAAGTAGCTGGTCAAATTAAATGAATACTATATGCGAAGTTATTTTTGAGGCATCTTCTTTTCTTGAAGAAGGAGCAATGCGGGCATTGCGACTGATGAAAGGAAAGAAAATGGCCAAAAAGAACAAGCAGATAGTGTTCAAGCTTTGAAAAGTTATTTTAGTAGCGGTTTAATTTGAACAGCTACTTATAGTAAATTTCATTGGAAGTATGGCTACTATAAAAGTAATCTTCAGAGCTTCGTCGGGCAACGGCGGCGAGGGCACACTCTATTACCGCATTATTCACAAACGACGCACGAGACAGATTCACACAGGCACACGCATCGCCCGCGAGGAGTGGGACGCCGCAAGCCGCACGGTCGCCACCATCGGCGGCGAGCGCATGGCCTCGGTCAGGAAGACGCTCGGCGAGAATCTGGCCCGGCTTGAGAGGATAGCGGCCTCGCTCGACAATTCCGGCAGGGAATACACCGCATCGGAGGTCGCCGAGCTATATTTGATGCCGGGCTCCGGCGACGGACTGATAGCGTTTGCCCGCGGGCTGATAGCGGAAAACATCCGTATGGGCAAACTGAGCGCCGCTGAGCATTATTCGGCGGCGCTTAACAGCCTGATCCGCTTCCGGGGCGACGGCTATCTGGCGTTTGACGATTTCGATTCCCCGCTAATGCTGGCCTACGAATGCCATATGAGGGCTATCGACCTCTCCCCCAACACCACATCTTATTATATGCGGAAGCTGCGGGCCATCTACAACCGGGCCGTCGACCGCGGGCTCACACAGCAGCGCCATCCCTTCCGCCACGTCTACACCGGGGTGGCGAAAACCAAAAAGCGGGCCGTGACGCTCGACGCCATCAGAGCGCTGCGCGATATGGACCTGAGCGCCGATCCGCTGTCGGAGCTGGCAAGGGACCTCTTCCTGTTCAGTTTCTACACCCGGGGCATGGCGATTGTCGACATAGCGTATCTGAGAAAGAGCGACCTCCGCAACGGCGTTCTCAGCTACCGCCGACGCAAGACCAACCAGCCGCTGCGCCTCCGCTGGGAAGCGGAGATGCAGCGAATCGTCGACCGACACGGCATCGCGGACTCGGCCTTTATGCTCCCGATCATAAAATCGCCGGGTGCCGACGCACGGCGGCAGTATCTCAACGCCTCACATCTGATTAACAGACGGTTGAAGCTGCTCGGCATCCGGCTCGGAATGGCCGAACCGCTGACTATGTACCGCGCCCGCCACTCCTGGGCGAGCATCGCACTGGCCAACGACGTGCCGGTGGCCGTGATCAGCGAGGGGATGGGGCATGATTCCGAGAAGACCACCCGCATATACCTCGCGTCGATCGACGCGGCAGTGGTCGACAACGCCAACAGCAGCATACTGCGCCTCCTCGACTGACACAAAGCGGCCCCGGCTCAAAAAAGCCGGGGCCGCCTTATTGCCCTGATAGGGCACATCGGATTCATCTCTCCGTAGGAGATGTAGCAGAAAGCGTGTTAAGCGACAACAAACTGAAACGCAGGCCAATGCTATTCGCTGAAGACTAAAGGGTGTAAAACATTTTGTAGCCAAAACGAAACAAAGAATCCCGCGGACTCATGGCACGGCAAGATAATAATTGGAGAATCAGCGATTTTTTTGTAATTTTGCGGTCTGATACATCTCCTACGGAGAGAAGTACACACAGAAAACGCACCGATTCACCCAGTAATTGAGTGAGAATAAGGACATAACCGATTGCGTAGCGACAGTGCCGAAGGGCGTTGACGGCGCCGTAGGCGTGCCCGGAGCCAAATGGTTCATCGCCATTGTGAACAACCGCTCGGAAAAAGCCAGCGCCGAGAAACTCGCCAAAATGGGCTTCGAGAGCTATGTGCCGACCCAGACCGTCGTAAAAATCTGGCGCAACGGCCGCAAGGCGAAAATCGACAGAGTGGCGATTCCAACCGTGGTGTTCATCCGATGCTCCGAGGAGCAGCGCAAGGAAATCGTCGCGCTCCCCTTCATTTTCCGCTTCATGGTCAACAAAGCCGCGCCGGCAACCCCGCTCGGCAAACCGCTGGCCGTTGTTTCCGACGACGAAATCAGCCGGCTCAAATTCATGCTCGGACAGTCTGACATCCCGGTAACAATCACAGAGCGCCCATACGAAATCGGCGACAGGGTGAGAGTGATCCGAGGCAGCCTCGCAGGTCTCGAAGGGGACGTTTGCGGCACCGACTCGGCCAAAAGCGACGTCATCGTGACGCTCGAACACTTCGGATGCGCCAAACTGCAAATCAACACCGTTAACCTCGAAATCATAACACGCTGACCTCCGGCTTCCCTCACATTAAGCGATAACGGTCGGGAAAAACATCCATCAACCAGACAATTCACATATGAATAAAAGCATAATCGGGGCCGCCCTGATGTGCGCCGTGCTGGCCACTTCATGCTCCACCCCAAAAAACATAACCTACTTCCCCGGCCTGACCTCCGGCACCATTGTCGACGCCGACAAAAACAACTACATAACGGTAAGGCCCGAGGACAAGCTCTCGATCGTGGTCAGCACGCAGGACCCCGCGCTCTCGTCGCTGTTCAACCTCGTCACAACGCAGAACAACCTCAACAACCTGACGCAAGGGGGCATGATTGGAGCCACCTCCGGCAACGGCAACGGGCAGGTTTCCTACTATTCGGTCGACCCCGCCGGCGACATCAACTTCCCCGTGGTCGGCAAAATCAACATCGCCGGGCTCACCCGCTACCAGGTGGCCGAGAAAATCACCGCCGAGCTCACATCGAGAGACCTCGTGAAGGACCCGATCGTGACGGTTGAATTCGCCAACACCCACATCGCCGTGCTCGGCGAGGTGAAGTCGCCCGGAATGTACACATTCAACGAGGACCACCTCACCATAATCGACGCCATCGCCAACGCGGGCGACCTCACAATCAACGGCGTGCGCGAAAACATCCTCGTAATGAGGGACCTTGGCAACGGCCGACAGGAAGCCTACCGCGTCAACCTCCTGAACATGGACGAGCTCACGTCGTCGCCCGTATACTACCTCCAGCAGGACGACGTGATCTACGTCGAACCAAACGACAAGGTAAAGCGCGAGACCACCCCCAACGGAAACTCGCCCTTCACCCCCTCGTTCTGGCTCTCAATCGGCTCGGTGGCCATCACCGTCGCGACCCTCATAATAACACTGACAAGGTAACAACCTAACAATCATGGCTGAAGAAAAAGCTAAGAAAACGGCCAAGGCTAACGCCGCCAACGTACCCCTCACGGACATCGCCTACAGAACGCTGCACCATTGGCCCTGGGTGCTCCTGTCGCTGCTCGTATGCATGGGAGCCGCGACCCTCTACCTGCTGTGCACGCCCAACGTCTACACCGCCTCCGGCTCGATCCTCGTCAAAGTCGACGGACAGAGCGGAATGTCGCCCATGAACGTCGGCGGCGAGGAATTCGCCAACATGGGCCTCTTCCAGAACAACACCAACATACAGAACGAGATGATGACCATCTCGTCGTCCGACATCATGTCGGAGGTCGTGGAGCGCCTCAAACTGGACTACAGCTACTTCTACCCCGGCACATTCCACCGCAAAGTGGCCTACGGCAGCAACCTCCCCGCCGAGACCGAACTGCTCGGCGCCCCCATCTCGTCAGCCGTCAAATTCGACCTCGACCTGCTCCCCGACAGCGCCGTGCGCGTCACCAACCTCACCGTCGGCAATGACAAATTGGCCGACACCGAATACACCGCCCGGCTCAACGACACCATCGCCGCCGGCATCGTAGGAATCATCGTCAAACCCTCGCCCACTTACGACCCCTCGAAAGAGGTGACGCTCGAAGTCGAGAAAGTGCCCCTCGCCTGGGCCACCGGCACATACGCCTCGCGCCTGGTGGTCGCCCTCAACAAAAAGGAGGGCTCCGTGATCGACCTCATGATCACCGACAACTCAACCCAGAGGGCCACCGACATACTCAACACCCTAATCGGAGTGTACAACGAAAACTGGATCACCGACAAGAACCAGATCGCCGTATCCACCTCCAACTTCATCAACGAACGCCTCCGGGTGATCGAGAGCGAGCTCGGCAACGTCGATTCCGACATATCATCCTACAAGAGCGCCAACCTCATCCCCGACGTAAACGCCGCGGCCTCGATGTATATGAGCCAGAGCCAGGAAACCCAGCAGCAGCTCCTCGAACTGAACAACCAGCTGCAGATGGCCCGCTACGTTCGCTCATACATCGCCAACGGCGCGCCCGACGCCCTCCTACCCACCAACTCGATGATGAACAACGCCAACGTCGGGCCCCAGATCAGCGCCTACAACACCAAAGCGCTCCAACGCAACAACCTCGTAGCCAAATCGTCCGAATCCAACCCCCTCGTAGTCCAGCTCGACGAGCAGCTCACCGCCGAACGCCAGGCCATAACGCGCTCAATCGACAACGAGATCACCAACCTGACCACCCAGATCAACGCCCTCAAAGGCAACGAGGCACGGCTCACATCGCGCATAGCCTCCAACCCCACCCAGGCCAAAAACCTCCTCTCCGTCGAGCGCCAGCAAAAAGTCAAGGAATCGCTCTACCTATTCCTCCTGCAGAAACGCGAAGCCAACGAACTCTCGCAGGCCTTCACAGCCTACAACACACGCATCGTGCAGAAACCCGCCGCCTGGGGCCCCACAGCCCCCAACCGCAAGAAAATCCTGCTCGCCAGCTTCCTCCTCGGCCTCGCCATACCTTTCGGCATCGTATTCCTCAAAGAAAACAACAACACCAAAGTGCGCGGCCGCAAAGACCTCGAAAACATCACCCCGCCCCTGCTGGGCGAAATCCCCCAGCACGCCGAACCAGCGGCCAAAGGCGCCAAACACCTCGACCTCCGGCGCGAGATAATAGTGAAACCCAAGAGCCGCGACATCATCAACGAAGCCTTCCGCGTGCTCCGCACCAACACCGAATTCTCACGCGTCAACAAAGAAGGGTGCAACGTCATCGCCATCACATCCTTCAACCCCGGCAGCGGCAAATCGTTCATCACAATGAACCTCGCCTCCGCCATCGCCATCAAAGGCAAACGCGTGCTCGTCATCGACGGCGACATGCGCCACGGCTCCTCGTCAAGCTACGTCGGCAAAGCCGAAAAAGGCCTCTCCGACTACCTCTGCGGCGTATCCGACGACATCGACTCACGCCTGGCAACCCTCGACGGCATCCCCACCCTCCAGGTGCTCCCCATCGGCGCCGTGCCCCCCAACCCCACCGAGCTCCTCGAATCGCCCCGCTTCGGCGAACTCATAGCCCGCTCGCGCCCCCACTACGACTACATCCTCATCGACTGCCCCCCGATCGAAGTCGTCGCCGACGCCCAGATCATCGACCAGTATGCCGACCGCACAGTCTTCGTAGTCCGCGCCGGCCTGCTCGAACGCTCCATGCTCCCCGAGCTCGACCGCCTCTACGAAGAAAAGAAATACCGCCACATGGCCGTCATCCTCAACGGCACCCGCAACGACCAGGGCCGCTACGGCTACTCCCACGCCTACAAATACGGCTACGGCTACAACTACGACCCCAAATCCAAATAATCCCCCCTGGCTGAGTTAGCTATGACCATCCTTTGGATTTACAACCAGCCGCTTGTTCCCGAAGCCGGAGGCACTGAAAGAATCACCTCACTTGTCGCCAAAGGACTTTCAGCGCGTGGCCACAACTGCCTCGGCATCCTTGTGTTCAACGACAAGGACGGCTCGATGACATACGACGGCAAAACCGTCACCGACCTCTACGCCTTCCTCAAAGAGCGCAGGGTCGACATCGTCATCAACCAGATAGCATACGCAAAATGGCTCCTTGAAGCCTTCCTCTCCAACGGCGGCGACCGCTGGCGCGCCGAAGGGGGCCGGATAATCTCATGCCTCCACTTCGACCCCAAGTCCACCTCCTCGCTCTACTATCTGCGCAGCATCCGCCACAAAACACCTCGCACTTACATCAGTATCATAAAAGCGGCGGCGCTCTACCCCTACCTCGCTAAAAAACAGGACCTGAACGCGGGAGAGATTTACAATTGGATTTATGAGAATACCGACTGGTTCGTAACGTTATCGGAAAGACATTTCGCATACCTAAAACGAGTGATGAGCCGATCGGATTATTCCAAGCTCATAGCAATAAACAATCCGCTAACATTCGATGATATATCAGACCCATCCATTCTCGACAACAAGAAAAAAGTCATTCTCGTTTGCTCCCGCATGGATGAATACCAGAAACGCATATCTTTGATACTGGAAGCTTGGAAATGGCTCCAAGAAGATGCAAAAGACTGGCATCTGAAATTAATAGGGAGCGGTCCGGATCTTAACAAGTACAAAACCCTCGCTAAAAAGCACAAGTTAGAACGAGTACACTTTGACGGACGACGGAATCCAGAGCCCTACTATCGCGAAGCCTCGATATTTCTGATGACATCATGCGGTATCGAAGGCTGGGGTCTGACCCTCACCGAAAGTCTGCAACGCGGAGTGGTTCCTGTGGTTATGAACACATGTTCCGTCTACAGCGATATAATCAATAACCGCCTCAACGGTTTTCTCACCCAGGGGAGTGATATGAATTCTTTCGTAAGTCATATCAGGCTACTGCTCAACGACCCGCATCTGCTTCGCACGATGCAGCTCAACGCACTCCACTCCGCAAAACGCTTCACCCTCGACAAAACGATGGAAAAATGGGAGCAACTGCTCACAATATCGTAAGATTAAGCCATATTGACCGACTAAAGGGTTTAGCTATGATAATGGTTGTATTCGGCCATTTGATCACCTTTTGCGGCATAGGATATGACAACCCAATGATCGAAACCATCATATTGATTAATATGCCCCTATTTCTATTTTTAAACGGAATAGTGGCAAGAAAATTAAGCATTACAAATTGGGGGGGGTATTTGAGAACGAAATTCAAACAAATAATGATTCCGTTCTTTATATGGGGTGGTATTATCACGCTGTTTCGTCATGAAACCTATCTGAATTTTATAACACATTATTGGAAATTTGGATACTGGTATCTATTGGTTCTTTTCGAATTCTACATTTTGTTGTGTATAATCAATATCCTATACTCAAAACTAAAGAACTTATTGTCGACGCATCTGGCAAATATCACGCTTATTATCATGATAGCTACCGGATATTTTGCGACAAGAGCTCTCGGCCAGTTTATTCCTCAGAACATTAGCGCCATTATTGACTATTACCAATTCCTGGATTATTATCCATATTTCACCATAGGTTTTCTTATACGCCAATTTGATATAACAGAGTACCTCAAAAAATATCAGAATATCGCTATATCATCGTTAATCATAGTAGCGTCAGTTGGCTATCTATTGTGGAATTACGGATATAGACCTGAATTTTCAGTGTTTTTAGTAAGGCTATCTATCGTATTGCTATTTTTAGTGCTATTTATGTCCTTTGACAGTGAACAAGGACAAGGAAATATTCTAAGTAGGTGTATGAATAATCTTGGCTTCATTGGCCGTCATACCCTTGCAATTTATATGATTCAATACTTCTTCTTTCCCTACATCAATCTAAGCGACTTATATAATTACCTATTGTTAACCTCGAACTCACTTGCATTAGTAGCAGTGACAATTGTCTGCGCCGTTGCGATATGCTACCTGTGCATAGCAATTGAAAAGATTTTTGATCAAAGCTGGTATTTAAGATTCTTAATCGGAAAATAAACTATGCCCCAATTAGCACCCTACGAGCATTGTACCGGATGCGGAGCTTGCGCGTTCAAATGTCCTAAAAACTGCATCACGATGCCATGCGACTCAATCGGCAGCAAGATACCAGTCGTAGATCCGACAAAATGCATTGAATGCGGCAATTGCGAAAGAGCATGCCCGGCATTGAATCTACCTCAATCACACAGACCAACCCATGCATACGCTGCTTGGAATTTGAACTCAGAGGAAAGAAAAACAAGCGCGTCAGGAGGAATTGCCGCGGCAATTTACAAGTATGGCATAGAACAGGGATGGGCTGTGGTTGGCGCATCACAGAATGAAGATTGGTCAGTCACGCATAAATGCGTTGAGTGCTTGAGCGATATTGGTCAATTCAAAAATTCCAAATACGTTTTTAGCGAGCCATATAACGTTTACTCTAAAATCAAAGAAAAACTTCATAACGGACGTCGGGTGATAATGATTGGGCTACCATGTCAGATTGCTGCCATGAAAAAACTCTTTCCCAAGAACGAAAATCTATTACTCATCGATGTCGTATGCCACGGCATTATGCCTGCGACATATCTAACGCAGCACATCTCAACACTGGAAAAAGTTTTAGGCAAGAAAGCTTCTCGAATGTCATTCAGAGCGCCAGAGAAAGGAACCGCTAATTACTTTTTCACTCTTTACGATAACGACCAGATTATATATAGTAAACGTATAGTTGATGGAGACATTTATAACATTGCCTTTCATCAAGGAATTGCTTATCGAGAAAATTGCTATCATTGTCAATATGCGCGCCCGGAAAGAGCATCAGACATAACACTTGGAGACTATCATGGGCTGGGGATCAAAGACCATGCTGGCTACGATGCGACAGATGTATCAGTCGTACTCACGAACACATCCAAAGGGGAACAATTTATTAATGAAGTCCATAAGTGTGGATTAATAACAATTGATAGCAGGCCTGTCGAAGAACCCATTGAAGGTGATGCCCAGTTAAGGAGACCTACCCCCAAACCAGATCTGCGAAAAGACTTTGAAAAGTTGATTTTCAAATATGATGGGAATTTTGTGTTAACAATTAAGATGGTTTTGCGCCGAAGAAACATTCGGACGCGACTTAGAGCAGTACGACAATTACCAAAGCGGATCGTTAAGAAAGCATTTAGAGTTCTTCTAAAACAAGCACGTTAAGTCGCAGCATCTCACTCTGAACACAGATCCAATTCCACACAGGCTTGCTTAGTTTGAATAATGGAGGAAAGCAATAAGCGGATAGCGAAAAATACAGTTTATCTGTATATACGTCAGTTTTTTATAATGGCAATAAGTTTTGTCACAACACGCGTTGTGTTAGAAAAACTTGGCGCATCCGACTATGGCATTAATAATTTAGTTGGCGGTTTTGTTGCCAGTTTTGCCGTTCTTAACAGCATACTTAGCTCAGGAACTCGACGTTTTTTAGCTTTATACATTGGAAAGAACAATGATAAAGAATTAAAACTAACATTTTCAACAGCGTTTGCAATACATATTCTGATAGCGGTTATTGTCGGAATCGCATTAGAAACCGCTGGCATTTGGTTCCTAAATGCGAAATTAAACATTGAGCCAACAAGAATGGCAGCCGCACATTGGGTGTTTCAACTATCAGTAATTAATACAATAGTAAACATCATAATGACGCCTTATATGGCTGCTGTAACAGCGCATGAGAAATTCTCAATATATGCGGCAATGAGCGTGTTTGACGTCGTTGGCAAACTACTGGTCATTTACATACTAATACTCCTGCCCGGAGATAAACTTATCATTTACGCCATACTACAGCTCGCAATTAGTTTAACAGGAATCCTAATTTACCGAATATATTGTGGGTACCAATTCCCCGAATGTGGCAATTCTGTCAAAGTCAATAAAAAACTTTTGAAGGAGATGCTATGTTTCTCTGGCTGGGGAGTCTTTGGACATATTATAACTGTAGTTAATAGCCAAGGTATGTCTATCATACTGAATCTATTTTTCAGCACAGTTATGAATGCGGCCCGAGGACTTGCAAACACTGTAAATCTCATCATAGCGCAATTCATCACTGGATTTCAAACTGCCGCGCAACCTCAATTGGTGAAATTCTACGGGGCAGGCGAAATGGACAGGTTCTTTCGATTGATATTCAATGTAACTCAATATACCTTGTTCTTGTTAGCGATAGTTACAGTTCCATGTCTTTTGGAACTTGACTACATTGTAGGCTTGTGGCTCGGCGATGACATCCCACCATATACGTGTGACTTTGTCAAAATCACATTAATCTGCGGTATTATCTATAGAAGTAATTCAATGATCGAGAGTGGCCTTAGCGCCATCGGACGAGTTAAGGAAAATAATATGTATTCCGTACCAGTATACCTATTGTCACTCCCTTTGGTCTATCTTGTTCTAAAACTAGATATGGATCCAACCGCGGCATATTGGATTGGCAGCGTGCCTCCATTAATATCTTTTTTGATTAACCTTTTCTTATTATCAAAATTCACAGCATTTCCCGCAAAAAAATATTTTCTGAATATTTTTTTAAAGAATCTCGGACTTGTTCTCATTTCAGCCGTTCTGCCATTCATCGTACAGATCCATATGGTTCCCGGTTTTCTGCGATTCATATCGGTCTCACTACTTTCATTGGCAAGCACATGCGTTACCATTTGGTTTTTAGGGCTTAACAATGATCTAAAATTAACCATTAGAAAAAAAATATCAGAACGCTTCATTCATAAATAAAACACTGACACTATGAACATTGGAATTATAACTTTTCAAAGAGCACATAATTATGGGACCGTACTGCAATGTTACGCACTTCAGGAAGTCACCAAACAACTTGGTCACAACGCAACGGTCATTGACTATAACCAACCGTTTATAAAACAACTATACACCCCGTCCAAATTTGATCAAATTCGTAAAGAGATATTTCATCCTAGGGCCTTAATGGGGTTGTCAACGAAATTTAAGTCCCAAAAAATCCGCAGGCAAATATTCGATTCGTTCTGCAGCCAATACATCAATATGTCTGAGGAATGTGATTCTAATTCCATCCCTAATTTTGATGCATATATCGTCGGAAGCGATCAGATGTGGTCAATTGACTGCGTCGGACACATAATAGACCCTGTTTATTTTGGAAAATTCGCTCGCCCCGACAAATCAAAACTTATAGGATATGCTGTTAGCAGCAACCACTATTCGATCAATCGTCTTTCTTCTCAGTTAAGCGAATTACTGAATCGCTTCGATGCATTCTCTTTCCGAGAGAAAGCTATCTCTCAGGAAGTGAAAGCTATTACGTCTACTGATTATCCGATAACTATAGACCCTACTTTATGCGCGGATAGTCGTATTTGGGACAAACTAATAAAAGACAAGTGGGCAAATCGCAAATACATAGCCGTATATCACATCTTGCTTCGTTTTTCCATCGTTGCCCATGAGCTCATATTAAAACAAGCTCACCGCATCGCAAACGAACACGGATGGGAAATAATAGATCTATCTTACGGCGATTATTCCGTAGATGATTTTGTATCAGTCATCAGGCATGCCCAATGCGTGATCACTTCATCTTTCCATGCCACAGTGTTTTCTATAATTTTTTCAAAGCCTCTATTTGCCGTCAAACTGCACGACGGGAACGACACCAGGTACGTTAATCTTCTGCAAACACTTCATTTGGACAATTTACTGGTTGATCTCGATTTCACAAACAACTGGCCAATGGAACACGACTATAATACCGCAAGCGAAATTCTTCAAACTATTAGGAACCAATCAGTAGCCTTTTTAAAGGCCAGCGTAGGAGACGAGAAGATAAACTAGCATAATGAAAATACTCTTCATTTCCACCTCAGAGACATCCGATGACCGCCGCGCCTGGTCCGGGACCGTATACCAAGCGTTCCAGGCCTTGACTCGGTCAGGCTTCGAGGTGGATTATCTGTGCGCCTTGCGCGATTACCGCTCTTCTCTGACTGACAGGGTGACCTGCTCTTACTGGATACATATCCCAGCCAAACTTGGCAAACAGACGAGAATGGATGAGACATTCCACACCTTGCGAGTTTATAAGCGGACTCTCACGAATTTCGATTATTCGCCATACGATATTATTTTCGTCCCCACCCATATAGCAATTGTCAACGCCATCCCCAAGAGCGTCAAGGCCAAAATTGTTCACCTTGTAGACGCCACTGTTGACTCGCTATTCAACTATTACACTGAATTTTCCAACCTGATATTCCATAATTATTGGGAGGCGCGTATTCTTGGCAAGAGGGCTTTCCGTCGCTCCGACCTGATAATCGCCTCCAGTGATTGGTGCAAAGACAACGCTATTCGGCAATACGGCATCGACCCTGGCAGAATATCCGTTGTCGAATTCGGGGCCAACATTGACCTTAAGGACATACCTTCGGTTAACCGCCAATACGGCTCACTCAACGCCCTCAACATCTATTGGAGCGGCGTCAATTGGGAGCGCAAAGGGGGACAGATCGCGTATGATACCTGCCTTGAATTACGACGGCGGGGTATCGACGCGCAGTTCCATATGACAGGCATGCGTGAGCTACCCGAAGAAATCACCGCGAAGCCATGGGTTCACAACCACGGATTCCTCAATAAAAACAACCCGGAAGAATACCGTCAACTCATTGACGTTATGAGCAGGCAACACATATTTCTCTTTCCCAGCAAGGCCGAATGCAGCAGCATAGCCGTATGTGAAGCCAATGCGTTCGCCCTCCCCTGCTTCGTATACGCCACCGGTGGAACAGCCAACTACGTTCGGGACGGATTTAACGGATATACCCTGCCCTTATCCGCCACAGCTATAGATTTTGCCAATAAAATCGAAACAGCCCGTGGCGAGCTATCCCTTCTGTCCGCAAACGCCAGCCAACAATACAAAGAGAAACTCAATTGGCTCACATGGGGTGACAAAGTCAGAGCGGCGATTGAGGTGCTAAACGTTTAATTAGTCACCAGAACGGCATCACCAGGTTAACACGCATTCCGTAAATAACCCTCACGGTAAAACCTATCACGCAACAACTATATTATGTCCCGTAAATACGTCGCTCTTTGTGGTGGTCTGGGGAACCAGATGTTCCAATACGCCTACTATCTGCACATCAAGGAACTGTTTGGAGACGCGGCCACCTTTATACCTTCGGCTGACTGGGAGCATGAAGGCGGGTTCGAACTTAGCCGGGTTTTCGGTCTCTGCCATACCGAAACGTTATGGGAAAGCCTCTACCATAAAGGTTTCCCATTCACACGCGTGTTCCACCTATTTCACAAAACATACCTCGGACGTAATTTCAGGTTCAGTGATGCGGATTTGAACCCGGATTCCACATTCCGCTACTTCTACGGAACATGGCAGAGCGAGCGATACCTCACCAACCACGCGCTTATCCGCGATGCGTTCTCTTTCGATACTTCCAAACTGTCTGACGAAACGTCACGCATAGCCAACTCACTGGGGGGGGAAGAACTTACATGTTCAATCCACATACGAAGGGGCGACTACCTCTCGGCGGCGTTTTCCCAAGGTTATGGCAACTGCTGCACGCTGGATTATTATCAGCGAGCCATTGACCATATCCGAAATAACGCGGGCGGAACAGTCACTTTCTATGTGTTTTCCGACGACATCGAATGGGTACGGAATAACCTCAAGATTGAAAACGCCCGATTTGTCAACCACAACCGCGGCACTGATTCCTGGCAGGATATGTACCTTATGAGCATATGCGACCATAACATAATCGCTAATTCGACTTTCTCTTGGTGGGGAGCCTGGCTAAACGAGAACGCCGATAAGATTGTTGTAGCGCCCAAACGTTGGTGGAGCTCGATTGAAAACGACGACGTCGTGCCGGATTCCTGGATAAGACTTTGATAACGATGCCGACCATATCAATCATACTCGCCGCATATAATGCTGAAGCGAAAATACGCACAATGCTCGACTCCATTATCGCGCAAACGTTTATCGACTGGGAGCTGATTGCCGTCGACGATGGTTCGACAGACCGCACGGGGAATATTCTTGACGAATACGCCGCTACTGACCACCGCGTCAGAGTCATACACAAGGTAAACGCCGGAGTCGCCGCGGCCCGCCAGGACGGCATTGACGCGGCGAGGGGTGAATATACCATACACGCCGACGCCGACGACTGGGTCGAACCTCAAATGCTCAATGAGATGTTCAAAGCCGCCCAAAGAGACAATGCCGACATTCTAATTGCCGACTACTATATCAACGCGGGGGGCAAAACGGACGTAAGCAGACAAGAGCCGGAATCTACTTCGGCCAAGGACGTCCTACTCGACCTATACTCTAAAAAAATCCTGGGAAGCCTGTGGAATAAGCTAATCAGGAAATCCACTTATGAGAAAGCCCAAGCGAGGTTTTACGACGGTATTAATTATTGCGAGGACTTATTGCTGCTCACGCAGCTTCTGACGCGGTCACAACCGGTTATATCGTACCTCCCCGCACCGTTTTACCATTATGTCCTGAATAGTGGTTCCCTCACCCAGGCGGTAACGCTTAATGGCCTGGAATCAATGAAGCGTTTCCATCGCGAAGCCGCGGCTTTGCTGCCTGCCGGAGAACAATTCCGCGGCATTTCTGAGTCTTTTGAAAAGCACGAATTCACCGTGTTCTTTATGAATCATCTTTATTCCGGTAAAAAGGAACTTCGCAAGGAATATCGTAGACTAAAACCACTCCTGACAGCGACTTCCGGGTTTCGGTGGCGTCTCGGCTACAAATGCATTGAATTCGGACTCGTCAGCTTGGCACACCGATTAATAAAGTTCTGATGATTAACAGCAAAGCAGAGCTCCGGCGCTATCTCTCGCTCGATAAAAAAGTATACGGCATCACAAAGTCTCGTCCGGCATTGTTTGGCGACTGGCATTGGAAATTCCTCATAGCGTTGCGCAGGGAAGAATACCATTTCGCGCAAAAAGGACGCGTCCATCGCCTGATGAAACGGTTCTGGGCTATGCTTCATGCCCACTACGGAGTGAAATTAGGATGGGACATCCCTATCAACACCTTCGGGCCCGGATTGAAAATCAACCATTACGGACTGATCGTGGTTAACGGGAATGCGAGAATCGGCGCGTTTTGCGACATCCATCAGGGCGTCAACATCGGTCAGAATGGCCTTAGCCAGAACGACGTGCCCGTAATCGGCGACAATGTGTGGATCGGTCCTGGCGCGAAGATATTCGGGAAAGTGAAAATCGCGTCACGCTGCGCTATCGGGGCTAACGCCGTAGTAAACCGGTCATTCGACGAAGAGGGAATAACCATAGCGGGCATACCAGCGAAGAAAGTGTCCGACAACGGCAATCCATATCTTAAATCATGATTCCCAAGATAATTCATTACTGTTGGTTCGGCGGGAAGCCGTTGCCTCAGGACGTCAAGGCTTATATCGACACCTGGCGCGAATACCTTCCCGACTTTGAAATCAAACAATGGGACGAATCAAATTTCAACGTCGAAGGCTGGATTTACACTCGTCAGGCTTATTATGCCAGGCGATTCGCCTTTGTCAGTGACGTTGCCCGACTTTACGCTCTCGCCGAGGAAGGCGGCCTGTACCTTGACACCGACATCCTTATTAAAAAAGCATTCCCTGCCGAATGGTTTGACCTCGATGGCTTTGGAAGTTTCGAACATGACAAATACGTTCAAACCGGAGTCATCGCCTCATCCAAGGGCAACCCGATAATCCTCGAATTCTTGAGGTCATATGACAATCGCCGCTTTTTCAAAGGGCTGAATTTCGACATAGCAACCAATGTGGCCGTTTTTACCCAACTGATGGAAAAACGCGGCTTTAAAATGAATAATCAGCTTCAGGAACGATACGGCTTCCGTTTGCTGCCGCAGCGTTATCTCTGCGCTAATGATTGGGTTAATGGTCGGTATGACGACGATTCAACCTTCGCGGTTCACGACTTCAAAGGAGCCTGGGGGCGCGACGCTCTCCGTTCCGCGATTAAGTTCAGAATCCAGGCCGCCTCAACTATCCTGCGGTGGAACTTGGGTGTATTGTTACACAAACACGATAATCACTGAATATGCCATCAAGGCTGTTTTCCATTTTTTTATATCCAGTAGTGGCGCTATACAGCATTCTGCTGCCTAAAGACATATCCGACCTTATAAAAAGTGACTTGCGGAGGTGGACTCAGTGGCAGAATATGCCATCCGATATGGCGAGCTTTGTTCACTTGTTTTCCCGTCTTAAGGAGTTCCGCACGGTGGTCTACAAAAGACTCGGCTGGAGAAAAGCGCCCGTATACTGGATATGGCGACCGCAGGACCATTGCTGCATCGCCTGCGACCACGTTGGCCCCGGCCTGATAATCCAACACGGATATTCGACCGTGGTTTGCGCCGAGTCAATCGGTCGCGATTTCCATGTAAACCAGTGCGTCAATGTGGTTTGGAATCAGGACAAGCGTTGCCGTATCGGCGACAACGTGACAATCTGCGCCGCAGCCGTGGTTGTGGGCGGAGTATCCATCGGCAATAACGTAACCATCGGTGCCGGAGCGGTCGTCGTCAAGGACGTTCCCGACAATTCTCTCGTGGTGGGTAACCCTATGAGAATAATACAACGATAATATGATCAGAAGGATTGTATCCAAAATACGCGAGTTCCTCGTCCGCCGCTCTTCCGACTCCTACATCGCATATCTAAGGTCAAAAGGCATAACGGTAGGAAACGGCACATATATTCAGTCGCCCAAGACCACGGAAATCGACGATACCCGTCCGTCCCTGGTGACTATCGGACAGAACTGCTTCTTCAACAAATACTTCGAGCTGCATACCCACGATTGGGTGAGCCACGTATTCATCCACTCTGACCGCGACTTGGTGAACAGCAGCGGCCGCGTCACAATCGGCAACAATGTCGCCTTCGGGCGCCATGTAATCGTACTTAAAGGTGTGACGATTGGCGACAATTGCTTCATAGGAGCCAACAGTGTTGTGACCAAAGATATTCCGTCCGGCAGCATTGCCGTAGGCCAGCCGGCCAAAGTGATTATGTCGCTCGACGAATACTATGCCAAGCGTCTCGCGGTATGCGAAAGCGAGGCGATGGATTACGCGCGCAGCATCAGCGAACGCTTCGGCCGGAAACCGGTGCCGGAAGATTTTTGGGAAGAGTTCCCTCTGTTTGTGAGCGGCAATGAAATCGATAGCTACCCTATGATTCCGATAAAGCGGCAACTCGGGCCCGCTTTCGAAAGGTACAAGTCAGAACATACCGCCCAATACCGTAGCTTCGAGGCATTCCTCGCCGCCGCGGGCATCAAGTAAGCATGATGTTCATTTTCAACCTGCTTGTCTATCTTGGTTTCGCTTGGGTCATGTCGACGTTTGCCAAAAAGTCATACACACTCTATGGCGATGAGGACGTGGTTGACCGGTATGAATGGTATTTCGTAGCTTTCTATACGGCGATTTTCGCATTCAGCTGGAATACAGGGGTTGATAGCTTCGCCTACGCCCTCCGCTTTATGAATGGCTGCGAGTTCGAAGAGGACAATAAAGAATATCTCTATAATTACCTGACCAATTTTATCGCGCACAGCCCTATCCCCTACTGGGTTGGTATGGCGGTGTTGGGATTCGGACAGATATACCCGCTGGTCAAGGCGTTGCGGCGCGACCGCGAAATCCTGGTCGCGTTGCCGTTCGTTCTTTTCGGCAACTGCTACTTCCTGACATATATGAACGGTATGCGCCAGATGGTGGCCGCGTCAATATTCGTCTACGCGTGCGTTTATATCCACGAGCGCAAACTATGGAAATATTGCATTGCCATATTCGTGGGCTCCCTATTCCATCATTCAGCGCTGATGCTGTTGCCGATATATTTGCTGGCATATGCCGACAAACTCCTCGCCAAAATCAACTCGAAGAGAATAATTCTCCTTTGCGTGTTCATCGTATGCGTCATTCTCGGGTTCACCCCCTCTTTCCAAAGCGTGATTTCCTACATCGAAACCCTGAGCGAGGTCGCCGGATATACCAACTATACTGATCGCGTGGGAGAATTTCTAAGCGGCGATTACACTGAGGAAGCCCATAATTTCGGCCTTATGATGATGTCATACTTCCTCGTGGGATGTTTTATCATCTGGTATGGCCCGATGCTTAAAGAAAACTACGAGGAACGGATACCCCTATTCAACCTGTGGTATTTCCTCGCCGTCGCATATGCGTGCTCTTTTTTCCTGATTGTGAATATAAGCCACATCTTCATTCGCCCCGTAATGTATCTCCTTCCTTTCCAACTAATTATAGCGTCGCTGCTATTATGGAAATTGTATGAGGACAAAACATTGAGAAACGCCGCGATCGCTTTCACGGCCGTGATTTGGATGGAGTGTGGTTGGAATCTTTACAAGAACCAGGAACCATGGAACTCTACGAATTACCACCTGTCTTGGTTCTACGACTTATCTAAGTATCATCGAAAATGAACAAGCCCCTCGTATCTGTTGTAATACCCTGCTACAAAGTCGAAAAATATCTGCGTCGATGTGTTGATAGCGTCCGCCATCAAACCCTTAAAGACATTGAGATTATACTCGTCGACGACAAGAGCCCAGATAACACCCCCGCCATTTGCGATGAGTTAGCCGTCATCGACCCTCGGATTAAAGTTATCCACAAACCCGTAAACGAGGGCCTAGGCATGGCTCGAAATACTGGCGTTGAAAACGCCGAAGGCGAGTATATAATGTTTTTGGACAGCGATGACACCTTTGATAACAAAGCATGTGAAACGCTTTATTTCGAAGCTAAAAACAATAACGCCGAAATATCTACTGGTCTGTTCAACAAAGAGGTAAGCCCCGGCTTATGGAAACCTGACACTGATTCTCAGAAAGTATTATCCGGTGATGAGGTTACGCGTTATGCGCTCGATATGATAGCATGCAGCCCTGAGATCTTTACTGAACGCCTCCACCCTGTTTCAGTGTGTATATTATGCATTAATAGACGATTCCTTACATCAACCGGTTTAAAGTTTGAATCAGAACGTGAAATTGCCTCGGAAGACACCCTTTTCAAGATTAAGCTCCTTAAGGCTTGCAAAACGCTCGTTGTATTGAATTATCCGTTCTACAATTATTTCTTAAACGGCGCGTCACTTTCAAACACTTTTAAAATCAGTGATTTCGAAAATTTGGAGGTTCTCTATAATAGGATGTCCGCTCTTTTCCACTCTCAAGATGCAGACGCGCAGAATAGAGTCGCACGATTTGTATTGGCGGATGCGAGGTCTCATATTTTCAAAATGTTGAGATCCAACAAATCGAACCAGTATTCCCTACTGCGCGAGATGCTTCAAAACCCCATCTGGAAACGTACTGCTTCTTTCCCTATTGAATCACAGCCTTTTTCAAAGCGCGCATTCTTCAGTATGTGCCGGAATCGGTTCACAAGTCTTCTGTTTATCTACGCTCACCTCATTATCTCGTTAAAAAAATGAACTCCATAGCTATTATCATTCCCTATATAGGCAAACTTCGTCCTGACTTTTATTTCTGGATGGAGTCTGTTAAGGCAAACGCCTCTATTGATTTTCTTCTCTTTACTGACGCTCAGGTTCATAATCCTCCCAGGAATTTAATAGTGCGCAATACCAGCTTTGACGAGCTGAAACAACTTATACAGCGGAATTTCGACTTTGAAATATGCTTGAAAAGACCTTATAAGTTCTGTGATTTCCGACCAGCGTTTGGCGAAATATTCTCTAAGTACTTGAAAGGTTATGACTTTTGGGGATATTCAGATATGGACTTGGTATTTGGCGACATCCGAAAATTCGTTACTGATGTTCTGCTAAACTCTTACGACCACATATTCGGTCGTGGTCATTTCAGCCTATACCGCAACACCCCTTCCGTCAATGCGGAATATAAGAACGTGGCCACACCAAATTATAAGCAGGTATTCACCTACAATGAAGGACGAGCCTTCGACGAATATTGCGGCACAAGCAAGCATTGGGCTGATAATTTGGCCGATAGGTTCATTGACTCGATTTGTTTTGACGACATCGATTGCATGCAGCCTGTATTCATATCGCAAATGAGGCGAAAGGAATATCTCGGGAAAAAGAATTTCGTATACGCGTTTAATGAGGGCTCCTTGAAAAGGATTTATGAGCAGAATGGCAAGGTGTACTCCGAGGAAACTCTCTATGTGCATTTTCAAAAAAGAGATATAGCCATAAACACACTGCCGTCAAATCGGTTCTTGATTGTACCCAACTCTTATGAGCCTTTCGAAGAAATTTCATCGGTTGAGCGCCTCAAGTCCTTGGGCACTCATAAGCCTTTCTATTTCAAAAGGTATCAGATTCTATGGAACCAAATAAAGGCCAAGCCATATAAAATGTATCTAAAGGCGTTCCCCCCGATGTTTGGCTATCCTAATCTGCCAGATGGTATCGACAAATACTATATTGAGAAGTTATAGTCCACCGCATTCCGCATTTGCCGGACGCTTGTTCATTCCAACAATACCTACAACTCTCGCACTATGCCAAAAGTATTAGTTGTCGCCACCTCTCACCGCACACGAGGCGGAATCACTTCCGTTGTCAAGGCCCATCAAACGGGGTCCCAATGGCATCAATACAATTGCGAATGGATTGAATCACATATTGATGGTAGCGCGTTGCAAAAGATTGGCTATTTCTGCCGTGGCTTTTGCAAATTCCTGTGCGAACTGCCTAAAGCCGACATAGTGCATATCCATCTTGCCGCTGTCGAAAGGAAAATGCCTTTTGTCTTTCTCTCCAAACTGTTTGGAAAAAAAATCATAGTTCATTTTCATTTCCCTGACCCTGCAACCACGCTTGATAATCCTCACAAAGCATGGAAATATGGATGGTGCATCAAAAAGGCCGACATCGTTATCGCCCTATCAGAAACTTGGAAAAAACTCCTGACCGAGAAATACCAAGCGACAAACATAATAGTCCTTCACAATCCATGTCCCAAAGTTGGGAAAATAGAACCTTATTCCGACAAACTACGGCATAATAAATACATTTTATACGCCGGGAACCTATCGGTCCGCAAAGGATATAGCGATCTGTTGAAAGCTTTCGCGAATGTACGGGCCAGGATTCCTGATTGGACCATCAAATTTGCCGGCAATGGAGATATTGACAATGCGAAATCCTTGTCCAAAGAACTTGGCATAGAAAATTATGTAGAGTTTTTAGGATGGATTACGGGTGACCAAAAAGATAAGGCGTTCAGCAACGCGGCATGCTACTGTTTGCCAAGTTACGCCGAGGGGTTTCCTATGGGAGTCCTTGATTCTTGGGCGTATGGTCTGCCTGTGATTACTACTCCTGTTGGAGGCTTGCCAGACATATTGAAGGACTCGGAAAACGCTCTCGTTTTCTCGCCTGGCAACATCAAAGAATTGGAATCAAAACTGTTGCGACTAAAAGATGACGCGCTACTCGAAAAACTCTCAATCGCGTCACTTAACTTGGCTAAAGGGCCGTTTAATATCGACACGATAAATAACTCTCTGGGAGAAATTTACTACAAATTGTCCGAAAACAAGAATCTACAAAAAGAATGAAGATTGTAAGAATCTTTGGAGGTTTGGGCAACCAAATGTTTCAATACGCTCTCGCTGAGGCTTTGCGCTCAAGGGGCGAAGACGTGCGTATTGACGCCTCTTGTATGCGCGGATATCCGTGGCATAATGGTTTTGAGTTGGATAGGATATTTCCTGCCGATATCTCACAGGCCACTTTTTTAGAACTTCTAAAAGTGGCATACCCATTGCCACATTTCCGCCTGTGGCAATTCGGAAAACACTTCCTACCTAAACGCAAATCCATGATTGTCGAGGACTCGGATATGACATTCAACAATGCCGTATTTGACACTGACCGCGACTTACTTATTGAAGGATATTGGCAGACTGAGAAATATTTCGCCGATCATAAAGCCCGTATAGCCAAAGCGTTTTCTTTCCCGGAATTTGATGCGGGCTCACAAAACCATCTATTAGCAGATAAAATCAAGTCACATAACGCGGTCTCAGTTCACATCAGGCGCGGCGACTATCTTAAAATATCCAATACATCAGGTATTTGCACCGAGGAGTATTATGACAAAGCAATACGCCATATCATAGAGAAATGCGCCCCCGATATGTTTGTTTTCTTCTCCGACGACATCAATTGGTGCGAAAATCATTTCAAATCTCTCGGGCAAAACCTGTCTGTTGAATTTGTCGGATGGAACTCAGGAACGAACAGCTTCCGCGATATGCAGCTAATGTCGCTCTGCGATCATAATATTATCGCCAACTCCTCCTTCTCCTGGTGGGGCGCGTGGCTCAACAATAATCCCAATAAAACCATTATAGCGCCAACCCGCTGGATGAATGGTCCCGGCTGGCCTGATATCACACCTGACGAATGGATAAAAATATAATCAGCGGTCAAACAGCCAAACCTAAGCTCAACAACATCGTCGTTTTACGATCATTTGCGATCATTGCGGTTGTTCTATACCATTGCTATTGCCCCTGGATGGACGCTTGGCATTGGTTTGAGTGTCCTTGTCGTAAAGTGTATTCATTCATTTTAGATGTATTGTTTGTTGGGCGAATGCCTTTATTCGTATTTGTCTCAGGATACTTATTTGCTCATTTAGTCATCGACCGAGGTAAATATAAAACATTCAAAGGCTTTGTCTCAAACAAAGTAAAACGGCTATTGATTCCCTGCTTAACATTCACCGGACTACTATGCATCTGTTTACAAACTAATTACATAGAAGCCATCATAGGGTCTTGCTACCATTTATGGTTCCTGAAAATGCTGTTTTGGTGTTTTATTACCGGATGGATCTTGAACAGATTTGTAAGCAACACATATCTTCGTTTATTTATGTGGCTTGCATCGATATTGATGATGGGACTCAGAGGCGTACCTTATTTCGGTATTGAACAATATTTCAAATATTTCGCATTCTTTTACTCTGGCTATTTATTTTATGCCTATCACCATAACCTTAATTTTGTATTCAAAAAAGGTTTCCTACTTTTGACTGTTTTAGCCTATGTACTACTTGCGGGAATTGCGCTTTACCAATATATCTTTAATTATTCTGATGGAATAACGCACTCTGATAAAATTGTAGTAGTATCAAGATACCTATTGCGTCCTATAACTATACTCATCGCGTTTATTTTAGTGGATTTTTATTTACGAGGGAAATCGCGGATATCTGTTCTATTTACTAAAATAAACAACATAAGTTATGGGATATATCTTTTCCATATGCTACTTCTCCAATGTCTTTATAAGTATTTCCTCAATCAGTTGTCAGAAATATCAATTGCCCATTACATAATTACCCCCCCCTTATTATTTATCGCGGTTCTACTCGTTTCCATAACAATATGCCAATGGCTTAAAAAATTCAAGTGGAGCAAATGGTTAATTGGATGAGAAACTTAAAATATCGCCCAATGTCTGGTGAACGTAAGCTGAACATTCTTATCAACGCCTATGCTGTGAGCCCCAACTGGGGGAGCGAGCCCGGCATGGGGTGGAACTGGATCGTCAACATCGCGAAACACTGCAATGTTTTCGTCATAACGGAAGGTGAGTGGAAGGACGAGATCCTCGATGCGGTCGGCAAGCTGCCGCAGAAAGACAACATCCGGTTCTACTTCAACCCGCTGCCCGACAAGGTGCGCCGAATGTGCTGGAACCAGGGTGACTGGCGCTTCTACTGGCATTACGCCCGATGGCAGAAAAAGACCCTCGCCATCGCCCGCGAAATCATCGCCGAACACCATATCGACGTGATGCACCAGCTCAACATGATCGGCTTCCGCGAGCCGGGCTACCTCTGGAAAATCAAGGACATACCCCTGGTATGGGGCCCCGTGGGGGGCGTGGCCAATATCCCGACGGCCTACCTCCGAGAAGCCGGATGGAAAATGAATCTGTTCTGCCGCCTGAAAAACCTCATCAGCGACTTGCAGTTCCGTTTCCATCCCCGAGTACGCGCCGCCGTGAAGCGCTCGACAATGATAGCGGCAATGAAAGAGGTGCAGCTCGCGACCAAAAAGGTCTACGGCAAAGACATCCCGGTCATAAACGAAACCGGCACCAACCTGGCCGACAACGCCTTCCGCGCCACGGCCGACGCTGACAACGACACTCTGAAAGTCCTTTGGGTAGGCAAATTCGACTACCGCAAACGCCTGGATCTGGCCCTGAAAGCGGTGGCCGCCGCCAACAACCGCCGCATCCGCCTCTTCGTATGCGGCACCGGCACGAACCGGCAGGTCGAGGAATATCAGGATTTAGCCGATGACCTGAACATCTCCGGCCAGGTCAACTGGCTCGGAAATGTGCCCCACGACCGCATTGACAACCTTATGAGGTCGTCTGACCTGTTCCTGTTCACAAGCATCTCCGACGCGACCTCCACTGTCGTACTGGAAGCAGTGTCGGCAGGGCTCCCCATACTGTCGTTCAACACCTGCGGATTCGGATCGATCGTCAAGGATTTCGCTGGAACCGCCATCGAGCTCACCGATCCCCGTCAGTCAGTGGCCGACTTCGCGATCCAGCTCAACTATTTCTGCGACAATCGCGACAGGCTCAAAGAAATCTCCGCCCTTGAACTGAAAGAAGCCCACAAGCTCAGTTGGGATTACAAGGGGGAGCTTATGAAAGAAACATATCTCCAATTGGCATCGACGCTATGAAACAATACTTCAAGATCAATTACGAATTTGAGCGGGAGCGGGTCCACGGGGCCATCGACGAGAGGGTCCGCGGGGGGAGCGCCGACTATATCTGCGTGGCCGACGGCGTGATCGCCAACATCGCCCATCGGTCGGCCGAGTACCGCGAGGTGGTCAACGGCGGCATGTTCGCCATCTGCGACAGCAGTTTCGTGCCCCTCTACATCCGCCTGATCCACGGCGAGCGCTACTCCCAGTACTGCGGCAGCCAGATTTTCGAGGACATTGTGAAAAGCCGGAAATACCGCATGATATTCCTCGGCACCCAGCAAAGCACCCTTGACGCCCTGAGGGAGAACCTCGCGCGGTGGAACCCCGACGTGAGCGGCATGACCTTCAGCGAGCTCCCCTTCTGCTCGATCGACGAGTTCGACTACCCCGCCATAGCCCGGATGATCGAGAGCGACGGGGCCGACATCATCTGGGTGGCCCTCGGAGCCCCCAAACAGGAATACTTCATGAGCCGACTGAAGCCCCACCTGAGCCGCGGAGTGATGATCGCCGTGGGGGCGGCGTTCAAGTTCTTCAGCGGCCAGGAGGAGAAACGCGCCCCGCGGTGGATGGTGCGGAGCCACCTGGAGTTCGTCTACCGCCTCTCGCAGGACCCCCGCAAGCAGTTCAAACGGTGCGGCTGGATCCTCGCGACCCTCCCCGGGATGCTCCTCGACGAATGGAGGGCGAAAAAACGGGCATCCCGCGCCAAGACCCGCTGACGCTCCCTCCCCACAGCGATATGTATGCCATAACAGCGGCCATACGCAAGTCACGCACCGAGGGCCGACCCGGCTCCGTGATATTCCGCATCCGCGACCGCGAGGGGCGCGAGCGCCTCGTGGCCACCGGGCTGCGCACCGACCCCGGCGAGCTCACCACCCTGCACCGCGAGCCGGTGCTCCGCGGCCTGAAGTGCCTCTACGAGCTCATCGCCCGGGCCTGCCGCTCGGGAGCGCCCTGCGATGTTGACCTCATCGCGCGCGAATTCCGCGAAGAGCTCCAGCGGGGCCTCCCTCCCGCCGACCTCGCCGACTTCCGGGTGAATCGCCGCATCGTATCGGTCGGGAAACCGTTCAACACCTGGGTGCGCTACGCCTCCCAGGCAGACGACTCCCCCACCCCCACAGCGCCGCTCACCGCCGAGCGGCTACCCTCGTTCGTAGCCGACCTGATCGACACTGACCAGATTTCGCGTCGCGGAGGCACCCGCCACAACTACAAAAGCGCAGCGAGCGCCCTCGAAGCCTATCTACAGGCCCGCCCTGAGCGACATTCCCAGGCGATTGACCGCGACTTCGTCCGCGGCTTCCACAGCTGGCTCGAAAGGCAGGGTAACGCCCCATCGACAACCGCTTTCTATACGCGCATGCTCCGGGCCATACTCAACAAAGCCAAGGGGCGCGGACTCCTCCCCGCCGCACCCCCCGACTGGTTCTCGGGCATAGCTTCGGCCACCGCTCCGGCTTCTCCCCGCGACTCACGCCCCAAGGCGCTGGACAAAGAGGAGCTCAACCGCCTCGCCGACCTCCCCGTCGCACCCGGCTCGCTGGACGAGTTGGCGCGTGACCTCTTCATATTCAGCTTCCTCACCCGGGGCATGGAGTTGGTTGACATACTCAACCTCACTCCCGCCAACCTCCGCGGCGACCACATCGAGTACCGCAAACGCCTTACCGGCCGACCGCTGACGGTGCGGCTCGACACGCGGGCCCGCCAACTGCTCGACAAATACACCCCCGCCTCGGGCATCTACTTCACCGTCCCGTTCGCCCGCCACACCAAGAGCCGCGAATACGCCACGCGGCGCCGCCTCGTGGCTCTGCGGCTTGCCGCGCTCGGCGAGGCGCTCAGGCTCCCCTTCCCCCTCGTGTTCAGCTCGGCCCGCGCCACCTGGACCGCCCTCACCCGCGAGAGCGACCTCCCCTCACTGCTCCTCAACCACTGACACTTCTTCCCCCTTACAGCGGGCGGCCGGCATCCCCGGCCGCCCGCAGCGTTTTATGTTGTCGCAGTGTTTGTTATACGGGATTTTTTGTAACTTTGGGGATTAATCAATCTCTAAGACAAACGGATATGGAACCGAAGCAGCGGAGCGGCGAAGGGGCCGGAAAGGTTTACCCGCCGAAAATCGGATGGTGGGTCAACGCACTGATGGCGGCGACGATAGCCATAAGCCTGGCCGGGCTATGGTCGGAGGGTGCGTGGCTCTGCGCCATCATAATAGGCGCCGGGATAGCCGCCCTTTGGGTCGTGCTCATCATGGGGGTGAGATACGAGGTGCGCGACCGCATGCTCGGCGTGCGGAACCTCTATATGTGGAGCTGGCTCCCGATCGACAAAATCAGCCGGGTCAAGAAGACCCGCGGCATACTCGCCTCGGCGGCCATGTCGCTCGACCGCGTGTCGATCTGGTTCGCCGACCGCTCGGTGCTGAAGAGCGCCATGCCTATCGAAATCGCGCCTAAGGACCGCGACGCCTTCATCGCCGATCTGCTGGCCATCAACCCCTCAATCACCGTCGAGGAGTAGAGGTCAGTCGGCGGGGAACAGGCGGTTGATGATCACCGACAGAGCGCCGTCGCCGGTGACGTTGCAGGCGGTGCCGAAGCTGTCCATCGCGATGTAGAGCGCGATCATCAGGGCGCAATCCGCGTCGGAGAAGCCGAGCATCGAGGTCAGCAGCCCGAGCGACGCCATAATCGCGCCTCCGGGGATGCCGGGCGCGGCGATAATCGTGATGCCGAGCATGCAGATAAAGCCGAAGAACATCGCGAAGTCAAACGGCAGACCGTTGAGCAGCATCAGCGCGACGGCGCACGCCACGATTTTAAGCGTAGAGCCGCTCATATGGATCGTCGCGCAGAGGGGCACGGTGAACCCTGCGACACTGTCGCGCACGCCGAGCGCCTTGGTCTGCCTCAGGGTCACCGGGATCGTGGCCGCCGACGACTGCGTTCCGAGCGCCGTGAAATAGGCCGGCATCATGGTCCACAGCAGCTTCAGCGGGTTGCGGCTCCCCTTGGAGAAGAGCGCCGCCACGCAGAACTGCAACAGCAGCACCCCGATGTGCAGGGCGAATATCACCAGTATTATCTGACTGAACGTCAGCAGTATCGTGGCCACCTGCCCCGCGCAGGTCATATTCAGGAAAATCCCGAAAATATACACTGGCAGCAGCGGGATCACCACCGAGTTGATCACCCGGGCCACGATCGTCCCGAAGTCGTCGAGCACCCGTTTGAGCGGGCTCTCCGGCATCCGCGAGCACCCCAGGCCGAGGATAAAGGAGATAATCAGCGCGCCCATGACGCTCATCAGCGGGGGCATCTCGATGGTGAAATAAGGTTTCAGCGATGCCCCGCACCCCTCATCGGCCAGGTCGGCCCCGCCCCCGGGGGTAATCAGCGAGGGGAACACGGCGTCGCTCACCAGGAAGGAGAACGTGCCGGCGAGCACCGTGGCCGCGTAGGCTATCAACGCCGTGGCCACCAGCATCTTCCCCGCCGAACGCCCCACGTCGGCGATAGCGGGGGCCACGAAACCGAAGATAATCAGCGGTATTATGAAGCCGAGGAACTGGCTGAAAATGGCGTTGAAGGTCTCGAACACCCTCACGCCCCACACAGGGAGCACATAGGCCGCCCCGATACCGAGCGCCATAGCCGCGAGAATCCTCCCTAACAGGCTCCCGGCCACCTTGCGGGCCACCGCCGCGAATTTTCCTTTATCCATACCGCGAATATAACCATTCCCGGGGAGTCGGACAAGTCGGACGGGGCAGTCGAAAGAGGGGGTCGGACGGGTCGGACGGGTCGGACAGGTCAGACGGGTTGGACTTGTCGGACGAGGGTGGACGAGGGCGGACGAGGGTGGGCGGGGCGGGCGGGGCGGCTTAATCAGCTACCGCCTTGTAGGAGCGCAGATACTCGATGCCCTCCGGGGCCGACGGCGCCTCCGGGTCGATGTAGAACCTCCCCGTACGCCCCCGGAAACGCTCCGCCTCGAAGAAATGGCGCATCGCGATGCCGCAATCGACCGCCGAGAAGGCCCCCTTGGCTACGCGGTAGAAGTGCGCCGCGTCACCCGCCACCACTACCCGCCAGGGCTGCGCGTTGCGGGCCGACGGCGCTAACCGCGCCATCTCCAGTGCCTCGCCGAAGCGCGACCCAGCGGAGAGCGGCTCGCCGAAGCTACCGTCGAAAAACAGCTTGCCGAACGGCTCGCGGTGCTTGCTACCGAGTGCCGCGCGCATCAGCCGCTCCCTCAGCGACAGCTTAGCGGGAACACCCACCGGGCACACCACCCGCAGCTCCTCGCCCGCGGGCCACTCCTCCCCGCCGTCGAAGTCCGAGCCGCGGAACGTGCCCCCGAGCCAGCAGGTGCCAAGCCCCGAGCGCCACGCCTCCAGCACCACCCCCTCGAAACGGAACCCCGCCGAGAGCGCCGAGGCCGCGTCAGCCCCGTAGGCCAGCAGAAAGAAATCCCTCGCCCCCGAAATCACCCCGTAGGTGCCGGGCCGCGACTCGCCCCGCGGCGGAAACCGCCGCGTCCTCACCGTCACCGAGCCCCCGAACGGGTCCACGGCCTCAGCCGCCACCCGTTCCAGATCCCGCAGACACTCCTCGGCGAGCGGCTCCCCATTGAAGCCACGCACCGACCGCCGCCCCCTCATCGCCTCCATCACATTCATAATTTTCTCCATAACTCCAAATAAATTAATCGTTTAACAATAAATTCATAGTCTGCGCTAATTATCACAAACCGCTTGATCTCTCCTCGGTCGTTGGCCGGGCCTCCCCGCCCGGCCACCAACCGCCGGGAGTCCGTTTTACTTCTCCCGTGACGCGAAGATAGCGCATCGCGCCCCTCCGCCGTATGCGATAATGCAACTTTGAGGCAGAAATTTCACAAGCCACTATCGCCAACTGCCAAAAAAGACAAAAATACAACGCTCAGAGCGCTCAGAGTAGGTTTCGAATTATAGTATTGCACTATCATTATTTTTTATTATATTTGCATAAAATTCAAATATATTGTAATGGCGGACTTAAATCGGCTAAAAGTAATATTAGTTGAAAAGAAACGAACAAGCAAATGGCTTGCAGAGGAACTAGGTAAGAATCCAACGACCATAAGCAAATGGTTTACTAACGTGATACAACCGGATTTACCAACCCTTCGCAAAATTGCAGATTTGCTAGATGTTGACATTAAAGATTTGATAGCAAGCCGTAAATGTAATGGATAAAGAATATTCTAAAAAGAAAAAGGATGGTGCGACCTTTACGCCATCTCCATTAGCACACTTTTTAGCGGAACGAATGCTGAGTCATTATGTGGGAACAGATGAATCCATTTCGATTTATGATCCAGCTTGTGGGGACGGCGCACTATTGATTTCCTTATCTTCAGCTCTGAAAAAGAGAAATATTGCCTTCAGGATATATGGATGTGATAAGAATCCGGATTATGTATGTCAGACGATAACGCATTTGACAAATGCATGTTTGCAGAATCCATTGGAGATTGAATGCAAGGATTTTATTGAAGAAAAAATAGGTGGGCTATTTTCTACTGGCAATATCTATGACATGATTATTGCCAATCCCCCTTATGTTAGAACTCAATTATTAGGCTCAGAATATGCTCAAAGTATCTCACGCCTATACAACTTGTCCGGACGCATAGATTTGTACTATCCATTCTTGATAAATATGACCGCTGCTCTAAAAGTTGGTGGTATATTAGGAGTAATTACGTCCAATAGATACTTATCAACGAAAAGTGGAGCTGACATACGCTCCTTCCTGTTAAAAAATTATGAAATTATTGAGGTTATTGATCTTGGAGATACAAAACTTTTTGATGCAGCTGTGCTTCCGGCAATCTTTATTGGAAGGAAGAAACAGAACGGAATTTTAGTGTCAGAGGATAACAAGTTCACGTCTATTTACGAATCATGTAATAGTATATATGATTTTAAAGCCCAATCTGTTTATCATGCTTTAAATACCTGTTGTCACGGCCTTTGTGAGATTGGTAAAAAAATATATGAGATAAAGGTAGGTACACTGGATTGCAATATGGATGGGCGGGAATTATGGACTTTAACTTCGACAAAATCCAATTCACTAATCTCTACAATAGAGAAGAATTCATCTAGTAAGGTATTAGATTTTTTTAAAGTTAGAGTAGGAATTAAGTCGTGTGCAGATGATGTCTTTTTTACTACAAGTTTTACGAAGGAACGGCCGGAAGATATTTGGTTTAGAGAAATGATTTCACAAGAAAATATCCAACAGGGAACTATAAAACATCCGTTACAAAGAGTTCTATATCCTCATTATGACAATAATGGGAAAAGAGCTGTTTATGATATTTTTCAATATCCGAAGGCAATGTCTTTTTTTATGACTCACGAAGAGAAACTTCGTAGTCGCAAGTACCTAATCAAAGCAAAAAGAAATTGGTATGAGTATTGGGTCCCTCAAAATCCGACGTTGTGGAAATATCCAAAATTGGTTTGGGCTGATATTTCTTCAGAACCAAGATTTGCAATAGATGATTCCGGAGCCATTGTCAACGGTAATTGTTATTGGATATGTGCCTCCAATCCCGCAGATATTGAAATATTATACTTGATACTTGGTGTTGCTAACTCAAAACTTATTGAAGAGTATCATGAGATCAAATTCAACAATAAACTGTATAGTGGCAAGCGCCGTTACCTTGCTCAATATGTCGAGCAATACCCATTACCGGATATTAGCTCCGAAGATTCTAAAAATATAATAGAACTTGCTAAACAGAATTCATTATGTACAGACAAGAATGAAAGGATAATTTTGAAGAATAAGATAGAATTCTATGTTAGGAGGGCTTTCGGTTTTAAGGATTAATTACACATTGACCCTCAATACTATCAAAAAATGACATCGGTATTGAACGTTGACATTTATAACTTGTTCCACTGACATATGAAAATCTTTCAGAAAGATGCTTCCCACTTGAAAGAATGACTCCCTCTATAACGCCCGTATCTTTATTCGTAAGAGCAATTAAATATCTTACATCGAGCGTTGTAAGATTTAGTTTTTCATTAACTACCTCTTCAAATTGAGGGGAAAATTTCCCTAAATCAACAGTTTGGGCATCCTGGAGTTTCACCTCTAGTAACTGATTCGGAACATCTGGATAACCTCCTACCAAATCAGTTGAATTCCGATAACCTAAAAGTTGAATTACAATTTTTTCCAACAATTGCCCTCTGGTTTTAGTGTCAGCAGCATCTAATACCATTCCAACAAGTCTCTCTGCAACAATGTGCTTGATTGTTGAAAGTTTAAGCAATTTGCCATTTATAGGATAGTCCGAGGAATGACCATTCGACAAATTGACAATATTCTTAGAAATCCGTTCAACTTTTTCAGTATCAGGGAAGAATAAAATATGCTCTTTAGAGGAAACAACGTTGTTTCTCTCTTTATTGCCAACAAGAAGTTGATTCTTGATTGTCGGTTTTCCAAATCGTCCAAATCGGGAAACTATATATTCAGGTGTTAAAATTGCAATAGACGCAATTTTATTTTTTTCGACATCTATTTTCACCAATACAAAACGAATGTCTTGTGAAGAAATAGTCTCTCCATTTTCGTATGTTATTAAAGGGTTCTTTCCATTTGGATTCCTATTCCAAACTTGAAGATTATACGAATCTCCTGATGTCACGAGATATGTATCTATTAATTCAGCAATTAGCTTCGGTATTCCCTTTTTCTTAGGAGGAAGGATGGAATAAGAATCCGCCGGAGCATTGGTTGCATGTTCCTCCACATATGAGCTGATTAACTTTCTGATTCGTGAACCGTCAGTCCTTGGTTTATATGTAAGCACATAATCCGTTCCAATGAGGGGAGAAAGTCGTTTTGATAATTCGGTAAGACTTAATACCTTATCTTTTGAAATTGGAGGAAGATTGAATTTCATATTTGTGATACCTTTTTAGTTAATTGCAAAGTTGGATGATTATGGTTTTAATCTATTCATCGATGTATTCCATGGGACTCTTGGAGAATATAGAATATCTTCCTACTACATCTGTGCGAGTTCAAGGAGCATTGAATAGATGTGTAGCATAATCTGTAATCGGATATTAGTTGGCGTTGGACTGTTTTTTAATATCAATGATTGATATTTTCACCTCCTTTATTCTCTAAATTTGCTCAATAGTTAAACATTCGTCCAGTTCTTGGATGAAGTCAGTAAAGGACACACCAATAATTCCGCAAATTGTTCTGAGTTCTATTATGTCAAGGCGACGCTCGTGAGTTTCGATTTTACTTACAATGCCTTGTCTGACACCCAATGCGGATGCCAATTGCTCTTGAGTGACACCTTTCTCTATTCGTTTGGATCGGAGAAGGTCAAGCATTGTTAGATAAGCCTTGTTGTGGATTGATTTCATCTCTAATTTTTAGTTAAAATTACTATTCCAATATGGAATATACCAAAATGGAATATTTGAGTCAATACCCCTTCAATACATACGGCAAGTGTATTGAAAGGGTATTTGGGAAGGTATAGAAAGTAGACAGTATTAATCGTAGCCTTCGGGGAGAGGAAGCTTGGCATCAAAGGGGAGGTTAGGGTTGGCTTGCCTCTGTTTGTAGGCTTAGATCTCACCGGGAGCGTAGCGTTACATACACATTCCGCCTTTTATGGTGTTTGGATTCTGACCTCGTTTGAGGGCTTTGAATCGGCTCAGGGCTTCCTGCACGGGCAAATCCATATGCGCAGCTCGGTATTCCGGTATGTTATGCATCCACCACTTGCAAAGCCATGTTCGTCCTGCGGTGTAGATGGTTTTGGCGATAGCACTATTTTTTTGCAACCTGTTAACGTAAAGTGAGTTAGGGATAAGCAATCAGAACAAAGTAAGCTGATTATTTTATTATCATAACTGTGAATCCTTATATCGAACTCACGTTAATTTACACTTCCACGGAAGAGGAGGCAGATGGTGATGATCGGGCAGCTGGGGCGGTCCGGGGACAGGAGGGAGAGATGGTGGCGGCCAGCGCTGAGGGGGTGCCGGGGGTGTCAGAAGGAGAACTGGGCCATGAGGCCGAGGCGGCGGGCCCAGGCGCTGTCGCCGCTGAAGTCGCGGCGCTGGCCTAGGTCAAACTCGGCGCCGAACTGGATGCGGGGGGTGAGGTTCCAGAAGAGGTTGACGGCCCCGAAGAGGCCGTATTTATATTCAGCGGGGGCGGCGTGCTTGGCGGGGAGGTAGCGGGTCTGGCTGGCCTGGACGCCAAGGAAGAGGTTGGGGAGGATGTTGTACTGCACGCCGACGTTCCACCCGAAGGAGGCGGGGGCGTAGAGTCGGCCGGGGGCGTCGGGATCGCCCACGAGGTCGTAGCTGCCTATGAGGAGGTCGCCGCCGAGGCTCTGGTAGCCGTGGCCGTAGCATAGGTTGACGTAGGTGGTGAGCATCGGCGCGGGGTGGGCCACGGAGCTGAGCAGCAGGCCCCAGCCGAGCTTGTTGTGGTTCTTACCCTGGACGAGGTCGCGGTAGGAGAGTGTGCGGAGTATGCCCGCGAGGCGCACGTGCTCCCCCCTGCCCCACTGGTACTGGCCGAAGGCGGCGAAGTCGGGCATCCAGGCGCTCACTTTGGCGGTCTGCCGCCCGTCGACGGAAATCGAGGGCTGGGGGCTCTCGGCCGACACGGCGGCGACCCAGTGCTTGCCGAAGGTGGGCATATAGCGCACGAGCACGGCTGTGGGGGAGATTTTGTTGTTGGGCCCCTGGGCGTCGACCGTCGGGGGGAGGGCCGCGGGGTCGGAGAAGGTGGAGTTGGCGTAGCCGATGGTGACCTTGTTGATTGTCGCGTAGGCTTTCTTGAGGTGGAAGTCGCGGCCTCCGTAGCCGTTGAAGTTACACTCGATGTAGAGCTGGTAGTCGCCCAGGGCCTTGTTGCGCCCCAGCACCCGGAAGAAGAGGGCGGTACCGGCGGGAGTGGTGCCGAGCTGGCGCTCGTTGGCCGGGTCGGGGGTCATAGGTATGAGGTATGGGGCGAAGCCGGAGGCGGGGATGGCGCCTCCCCAGTCGTAGTAGCCGCGCATGCGCACGCATCCGCCGATACCCATCGCCAACTGGGCGTCCTTGCTCATGAAGAGGAAGTAGGGGGCGGCGGGGTCGGAGAAGTGGCGGAACTGGTCGTAGTAGAACACGGATATGCGCTGGCGTATGGAGTCGACATATGCCTGCGTGTCGGCATCGGCGGGTCGTCCGTCGATGTAAACGATTTTGTGGGAGCCGATCAGCGAGTCGGTCTGCTGGTCGACGAGGCTCTCCTGGCGCGCCAGTGCCGCGGGGGCGGCTATCAGTGCTATGATGGCGCAGAGCGCGGTTTTGCGAAATCCCATGATGCGTGTGATGAATTAATAAGGCCCGGCGGGGGGCGATTTATGCTTTATTAACGCATCACTGGCAGTGGAAGTTCAACTTCGAGGGCAGAGTTATGAAGTCAGAGTTATGAAGTCAGGGGGGAGGGGTTATTGCGCGGGGCGGAGGTCGGCGATGGCTTTGTCGAGCCAGAGCAGGTGGCGGCGGTAGTTGTCGACAATGCGCCTGGTGGCCTCCGCGGAGGTCAGGGAATTGTCCTCGTTGATGTCGGCCTCCAGGTCGGGGTCGATGAAGCGGGGCCAGATGGCGCGGTCGTGGGAGAGGGAGGCGGCCATGCGGTCGGCGGTCGGGAAGAGGAAGCCGTCGGGTATCGCTTCGAGCTTGGGGAGGAGGACGGCCCACTTGCGCTTGACAATGTCAATGAACACCGGGTCGCGGAGCAGGCGGTAGTACCACAGCGAGTTGTTGGCCACGAACTTCTCGGCGGTGGCCGAGGTGAAAGTACCCCAGTCGAAGTCCCACACCGGGCCGGCGCAGAGCTTGCCGCCGCGGTCCTTGGTCATATAGCAACTCTTTGGGTGGGTGGGCTCGCCGTTGCCGCAGATTTCGTGCACGAGCCACCAGTCGGCGAACGATTCGAGGTCGATGAGCTCGCGGTATGCCCCGTCGACGAGGTAGTTGGTGGTGTAGATGGTGTTCTCGACGCGGTCGAAGTAGGCGCCGATGTAGGCGAGCTGCTCCGGGGTCATGACATCGTCGTCGGGCGACTTCACCATCACGGGGAGGCGCCGACGGGGGGTGTAGAAGGTGTTCACCTCGTCCATGGCCACGTCCAGCTCCAGGAGGTATCCGCCGGTGAGGGCGTCACCCTGGTTGTCGGAAGCCCCCATCTCGGTGATCGCGACGCGCTCGGGGTCGACGCGTATCTGCTCGCAGAGGTAGTAGTTGCCCATGAACTCGCCGTTGACCACCAGGTCGACGAACTCGCCCCGTGGCGTCCAGGGGAGCGACTCCGTCTGGCGGGCCACCTCGAAGGCGAAGGCGTTACGGATTCTCGAAGGGTCGATATAGTTGGCCAGGAGCACCCACCGCTTGTGGCGGGGCATGCCGAGCACCTGGTTTTTCTTGTCGAGCTTCAGGGCATAGGGCTTCTTGGGGTAGTTCCAGGTAGAGTTGCCGCGCCCTTTGACGCTCAGGGGCACGTCCATATCCCACTGGCCGTCAGCGGTGTTCAGCAGCTCTATCCGCGAGCCCTCGACCCAAACCTCCTTGCTCTCGACCGGGCCGGGGGTCGAGAGGTAGAGCATCGGCAGGGAGGAGTGGCAGAGGGCCACGCGCACCTTGCTCTCCACGCCGGAGCGGGAGCGCACCGTCAGGTCGCGGGGCATGGAGAGGTCAATCTCTGTCTGGCCGCTTACGACCTCCTGGCCGTCGGCATACAGTCCGGCGGCCGAGGTGGTGAACGTGGCCACGCACTTCTTCGCGTCGGTGCCGTAGGGGAGCATCACCAGCAGGCGGTCGGTGCCGACCCCCTGAGCCTCGTAGCCGTTGACGGCGAAGCTCTGGATCGACGACCCGGCTCCCCACTCCACCCGCATCATGTCGGAGGAAATCTGCACCGGCGAGCCGTTGCCGTCGACCGTGTTGACCACCAGGGCGACCCCCTGGGCGTAGTCGCGGGCCGCGGATAGGTCGCGAATCGTGGCCCGGTACTGCCCGGCCTTTACGTCGCCCGAGGGGGTGAGCGCCGCCTCGATTTTCTCCAGGCGGAAGTTCTCGGGCTCGGTGATGTAGCTGTCGGCCACGCCGCGGCTCAGCAGGGCGCTGTTCACGAGGTCGAGCCGCACCATGCCCCGCTCGGGGTCGAAGTCTATGAAGGCGTTCGAGGGGTTCACGCGGAACTCGAAACTCGCCTCGCCCCCCTTGCCGATCGCGACGGCGTCGGCCAGGAGCACAATGCCGGTGGGGTAGCACACGTCGAGGTTGAAGGCGAACACCGAGCCGTCGGCCATCTCTATGGAAATCACGCCGTTGGCGGGGTCCTTGCGTATGGCCCTCACCACGGCGGCGGGGTCGGAGTCGTAGGGGGTGTCAACGCTCTCGACCACGGTCGAGGGGTCGGCGGGGTCGTAGACCTCAAAGCGGTAGAGCCCGCGATCGTCGACCACCACGCGCACGCAGAGGCCGTCCCTGCCGTCGGCACCGTCAGAACCGTCGGCGCCGTCGATGCCCGGGGCGCCGTCGATGCCGAACGCCTTTATTTTCGCGCCGTCGGCGCCGAGCAGGTGCTCGTAGGAGGCGCCGTCGTCGTAGCTCACCATCCAGAAGCCCGAAGTGTCGATCATAAGCAGCGGGGTTATCGCGTCGAGGCCGTCGGCGCCGGCAGCGCCGGTAGCGCCGTCGCGGCCGTTGGTGAGCGAGATGGTGGAATTGTCGGAGAACGTCACGAGCCACCCGTCCTCGGTCGGGTGCGGGGCCACGGCGGAGATAATCTTGCCCCCCTCGTAGGCCGCGCGAAGGGCGTCGACAGCCGCCTCAAGCGCGTCGACCCTCCCCTGGAGGTCCTTTATGTCGGCTTCGATGCCGCTGAGGTCGGTCTCCTTGCAGGATTCAATGGTGGCGGAGAAGAGTATCGCCCCGAGCGCCGCCGCGGCGGCAAGCATGGAGCGCCGTATTGAAGTTTTGAACATTGACATGATTGGCCGGGGAGTCCGCTCCCCTGTATGGTATATATTCTATATAATTATGTGTATTCTACGCGAAATTAGCCATTCGGCGACTTCCGCGCAAACCGCCGGGGGCGTTTTCACGTCAATTAACCAAACCTCAGCCAGAAAAAATCCGTAACTTCGCGCCATAAAATGACTTTCGCATGAAAATTTACGCAGCCCCGCTCCAGGGACATACCCAGGCCGTATGGCGCCGACACCACGCCGCCATATTCGGCGGAATCGACTCCTACTACACCCCCTTCCTGAGGGTCGAAAAGGGGGAGACGCGCCGACGCGACCGGGCCGACATAGCGCTGGAAAACAATCCGGGCATCGACATCGTGCCCCAGGCGCTGTTCCGCGACGCCGCCGAGTTCCGCCTCATAGCCGAAGCGGTAGCCGAAGCGGGGCTCGACCGCCTCGACCTCAACCTCGGGTGCCCCTTCCCGCCGCAGACGCGCCACGGCCGCGGCGCCGCCATGCTCCTCAAACCCGACGCGCTCGCCGAAGTGGCCGCCGTTGCCGCCGAGGAGTTCCCCGGGCTGCGGCTCTCGGCCAAGATACGCCTCGGCATGGAGCGCCCCGACGAATGGCGCGACATAATCGACACCCTCAACGCGATGCCCCTCGAACGGGTGGCGGTCCATCCCCGAGTGGCCCGGCAGCAGTATGGCGGCGAGCTGCATATGGCCGAATTCGAGGAGTTTCTCGCCGCGTCGGCCCACCCCGTGGTGCTCAACGGCGACCTCCGCACGCCCGCCGACCTCCAAAACGCCGCCGAACGATACCCGGCGCTCGACGGACTTATGCCGGGCCGCGGACTCCTGGCGCGCCCCTCGCTCGCCGCCGAATGGCGCTCCGGCACCGAAATGCCCGCCGATGAGCTCCGCGCCCGCGTCCTGGCCCTCCACGACGCCATCCTGGGCGACTTCGAGGCCACCCTCTGCGGCGAGGCCCAGATCCTCTCCAAAATCAAACCCTTCTGGGAATACCAGACCCCCGACACCCTATTCCCCCGCCGCTACCTCAAGCAGCTCGCCAAAGCCACCACCCTCGCCAAATACACCGCCGCCCTCAACGCCTGACCGCGGCCAACCGCCCATAGCACCCCTCGAAATTCCGAAAATCCAAAAACCGCCCTTGAAATTTGGCTCGATGCGAAACAATTGCTAACTTCGCGGATATTCCCATTCGGAAAGATGGCAGAGTGGTCGATTGCATCGGTCTTGAAAACCGACGAGGGTCACA
>CAJUKE010000026.1 GCA_910587075.1 uncultured Muribaculaceae bacterium
CATTATACGGTTAACCCACCATCCTCACCAACCGGAAAAATCTACTGACCCCAAAACCGTTCAAATACAAATTCAAGCGTGCAAAATTACAAATTAAAAGGCACACTTTTACCCCCCCCAATCGTTAAAATTTGTTAATGAGAAGGTTAAAATACTTGTGAGATAAAAAGATGGGCAAGGAGAATCTCACGATCATCCCGGCCCGGATACGTAGTAATATTACCAGTCAATATATGTGTAAATAAGCAATGGATATGCGGGTGTGATGATGCTACATATTTATTTTATATAGCGGATATAGCGCGAAGTTAAGGTATAAAGGGAGCTGATGCAAACTTTCGGCGGGGAAAGATGAGGGCGGAAACGGCCACAAATTGTTAAAAATATTTAATAGTATGAAATAATAAGCTAAAGCGCAATAAGTTGCGAAATATTTTAGCGGAAGAGTTGCATTATCGCAGCCGCGAGGGGTTTTCGGGGCCGTAACTTTGCAGAGCGATGAGAGGAGATTGCAAACGAGATTCTATAAAAACTAATATTAATACTTAATCTTAATCTATTATGGAAATAGAAGTGAATGAAGCTTCGCTTCCAGTTGAGGAAGCTTCGCTTCAAGTGAAAGAAGTGAACGAGGTGAAGGGCGAAGAGGAAACTGGGGCTTCGCCTGAAGTGAATGAAGTGAAAGGGGTGGAGGGTGAAAGAGCCGTCGGAACCGCGGACTACGAGGAAGCCGCTCGCTTAGGCTCGCTCAACCCGACAGGCTTCGCCGGGGAGGAGACGGCCGAGGTGGCGGAGGCCACGGCTCAGGAAGCCGCTGATGCCGCGGTGGCTGATGCCGGGATTCCGGCGGAGGAGGTTGAGCGGCGGGTTGAGGAGGCTTACCGCAGGGGTCGCAATGAGTCGATCGCGGAGCTGATGGCCCGGCCCGGGATGTTCCAGCCGGGCGCGCCGAGGCCAACCCCGGGGGCCTCAACCACCGAGGGGTTCCTCGCCAACCGCCGCCCAAGCATATGGGACGTGTGACAGGCTTAACTCTGCCGGCCAAGCTGCCCCGCGCCCCCCCGTAAGCCCCCCATCCCTTAAACTTTTATCTTAACTCTTAACTATAAACTCTCAACTATTATCTTAACTTTTTAAACTTTTAACTCTTAACAAACAAAGCTATGTTTAAAACACTTATGAAGAAGTTAGTGGCTTATCTGCGCGCCCAGGAGGGGTGCAAGTACAAATGGATTCTCTGGCTCCTCGGGGTGCTCGGAATCCTCGGGTTCACCGACGCGCCCGACGCAGTGGCCCAGGCCCTCGGGGGCGCGGGCGACGCGCTGGCGGCGCTCACGGATGGCGGCTTGTGGCGCGAGTGGCTTTTCGGCTGCTCCGGGGCGAATGTCGCCGCTGTGGCCGGAATCGCCGGGGTGGCCGGCATGGGAGTCCACACCGAGGCCGCGACGATGACCACCCGCCTGGCCGATGAGCTGTCGCCCGGCCTGCTCCGCAACGAGATCGACGACCGCATCGTGAAAATCCGCCCGATGTCGACCCCGCTCGACCAGATTTCGCGCTACGGCGGGAGCCGCCTGAGCGGTTCGATGAAGGTCGACTACTACTCGGTCGACAGCCGCCCGGTTTCCGCCACGCTCACGGCGGCCTACGCCGGCGACAACGACCGCAGCCCCTCGGTGGCGGTGCCCGCGAAGCTGAGGGTGGCCGACGGCAGCGTGTTCCAGCCCTCCACCACGATCATGGTGCCCGAGGTGATGTCGACCAGCGGGGAGCCCCTGGTGCTGTATGTGTCGGAGTGCGACGCGACGTCGATCACCGTGGTGGCTGTCAACAACTTCTACGACAATGTGGAGGTTGAGCGCGTGCCGCAGTTGGCGCAGGGAACACTGCTGGTGCGCATGGGGCGCGCCGCCGGGGAGCTTGACGTAACCACCGCCCAGAGCGGGTCGCTCCCGGTGAAGAGCACCAACTACTGCCAGATTTTCAAGGCCCAGGTCGAGCAGTCGACCTATATGAAAATCGCCAACAAGGAGGTGGGGTGGACCTTCTCCGACCAGGAGGAAGCGGCCATAATAGATATGCGCATGGGCATGGAGAAGAACTTCCTCTTCGGCCACAAGCGCCGCCTCAACCTCCCCGGCAAGAGCGACGAGGTGCTCCTCACCGGGGGTATCTGGAACCAGACCAAGAACACCTTCGAGTATGAGAAGCTGGCGGGCGAGGAGACCCTCGTGGCCCTCTGCAAGCAGGCCTTCGCCCACAACGCCGGTTCGTCGAGGAAGATCCTCCTGGCGGGCACCGGGCTCATCGAGAAGCTCCACAACCTTGAGCACCGCAGGGTGGTGATGTCTGACCAGGCGGTGACGAAGTGGGGCCTCGACTTCACCGAGATCCATTCGAAGTTCGGCACGCTCTATGTGCTCCACTCCGAGGTGTTCGACCAGTGCGGCATGCCTAACAACGGCATGGTGGTCGATCCGGAGTACATCACGAAGTACTGCCACGTGCCGTTCCGCACCGAGCGCCTCGACCTCCGCGCCGCGGGATTGCGCAACGTCGACGCCATAGTGATCACCGAGGCGAGCTGCCTGGTGCTCCGCTACCCCGAGTCGCACGTGCGCGTGGTGTTCACCGGCAGCGACGAGAACCCTTCCGAACCCAACCCCTGATTCCGGCTATATGATGCTGGAACTCAGCAAGGCAGAGATGCTGGCGCAGTGGATGCTGCGCCGGCATCTTGAGCCGGTGCGGACCGACTGCCTGGTGGAGCGCGACGACGCTGTCGACCTTGAGGCGGTCTGCGCCATGGAGATGCGGGCATGGTATCTCGAACTGCTGGCCACAGCCCCGACGGAGCTGTTGGCGCCGACCGACGTGGCCGCTGAGTGCGACTGCGAGGCGTCGGCCGACGGCTACTCGGTTGATGTGTGGTTGCCCGAATCCGTTGTGCGCCCGCTGTCGGCCCGTCTGGCGGGTTGGGGGAGGAGCGCCTCGGTGGTGGGTCCCGACGACCCCTCGGCGCGGCTCTGCGCGACCCGTTTCGGGGCCGGGGGAGTGGCCGAGCCTGTGGCCGTGGCCGAGGCGGGAGGGAGGCTGCGCCTCTACTCGCGCCCCTCGACGCGCCGCACGCCGGTGGTGGAGAGCCTCTTGGCGGCGGTGGATACCGGGCCTGAGCGCTACCGCTTCGACGAGCGCGCCCTTTCGCTAATCAAACCTGTATAAAATCACAATTCTATGAACAACCAAGAGATACTCGCGCTCGCCCGCGAGTGCTGGGAGGCCATGGCCCCCGCCAGGGCGGCGCGGAGGCGCCACACGCGGTTCACCTACGGCGACCAGTGGGGCGACCCGGCCACCGACCACCGCGGACGGCGCGTCACCGAGGGCGCGCTCGCCGCCGTCGGCGGGCGCCAGCCGTTGAGCAACAACCTTATACGCACCCTGGTGAAGAGCGTCGTAGGGCGTTACCGCCTGGAGCGCTCCGAGGAGGCCCCGCCCGCCGGGGCGCTGGCCGAGCGCTACGCCCGCAACCGCCTCGACGAGCTCGACGCCCGCGCCCTGGAGGAGTTCCTCATATCGGGCATGGCGGTGCAGAGGGTGGGGGTGGAGACCCGTCCCGGAGGCGCCGGGGCGTGGGTCGATAATATCGCGCCCGACCACTTCTTCATCAGCCGGGTGCGCGACCCCCGCGTCACCGACGCCGAGCTTGTCGGGTGTCTGCGCGATATGAGCATCCGCGAACTCGCCGCCCGCTTCGCCCCGGGCGACCCGGAGCGCGCCGCCCGGCTGCGGGAGCTCTACGGCGCGCTCGACGGTGCCGGGAGCCTCTTCGAGAGCGCCGGGCGCGAGGGTGCCGTCAGCTTCAGCCGCGCCCCGAGGGGATTCTGCCGGGTGGTGGAGGTGTGGACGCTCGAATACCGCCCCACCCTCCGCTGCCACGACCCCCTGGAGGCGCTCTACCGCGAGCTCCCCGCTTCGGAGGCGCCGCGTGTCGAGGCCGAGAACCGGCGCCGCCGGGACGAGGGGGTGCCGGAGGTCGATGTCAGGGCCGACTGCTCCCCCGTGTGGCGCTGCCGCTGGCTGGCCCCCGACGGCACCCTGCTCCGCGCCGAGGACTCACGCCTGCCGGGCGGGGCGCACCCCTTCGCTGTGAAGCTCTACCCGCTGATCGACGGGGAGGTGCATTCGCTCGTGGAGGACGTAATCGACCAGCAGAAGCACGTAAACCGCCTGATCACGCTGATGGACAATATGATGGGCGCCGCCGCCAAGGGGGTGCTCCTGTTCCCCACGCGCTGCAAGGCCGACGGCATGAAGTGGGAGGACATTACCGACCGCTGGGCCCTCCCCGGCGGAGTGATCCCCTACAACGCCGTGCCCGGAGTGGAGCCCCGCCAGGTGGTGACCCCGCTGGGTAACACCGGCGCCGCCGAGATGCTCCAGACCCAGATCAGGCTCTTCGAGGACGTGTCGGGCGTGAGCTCGGCGCTGATGGGGAAGAGCGTCAGCGCCGCCGTCGGCGCCGAGCGCTACGAGAGCGAGGTTCGCAACGCCTCGGTGGCCATCAACGACCTCCTCTCGACCTTCCGCGACTTTATCGCTCTGCGCGACAAATTGTTGGCCGGGGCCTGATAAAAATGTCGAAAAAAAGTGGCGGGGTGGGAAAGGTTTTTGCCCAACCTCGCCGCTAACTTCGCGGTTGTTCACCAGAGTAATTTCTAATCTACGAAAAGCACGCGAGAAGATGCTGAATGATGTCAACAGGCGCGACCGCGACTTCCTGCGCGCCGTGCGCCGCGAAACGGCCCGCAGCCTCGCCTCGGGGGTGGAGCTCACCACCCGCGAGGCGGTGGGGCGGGCGCTGACCTCCCCGGCCCCCTCCTTCTACCTTACCACGGAGTACGCCTGGCGCGTGCTCCGCGGTCAGGGGGAGCCGCGGCGCCTGAGGCGCTCCAGCCGCGAGGCCATGTGGGAGGCGCTCCGCGAGCGTTACCGCGAGGCGCTCGGCCGCCACCCCGGCGAGGACCCCTACGCGGTGCTCGACCGCCTGCTCCGCGAGGAGCAGGCCCCGGGGTTCTTCATCTCCGAGGCCCGGGCCTTATCACTTTATTTCAAACTTTTAACAACGAACCGAAATGGAAATCAATCTGAACTGCGACACGATAATGGACGAAATGATGGCCGTCGCCGCGCTCCGCGCACGAGGCGCAGCCGCGAGGGGCGAGGCGAGGGCACTGCTGACGCGCGACCAGCTACCCGCGCTGCGCAACATTCTGCGGATGGCCTTCGCCGAGCTCTGCCTGCGCCTGGGCGACGCGGTGGTAAGCTCCGATATGGACGCTGACGATCCCGCGCCCGACGAACCGTACGCTCCCGGGGCGGCTATGCGTATGTCGCTGACGCTCGCCGCCGGAGGTCCCGCCGGGAAGGAGTTGGCGGTAAAACGCTCGCTGGAGCACGCCGCGGCAATGCTCGCCGCCTCTTACGCCCTGGGCGACGACTCTGCCGGGGAGCTCCGCGCCGAGGCCGCTGCCGCCGCCGATGCCGTGCGCGGCTGCTGCCTGGCCTCCGACGCGGGCGCGGTGCCCCTCCGCGTGGCCCCCTTCTTTTTCTAACCCGCTCACTTTTCACCCTCCACCCTTCACCTTTTTTCACCTTTTGCGTTGACTTCATTGGGTTTTGGCAAAAAATAGCTAACTTTGCCGTTTGAAAGAACCATCCCAATTATGAACATTTCTTACAATTGGCTCAAAGAATATCTTGATTTCGACCTGGCGCCCCAAGAGGTTTGCGCCGCCCTTACCAGCATCGGACTGGAGTCCGACGGCGTGGAGGAGGTCGAATCGGTGCGCGGCGGTCTCCGCGGCCTGGTGATCGGCAAGGTGCTCACCTGCGAGGACCATCCCAACAGCGACCACCTGCACATAACCACCTGCGACCTGGGCCTCGAAGCCCCCGTGCAGATCGTTTGCGGCGCCCCCAACGTGGCCGCCGGGCAGACCGTGGTGGTGGCCACCGTCGGCACAACCCTCTACGACGCCGAGGGTAACTCCTTTCAGATCAAGCGCTCCAAAATCCGCGGCACCGAGTCGTTCGGCATGATTTGCGCCGAGGACGAAATCGGGGTCGGCGAGTCGCACGACGGCATCATCGTGATCGACCGCGAGGTGGCCCCCGGCACCCCTGCCGCCGATTTCTTCAACCTCCGCTCGGACTACTGCCTGGAGGTCGACCTCACGCCCAACCGCGTCGACGCCGCGTCGCACTACGGTACCGCCCGCGACCTCAACGCATACCTCTGCCGCCACCTCGCCGACGGCCATCTGCGCCGCCCCTCGGTCGACGCCTTCAAGCCCGACACCGACAAGGGCGCCGCGACGGTTGAGGTACAGGACCTCCAGGGGTGCCCCCGTTATTCGGGCCTTACGATCCGCGGCGTGAAAGTGGCCGAAAGCCCCCAGTGGCTCCGCGACCGCCTCAACGCCATAGGTCTGCGCCCGATCAACAACATCGTCGACATCACCAACTACATACTCCACGGCTTCTGCCAGCCGCTCCACTGCTTCGACCTCGCGAAAGTCAAAGGGGAGAAGATCGTGGTGCGCACCTGCCCCGAAGGCACCAAGTTCACCACCCTCGACGGCGTTGAGCGCACGCTCCGCGACGCCGACGTGATGATCTGCGACCAGGAGAAGCCGATGTGCATCGCCGGCGTGTTCGGCGGCCTCGACTCGGGTGTCACCGAGCAGACCACCGACATATTCCTCGAAAGCGCCTGCTTCAACCCCACCCGAGTGCGCCGCACCGCCCGCGCCCACGGACTCTCGACCGACGCCTCCTTCCGCTACGAGCGCGGCGTCGACCCCAACGGCACCATGTACGCCCTGAAGCTCGCCGCCCTGATGGTGAAGGAGCTTGCCGGGGGCGAAATCTGCGGCGAGCCCGTTGACATCTACCCAGAGCCGGTGGCCCCCTACGCCGTGGAGCTGTCGCTTGACTATCTGTGGTCGCTCGTCGGCAAGGAGATTCCCGCCGACGAGGTGGAGGCCATACTCCGCTCCCTCGAAATCGAGGTTGAGAAAGATGCCGCCGATCCCCGCCTGATGCGCCTGAAGGTGCCCACATACCGCGTCGACGTGCGCCGCCCCTGCGACGTGGTCGAGGAGGTGCTCCGCGTTTACGGCTACAACAATGTCGACTACTCGACCACCGTGCACTCCTCGCTCCAGTTCAAGACTCTCACCGACGCCTCCGACGACCTCCAGTGCCTCATCTCCGAGCAGCTGACCGCCCAGGGCTTCAACGAGATACTCAACAACTCGCTCACCTCGAAGAGCTACTACGAGGGGCTCGACCTCTACCCCGCCGACCGCTGCGTGGAGCTCCTCAACCCCCTGAGCTCCGACCTCGGCGCGATGCGCCAGAGCCTCCTGTTCGGCGGTCTTGAGAGCGTGGCCCACAACGTGAACCGCCGCGCCGAGGACCTCCTATTCTACGAGTTCGGCAACACTTACTTCCGCGACCCCGCGGCCGAATCGACCGCCGACGCGCCCCTCGCGCCCTTCACCGAGCGCCAGCGCCTCGCCCTCTGGATCACCGGCAACGTGCGCCCCGCCAACTGGGCACGCCCCGCCGCCGAAGCCTCGTTCTTCGACCTCAAGGGGGCCGTGGCCAACGTGCTCGCCCGCATCGGCATAGCCGCCGGCGAGGTGGTGCTCTCCCAGGCTGACGACAACAATATCTTCGACGCCGCGCTCAAAATAGCAACCCGCGACGGAAAGGTGCTCGGATATATGGGCCAGGTGGCCCACGCCATACTCAAGAAGTCCGACATCGACCGCCACGTCTATTTCGCCGAGCTCGAATGGGGCGCCCTGGTGAAACTCGCCGCCAAGAAGAAGGTTACCTTCGCGCCCCTCCCCAAGACCCAGCCGGTGAAGCGCGACCTCGCGCTGCTGCTCGACTCCTCCGTGACTATGGAGCAGGTCGAGGCCGCCGTGCGCCAGGCCGAGCGCAAGCTGCTCCGCGGCGTCGAGCTCTTCGACGTGTACGAGGGTAAGAACCTCCCCGCCGGAAAGAAGAGCTATGCTATAACCCTCACCCTCCAGGACCCCGAAAAAACCCTCCAGGACAAGCAGATCGAGCAGGCCATGGGCCGAGTGGTCGCCTCGCTGGAGAAGAACCTCGGCGCCCAGCTCCGCTAAACGTATATTCCAATAATAAACCACAATACAAAACTAAAATACTTCCATGGGAAGAGCATTTGAATACCGCAAGGCCCGCAAGCTCAAGCGCTGGGGCAATATGTCGAAGACTTTCACCCGCATAGGCAAGGAAATCACCATCGCCGTGAAGGCCGGCGGCCCCGACCCCTCCACCAACCCCCGCCTCCGCGCCCTGATGCAGAACGCGAAGTCCGAGAATATGCCCAAGGACACCGTTGAGCGCGCCATCAAGAAGGCCACCGACAAGGACTCCAAGGACTATAAGGAGATCACCTACGAGGGATACGGCCCCCACGGCATCGCCATCTTCGTAGAAGCCGCTACCGACAACAACACCCGCACCGTGGCCAACGTGCGCTCCTACTTCACAAAGCACGGCGGCTCGCTCGGCACCCAGGGCTCGCTCACATTCCTTTTCGACCACAAGGTGGTGCTCAAAATCCAGGCCAAGCCCGAAGTATCGCTCGACGACCTCGAACTCGAACTGATTGACTGCGGCGTGGAAGAGGTTGAGGCCGACGAAGACGGCGCCATCATCCTCACCGGCGTGTTCGAGGACTACTCCAACATCCAGAAGTACCTCGAAGAGAACGGTTTCGAAATCATCAGCACCGAGTTCGTGCGCATCCCCAACGACCTCAAGGAGATTACCCCCGAGCAGCGCGAGAGCATCGACAAGCTCCTCGAAAAGCTCGAAGAGGACGAGGACGTTACCCAGGTGTTCCACAATATGCGCGAGGACGAGGAAGCCTGAACCCCCATCCCCGCGGCTTCCCCCCGCGGAGCCCTTTGACATAATTTATAACGCCTTATCAATCAACCGACAATGCGTTACACCCTAAACAAGGTTGCCGCCCTGACGGCGGCAACCGCTTTTTTTGCCTTCACCCCCGCCGGGGCGAAGGCTCAATCTATTTTCGACGAAACTTACGTCGCCGGCGAGGTCATCGACCTCGACGACGATGATGAGCCGCGCCCCGAAGCCGAGGCCGCGCCGCTCCCCGTCGGCCCCTGGGCGTTCCCGGTGGACTCGACCCTGATCGTCGAGGACCTGCTGCTGCCACGCACGGCTTTCATGCCCGCGATTTTCGATACCTACTCGCTGAAAACCAACGAGGAGGCGTTCAACCCCCTGGTGGAGCGCTACAACGACCGCTGGGACGCTATGACCTGGGCCGACCGAGCCGTGGCCCGCGACTCCCGCGTGCGCGCCTTCATCCAGGACTTCATGATAGCCCACCCCGAGCAGGTGCGCTACAACCAGGCCACTCTTCCCCGCCCGCCGAAGGAGTTCAAGATGACCGTCGACCCGGAGCAGGCCAAAATCCACGTCACCGAGTTTGAGCGCGACAAGAAGCAGATGGTCAACCTCGTGGGGGAGGCAACTGTGAAGAAAATCCACTGGCTCAAGAACTTCGACGCCTCGCTCCAGTTCTCCCAGGCCTACATTTCGCCCAACTGGTACCAGGGCGGTAAGTCGAACCTCAATATGATCGCCAATGTCATTTACAACGTCAAGCTCAACCCGGCGTACCACCCCAACCTCATCTTCGAGACTTATTTCGCCTACAAGCTCGGCGTGAACAACGCCCCCGACGACGAGGTGCACGACTACAATATCTCGGAGGACCTGCTGCAGATCAACACCAAGTTCGGTTACAAGGCCGCCAAGCGGTGGTACTACTCGCTTACGGCGCAGTTCAAGACCCAGCTCCTGAACAACTACAAGGTCAACTCCAACGTGATGACGGCCTCGTTCCTCTCACCGGGCGACCTCACCGTCGGCCTCGGTATGACCTACGCCTACGAGAACCCAAAGAAGACTATCCAGTTCAATGCCTCGATAGCGCCCCTCTCGTATAACCTCAAGACCTGCGTGAACCATAAGCTCGACCCGGTGTCGTTCGGCATCGAGGAGGGGCGCAGGACCAAGAGCGAGTACGGTTCGTCGTCGGAGCTCACCCTGCGCTGGAAGCTCGCCTACAACATCGAGTACTTCTCGCGCCTGTTCGTGTTCACCGACTACGAGCAGCTCACCGGCGACTGGGAGAACACCATCTCGTTCAACATCAACAAATTCCTGTCAACCAGGATTTTCGCACATCTCCGCTATCAGTCGCTCAAGGCCCCGGAAGTCGAGGGGTGGCGCCACTGGCAGCTCAAGGAGATTCTCTCAATAGGATTCTCCTATAAGTTTAACCGCTCCTGAACCCCGCCGTGAAACGCTCTCTGAGGCTCCTCTCCGCCCTGCTGCTGCTTGCCGCCGCCATCCCCTCGCGGGGTGCGACGGTCGCGGAGCTGCGAGACGCGATAGCCTCGTCGGGCGACCCGGTGGCGGGCTTCTATCGGGCGACCGACGGGGGTGGCACCCTGGCCGTCGTCCCCTCCGGCACTCCGGGCGCCTACTCCTTGGTGGCGGTCGAAGCCGCGACTCCGGCTCTGCGCCCCGGCACCGAGATCGGCCGTATGCGCGCCGCCGGAGAGAAAGGGGCGTATGTGGGCGAGCTGATGTCGAAAATCTCCGGGGGCGTCCCCTCAGGCCCCAAAAAGGTTACTTTCAAGGCCGCTGACGGCTCACGCCTCGTAATTCATCCCAAGCGGGCCAAGATACGGGTGCGCCTGTGGAAGCTCCTCCCGTATATGTTCCGCGCCCCTATCACGGTCGACAACCGCGGCGGCGACGCGGCTCCCGAGGGGCTGGTGCGCGTATGGCCCGAAAGCCCGTCGTCACCCCCGGCCATACCCCGAGCGCTATGAAGAGACTCCTCCCCATATTGCTGGCATCCGCGGCCATCGTAACCGCTTACCCCCAGCGCACTACCTCGCGGAAGCTCCGCCCTGCCGAGCTCCCCTCCGCCGCTGTGGCCGAGGCGCTCCCGCTCGACACTCTCCCACTGGCCGGAGACACCCTCGCGGCTCGTTTCTACGGCTACGAGAAGACCCTCCGCGCAACCCGCGAGACCCTCTTTATCCGGAACGCCACCGACCGCGAGACCTCCGAGGCGCGATTCACCATAGTCTACCTCGACGACGCGGGGCGCGAGATTCACCGCCGCAGGGTGGCGCGACGCGTGTCGATACCCCCGGGGCAGACTATCCGCCTTGACATCCCCTCCTGGGACACGCAGAAGACCTATTACTTCCGCGACGGCCCACGCCCGAGGGTCTCGGCAACCCCTTACTCGGTAAGGATAATCCCCGACACTCTGATTCTCATTCCGCGATGAAGCACCCCATCGACATCATCAAACTGTTCGCCACCCTCTCACCCGAGGGGGAGGAGAGGCTCCGCTCGGCTATGAGGGAGCGCACGTTCGCTCGCGGCGAGCGCATCACCGGGGCCGCGACCCTCTCGTCGAGGGCTTTCTTCATCATCACCGGCGCCGCCCGCGTGTGCTTCATCCACGGCGGCAAGGACCACACGATCTCTTTCGCCTTCGACGAGGAATTCGTGCACCTATCCCACATCGGCCTCACCAAGGAGCCGGAAACAATCGCTATCGAGTTCCTGGAGCCTACGCGGCTGCTCTACATCCCCACGTCGGTGAAGGATATCATCAAGGAGGAGGCGATTATTGCAGAGAAGGAGGCGCTGCTGTTCCTCAACGTTGCCCTGGCGATGCACGTCTCGCAGCTTGAGGAGCGCATCTACATAAGCCGCACCTGCAAGGCCCCCGAACTGTACAACTGGGCCATAACCCGCTTCCCGAAGCTCACGAAGGTGGCGAACCTCAGCCAGATCGCCTCCTTCCTGGGGCTCACCCGGGAGACGGTATACCGCATTCACTCTGGTAATTACAAAAAATGAAACAGAACGCTGACGCGCCGGTATCCGCCGGCAGACCGCTCAATATCAAAGCCGCCCTGATCGATATGGACGGCACGCTGCTCGACTCCATGCCCTCCCACGCCAGGGCCTGGCACCGTATGGTGTCGGAACTCGGCATTGATTGCCGCCTCGACGAGTTCTTCGGTTACGAGGGGATGACCGGCGGAGCCACCATCGACCTCATATTCCGCCGAGAGCTCGGCCGACCCGCCACCGACCTGGAAAAAACTGAACTTTATGCCCGCAAAACGGGTTATTTCAACGAGATGCCGAAGGTGCCGGTGATGCCCGGCGCGGCCCGTATGCTCCGCACCCTGATGGATGCCGGGGTGGCCCGCGTGCTCGTAACCGGCTCGGGGCAGAAATCGACCATCGGGAGGCTCGCCGTGGAGTTTCCCGGCGCTTTCGCCGAGGATATGATGATTACCTCCCGCGACGTAAGCCGAGGTAAACCCGACCCGGAGCCGTACCTGATGGCTATGGAGCGTGCCGGGGTCGCCCCCTCCGAGGCTATGGTGGTCGAGAACGCGCCCCTCGGGGTTAAGGCCGGAGCCGCCGCCGGAGCTTTCACCGTGGCCGTCACCACCGGGCCCATCCCCGCCGAGGCTATGTGGGAGGCCGGTGCCGATATGGTGTTCCCCTCGATGGAGGCTTTCGCTGACGCCCTCCCCGCGCTGCTCGGCAAGTGACGCCCGCCAATATTCAGGCATCGGAACGGTTGAAATAAAGGATATTATGAAAAAGAATCTGCTCTTCACGAACCATGTGGCCCAGGCTGTCGACGAAATAGCCGGGCGTATGAAACCCGCCTCGGTTTTCGTTCTGGTCGATGTCAATACAAAATCGTTCGTGCTCCCCCGTATGATGGAGGAGTCGAAAACCATAGCCGACGCCAAAATCATCACCATCCGCGCCGGGGAAGCCTACAAGACGCTCCCGACCCTCTCCGCCGTATGGAAGGAGCTGGGCGACGCCGGGGCCAACCGCCAGTCGCTCCTGATAAACCTCGGAGGTGGCATCGTGACCGACACCGGGGGCTTCGCCGCCGCGACCTTCAAGCGCGGAATCCCCTTCCTGAACATCCCCACGACCCTTCTCGCCGCGGTCGACGCCTCGGTCGGGGCGAAGACCGGCATCAACTTCAACGAGCTTAAAAACGAGGTAGGAGTGTTCGCCGACGCCGAGCTGGTGATTGTCTCCACAACCTTCTTCCGCACCCTCAATTCACAGGAGCTCCTCAACGGCTACGCCGAGATGCTCAAGCACGCGCTGCTCACCTCCCCCGAGATGACCGACCGCCTCCTGGCGTACGACGTTACCACCTACGAGCCGGAGCCCCTCCTGCGCCTCATCGAGGAGAGCGTCGACGTGAAAATCAAGTATGTGGAGTCCGACCCCGCCGACCGCGGCGCGCGCCACGCCCTCAACTTCGGCCACACCTTCGCCCACGCCTTCGAGGAGCTCGCCATGTGGCGCAAGTCACCCCTCAGCCACGGCTACGCCGTAGCCCAGGGCATGGTGGCCGCCCTTGTGCTGTCGCATATGCAGCTCGGCTTCCCCTCCGACACGCTCCACAAGATCGCCGCCTACGTCCGCGACAACTACGGCGCCTTCGAGTTCACCTGCGACGACTACGAGCGCCTCTTGGGCTATATGGAGCGCGACAAAAAGAACACCACCCAGGGTGAAATCAACTTCACCCTCCTCCGCGCCCCCGGCAACCCCGAGGTCAACCTCCCCGTCGCCGCCCCCAACATCACCGCCGCCCTCGACATCCACCGCGACCTCCTCGGCCTCTGACCTTCCCACCTCCGCCTCATTCCAAAAAACATAAAAGCCCTCCGTCGTGGAGGGCTTTTGGCGTATATGGATTGCGGCTTGCGGTGGGCACGTGCCTTTGGCATGTAGCATTGTAGGGACGTGCCTTTGGCACGTTGCAAAGGCGGGAGCGGTTTGTGTGACGAATGGAATCCAGCCCGACATGCCAAAGGCATGTCCCTACGTTGGACACCTCCGCGGCCTACGGCAACGATTCTTGTTTCTTTAACGTCAGGGGTTGAGGGTGACGGTGATGAGTTCGAGGCGGGTGGCGCTCTTGCGGGTTACTTCGAGGCGGAGGTTGCCCAGCTCGATGATGTCGCCGGTGTCGGGGATTTTGCCGGTGGAGGTGAGGATGTAGCCGGCCAGGGTCTGGTACTCGTCGTCCTCGGGGATGTCGAAGTGGTACTTTTCGTTGAGGTACTCGATTTCGGTGCGGCCCGAGAACTCCCAGGTGTTTTCGTTGAGGCGGCGCTCGACGAGCGAGGTGGAGTCGTGCTCGTCCTGGATGTCGCCGCAGATTTCCTCCACGAGGTCTTCGAGGGTCACCATTCCGGCGGTGCCGCCGAACTCGTCGACGATGATGGCTATGGAGCGCTTCTCGGCCAGCAGACGGCGCATCATCTTGTTGGCCATCAGGGTTTCGGGGGCGAACACCACCTCTTTGAGCTGCTCGCGCCAGTCGACTCCGGGGCGGAACAGCTCGCTGACGTGGATGTAGCCCACAACGTTGTCGATGTCGCCGCGGTACACCAGTATCTTCGAGCGGCCCGACTCGGTGAAGAGCTTCGACAGTTCCTCGCGGGTGGTCTCCTCGATGTCGACGGCCACGATTTCGTTGCGCGGCGTCATGCAGTCGCGCAGGTGTGTCTGCGAGAAGTCGAGGGCGTTGTGGAAGATTTTCACCTCGTTCTCAACGGCGGCTTTCTTCTCGGCGTTCTCGTCGATGGTCTGTTCGAGGTATTCGTTGAGGTCGGTCATAGTGAGCAGGCCGAGCTTTTCGGAGTCGCTTTTGACTCCGCAGAGGCGCATAAGCGACTTTGAGAGCCAGGTGGTGAAGAGCGACACCGGGTAGAGTATCATATAAATGAGGGCGGTGAAGGGGGCCACCATCCTCAGCGAAAGGTTGGGGTTGATGCGGAATATCGTTTTGGGGAGGAACTCGCCGGTGATGAGGATTATGCCGGTGGAGATAAGAGTCTGGAACAGGAGCACCAGCGCCTCGGAGGCGAAGTGGCTCTCAAGCCACGGCTCGATGAACTTCGCTGCGCCCATACCGTAGACCACGAGGGCTATGTTGTTGCCTACCAGGATAGTCGAGATGAAGAACTCCGAGTTGGAGTAGAACATGTTGAGGGCTTTACCCTTGATGCCGCCCTGCTGCACGTCGAGCTCGACGCGCACGCGGTCGCCGGTAACGAACGCGATCTCGATGCCGGAGAAGAGCGCCGAGAACGCCAGGGATACAAGGGTTATGACAAGCCATACGGGGTCGAATGTAACGTCCATCGCTTCAGTTGCTTATTGCTTTACGGTTGTTTCGCGGCGGGTCTGCGCGGAGTCGGCGCTCCGCTGCGATGCCTCGCGTGAGTCGGTGCCGGAGCCCCCTTTGCGGAAGGCCGAGGTCGGGAAGATGCCCGAGGGGCGGTGCACCTTGTAGTCGCGCATATTCTGGTCGGCCTCGAAGCCGAACCCCTCGATAGTGCGGTCGGCCCGTTCGAGATGTATGAACGAGTCGGAGTATACGATCTGTTTGTTCTGGTCCCAGAAGAGCTGCTGGGTGAGGAGGCGGTCGCCGTCGACCGAGCGGTAGCGCACGTTGCGGTCGAAACGCCAGAGCCGTTTCTGGCTGAAGTAGGTCGCGGTGTCGGCGGTAAACGTGCCGTTCTCCTTCATCGCGTTGTCAAACTTCACCATGTACATCCCGTCGGGGAACACCCAGTGGGGCTCGCGGGCCTCCTCGAACATAAGCCAGAGGGGCGCCGTGATGTGGTAGCGCGTGTAGCCCGAGTCGCTGATGAGGGTCGACACGTTCACGGTGCGCATCGTCGGGAAGGTCTCCGGGTCGGCGGATATGGCTATGGTCTCGCGCTTGTCCTCGCGGCAACCTGCCGCCAGCACAAGGGCACCCGCGGCCGCGGCCGCGAAGAATAGGTTTCGCATATTGTGTGTCGACGCGCCCATAGCCCGGCCTCAGCTTATCGGATTTTGTTCTGCCAGAACCAGAGTTCGTTAAAGTTTATGCCGAGGGTCACCACGAAGTAGTTCTCGTCGACGAGCTTGGCGGGGGTGGCGCGGCGGTTGCGCCATTCGAAGGCGAGGTTAACCACCGTTTTCTGCGAGGGCGCGGGGAGCCCCACGCCGAGGCTCACGCCCCGCTCCAGCACGTTGTTGCCGGCTATCTTGAGGTAGTCGTGGCAGTAGTATCCGCCCAGGCGGAACTGCATGCGTTCGAGGTAGTTGCCTCGGGGATTGGTCATCCACTGCGCCCCGGCGCCAACGCGCCAGCGGTTGTCGAAGCCGGTGCCGTCGGTGCCGAACACCGGCTCGTAGCCGGGCAGGGAGGTGTATTTGGCGTCCTTCCAGTTCTGATACGAGAAATCGACTTCGGCGATGAGGCGGTCGCCCCATTCCACGTTGACGCCCGCGCCGTAGGTCGCGGCCTTGGTGTAGCGCCCCTTCATGCTCTTGGTGCCGTCGATTTCCTCCTCGGTGGGGGCGGTGTCGGAGCCGACATCGTACTTGGTGCCGTACGATTGGCCCAGAATATCCTTCTCCGGCTCGTAGATCACGCCGAGGGTCAGGCGGGTGTCGCGGTTGATGTTGAAGCCGTACTGGATGCCGGCGCGGATGTTCCAGTCGCGGATCTCCATAACGCGCTCAAAGAGCGAGGTGGAGGTCGACGTGCCGTTCTCGGCCAGTACATAGTTGTCGTTAAGCAGCGTGCCGAACATATAGCTGATGTTCACGCCCAGGGTGAAGCCCTTGAAGGGGCGGGCGCTGAGACCCAGGAAGAGCTCGCTGACGGTGCCGGATCCCTGGCGCGAGTTCTCGCCGTTCACGATTTCGTTGCCGAAGCTGTAGCCCACCTGCGACCAGGGCACCAGGCCGATGGCGGCGCCGCCGTACTTGGTGATGGGGAACTGCATGACGGCGTAGTCGAGGCCGCCGGTGAAGTTCTTGCCGCTCTCCTTCCCCTCCTCGGTGTGGAGCATCTTGCAGTTGGCGGCGATGTCGAAGAGGAAAGTCAGGGAGTCGATGGTGGCGTACGACGCCGGGTTCATGAAATTGATCTGTCGCCCGGAGCGCATCGCTATGCCTACGCCCCCCATACCCCGCTGCTGGGTGTTGGCCTGCTGCTCAAGCACTCCGTAGCCGAAGCGCGAGTAGGGGGTAACGGTTGAGTTCTGTGCCAGTGCCGCGGAAGCCGCGAGCGCCGCGAAGGCTAAGGCTGAAAGCCTACTGATGAGTCTTATCTTCATTGTAATGCAGGATACTGAGTAAGCCCTTGGTGACCAGGCAGGAATCCACCGTCACAGGGAAGTCGAGGAACTGGCTGACGCGCTCGGCCCATCCCCCGGTAAGCACCACGCGGGCCCCTTCGGGTAGCCGCGAGCGGTAGTACGCTATTTCGCTGACCACGCCCCGGATGGCCCCGGCGCGCATGGCCGTCACGGTGTCGGTGCCGAACACCGGGGTCTCGCCGTAGCCCCCCACCTCGGGGAGGCGGGCGGTGAAGCTGCGCAGGGCGCGAAGGCGCATCCCCACCCCGGGGGCTATGTTGCCGCCGAGGTATTCGCCCCGCTCTGACACCACGTCGTAGGTCACGGCGGTGCCCATATCGACCACCAGCGACATCTCGCCGGGGAATAGGCTCCAGGCTCCGGCCGCGGCGGCGACGCGGTCCTCCCCGAGGGTCTGGGGCGTGGCGTAGCCTATGGTGATCGGGAGCGGCATATCGGCGGTGACCTCGCGGGCCTTCACGCCGCGCTCGCCCAGCCAGCGGGCCATTCGGGGCCCGTTGCCGGTTACGGAGCATACGAGCGCCCCGGCGGGGTGATGGCGTTCCACCACCTCTTCGAGTACTTCGCGGGTGAGCCTGCTCACCGTAATCTTCTCCACGGCCTCCTGGCCGCTCCACAGCACGATTTTTGCCGAGCTGTTGCCTTGGTCGATAGTAAGGTTGAGTTCCATTGTCGCGGGTTTCGGACCCTTGGAAACCTGCCGCGCGGCCATCGGGGACAATGCGATCGGTTTCTATGAACGGCAAAATTACAAAATCCCATCCATTTACGCCCCCTCCGCCCCCTTAAATTTTCCAAAACCCGCCGATTACGCCGCCAACGGCGCGTGTCGGAGGGGTGGAACGCCGCCCATTTGTTCCGACCGGCTACTTAAAAAATACAAAAGGGGCGCGGGGGCGCGCCGCGGGTGAGGTTTTTTTCGTAAATTTGCGGATTAAGAGCTTTGATTTAGAAACCTCAACATACTTTTCGTTATGTCAGAAATAAAGTGCATAGGGATCCTGACCTCCGGAGGTGACGCCCCCGGTATGAACGCCGCGATCCGCGCCGTCACCCGCTCGGCGATATTCAGCGGATTCAAAGTAAAGGGTATCTACCGCGGTTACAGGGGCCTTATCACCGACGAAATCGTGGAGTTCTCGACCGCCAACGTGTCGAACATCATCCAGCGCGGCGGCACCATCCTCAAAACCGCCCGTTGCAAGGAGTTCCAGACCCCCGAGGGGCGCCAGCTCGCCTACGACACCCTCCGCTCCCACGGCATCGACGCCCTGGTGGTGATCGGCGGTGACGGCTCGCTCACCGGCGCGCGCATCTTCGCCAACGAGTTCAACTTCCCGATCATCGGCCTCCCCGGCACCATCGACAACGACCTCTACGGCACCGACCACACTATCGGTTACGACACCGCCCTGAACACCATCATGGAGTGTGTCGACAAGATACGCGACACGGCCACTTCCCACGAGCGCCTCTTCTTCGTGGAGGTCATGGGCCGCGACGCTGGCTTCCTGGCCCTCAACGGCGCGATCGCCGCGGGCGCCGAGGCCGCCATCATCCCGGAAATATCCACCCAGACCGACCAGCTCGCCGAGCTGATCCAGAACGGTTTCCGCAAGAGCAAGAACTCGTCGATCGTGCTGGTTGCCGAGAGCCCCGTCACCGGGGGTGCCATGGGTATCGCCAAGCGCGTCGAGGAGGAGTATCCCGAGTACGACGTGCGCGTATCCATCCTGGGCCACCTCCAGCGCGGCGGATCCCCGACGGCCTGCGACCGCATCCTGGCCTCCCGCATGGGTGCCGCGGCCATCGACGCCCTCATCGAGGACCAACGCAACGTGATGATCGGCATCAAGAACGACGAGATCGTGTACGTTCCCTTCTCGAAAGCCATCAAGAAGGACAAGCCCATCAACCAGGAGCTCCTCAACACCCTCAGAAGGCTCTCCATCTAATAAGCCGTTTCCACTTTTCTAACAGGTAAAATATCAAGAAAGTCCAAGAAAGACAAAGAAAGCCAATGTCTATCGACCAGATTATCGCCGAAGGCACCGCCAAGGCCGTCAAGGCCCTCTACGGCATCGACGTCGATGCCGCCTCAATAGTTCCCCAGGCCACCCGCAAGGAGTTCGAGGGGAACCTCACCATCGTAGTGTTCCCCTGGGTGAAGGCCGCCCGCAAGGCCCCCGAGGCCGTGGGTGCGGAAATCGGAGCGTGGCTCGTTGAGAACGAGCCCGCCGTGGCCCGCTTCAACACCGTCAAGGGGTTCCTCAACATCGTAGTTGAGCCTACCTACTGGAACAAGGTGCTGGAACACATAGCCGACACCCCCGACTACGGCGTAGAGCCCGTGACCGACGCGTCGCCCCTGGTGATGGTCGAGTACTCCTCGCCCAACACCAACAAGCCCCTTCACCTGGGCCACGTCCGCAACAACCTCCTGGGCTACTCGCTGAGCCGCATCCTGGCCGCCTGCGGCAACAAGGTGGTGAAAACCAACATCGTGAACGACCGCGGCATCCATATTTGCAAGTCGATGCTCGCCTGGCAGAAGTGGGGCGACGGCGCCACTCCCGAATCGACCGGCAAGAAGGGTGACCACCTCATCGGCGACTTCTATGTGCTCTTCGACAAGCACTACCGCGCCGAGCTCAAGGAGATCGCCGAGCGCGACGGCGTGAGCGCCGAGGAGGCCGAGAAGCGCTCTGAGCTGATGGCCGAGGCCCGCGATATGCTGCGCCGCTGGGAGGCTGGCGATCCCGAGGTGCGCGCCCTCTGGGAGCGTATGAACTCCTGGGTGTACGCCGGTTTCGACGAAACCTACAAGCGCCTGGGTGTCGATTTCGACAAAATCTACTACGAGAGCCAGACCTACCTCGAAGGTAAGGAGAAGGTGCTCGAAGGGCTTGAAAAGGGGCTTATGTACCGCAAGGAGGATGGCTCCGTATGGGCCGACCTCACCGCCGAGGGGCTCGACCACAAGCTGCTGCTCCGCGCCGACGGCACCTCGGTGTATATGACCCAGGACATCGGCACCGCCAAGCTCCGTTTCCGCGACTTCCCGATCGACCGCATGATCTACGTCGTCGGCAACGAGCAGAACTACCACTTCCAGGTGCTCTCGCTTCTGCTTGACCGCCTCGGCTTCAAGTGGGGCAAGGACCTGGTGCACTTCTCCTACGGCATGGTCGAGCTCCCCGAGGGGAAGATGAAGAGCCGCGAGGGCACCGTGGTCGACGCCGACGACCTTATGGAGGAGATGGTGTCGGGCGCCCGCGAGGTTTCCCGCGAGATGGACAAGCTCCAGGGTCTTTCCGAACAGGAGGTGGCCGAGATCGCCGAAACCGTCGGCATGGGCGCGCTGAAGTACTTCCTGCTCAAGGTCGACCCCCGCAAGAATATGCTCTTCAACCCCAAGGAGTCGATCGACTTCAACGGCAACACCGGGCCCTTCATCCAGTACACCTACGCCCGAATCCGTTCCGTGCTCCGCAAGGCTGCCGAAAAGGGATTCGCCATCGGCGACTACTCGAAGGTTACCCCCAACGATAAGGAAATCGCCCTGATACAGGCGCTGGCCGACTTCCCCGCCACCGTGCGCGAAGCCGGACGCTCCTTCTCCCCGGCGCTGATCGCCAACTACGCCTACGACCTGGTGAAGCAGTACAACCAGTTCTACCACGACTACACCATCTTAGGCGAGGAGGACGAGGCTACCCGCTCGCTGCGCCTGGCGCTCTGCGACCAGACCTCGCGCGTGGTGAAAACCGCGATGGGGCTGCTCGGCATCAACGTGCCCGAAAGAATGTAAGCTGTTTATAAATTTTAAACAGTTTCTAATCGGCCCGGGAACCCTTCCCGCCGCCAATCCGTTAAACAGAAAAAACGTTTATTGAATATGAGTTACTATCAGACTGACTATTACGACGGACGGAACCAGCAGTCGCTCGACGCCAAGGTGTCGGCCGTAATGAAATCCGTCTACGTCAAGATGTTCCTGGCCCTCCTGGTGACCGCCGCCACCGCGTGGCTCGCCGCCGCCTGGGGCACCGAGGCCAATGTGGCCTACTTCATCGCCACTCACTCCTGGGTTTACTGGGGTCTGGCCATTCTTGAACTGGGCCTGGTGTTCTTCATCACCGCCCGCCTCAACAAGCTCTCCCCGGCGATGTCAACGGGGCTCTTCTACCTGTTCGCCATAGTCAACGGCCTGACGCTGTCGATTATCTTCCTGGCGTTCAGCTTCGCGAGCATCTTCAAGACCTTCATCATCACCGCCGGCGTGTTCGGTGCGATGAGCGTCTACGGCTACTTCACCAACCGCGACCTCACCAAGATCGGCTCTCTGCTCTATATGGCCCTCTTCGGCCTCATCATCCTCTGCGTTGTGAATATGTTCTGGGCCAATTCGACTCTCGACTGGATCGTGAGCGGCCTCGGCGTGCTGATCTTCATCGGCCTCACCGCCTGGGACACCCAGAAAATCAAGCAGATGACCCAGCAGTACCCCGCGATGGCCGACGGCCGTCTCGCGACTTGGGGCGCCCTGAGCCTCTACCTCGACTTCATCAACCTCTTCCTCTACCTCCTCCGCTTCTTCGGCTCCAGCCGCGACTAACCCGCGGAGGCCGGGTATGACAAAGGTCGGAGACCTTTTACAAATTTAACCCCATCATAAGCCGCGTGAGCGGCGGTTGATGGGGTGTTTTGTGCCTCGGAACCTCCCCCCACCAACTGCCGCTGACGCGGCTTATGATGGGGTTAATCATATGCAAGGTCTCCGACCTTGGTAATAAGGAATTTGTGGTGATGTATTAGCCGGGAGAGTGTAAAGCGGTGAGGTATTCCCTTCACTCTTCACCCTTCACTTTCCACCCTTTTCACTCTCTTTACTCTTCACTCCCCGATAGGGGTGGTCGAGGTCGAGGCGGTAGAAGCGGTGCTGCTTGCGGCGGTCGGCGGGGGGGAGGGTCATATAGTCGCCGTAGGTGTAGGCGAGGTACTTCTCCGGCTCGGCGAAGGTTTTGAAGGGTAGCCCCTCGAAGAGGATGTCGCGGGCCGGTTCGACCCAGGCCTTCGGGAGCACGCCTCGGGCGCCGTTGTCGTGCTCCACAACCGACGGGGACTCCTCGTAGGGGTACTCGCGGAAGATGCGCTGCAACCTGGCGTGGAGCCCGGCGCGGGTGAAGAGGCGGCGCGTCAGGAGCGGGAACCAGCTCGACGGCCCCCGCCCGTGGCGGTAGGGGTCGCGGTAAATCAGGTACAGGGCCCGGCGGAAAAACTTGTAGCGGGCGAAGTGGGAGCGGCGCGCGGGCGCGCTGTCGGTCATCCCGTCGAGGGGGAACACGTCGATGTACACCCCGCCGAGGTAGCCGAAGTGCTTCGACTCGATGAGGGTTGTGCCGGCGTCCTGGATTTTGCCGAATGGGAACGGGTAGTCGGGGTCGTTCTCCGGGTCGATGAATTCGAGGTGTTTAGGGAGCCACTTCCGCCAGTTGGCCCTCAGAAGGTCGTAGTCGGGGCGGGGCATACCTATGTCGAGGTCGTCATCCCAGGGGATGAAGCCGCCGTGGCGCACTGCTCCGAGGAGTGTGCCGGCAATGATGTAGTATCGGAGGTTATGCTCGCGGCACATCGCGTCGACGGCCTGGAGGATTTTCAGCAGCCTCAGCTGCAGGGGGCGTATTTCGTAGTCCATAATGGGATGTTACAGAGTCATCGGGTTCAGGCGGTACAGGAGCACCGGCGAGCGGAGGTCGGAGCTGCGGGCGTCCCAGCGCATCACCACCCTGCGGGGGAGGTTGGCCGGGAGCATTCTGTTGAACGCCGCCGAGTCGCGGCGCGCCACCAAGACGAGTCCCTGGGTGGGTGTGTGTGCCGCCACTCGGGCGCTGTCGAGCACCGTCAGGCCGTCGGTGGTGTAGAAGTTCACCTGGTAGAAGCGTAGCATGCGGTCGTCGACATAGCTGTAGACCGGCTCGCCGGGGAGCGCCCGGGCCTCGACGGCCTGTGCCAGGGGGTAGTCGCTCTTGGGGTTGAGGGCGGCGGGCTGTATGGCCGCCGAGAACACCCAGTAGATGAGCATCAGGTCGATGAGGGTCCACTGCACGATCTGGCGGTTGTCGCCCCGCGCCATGATTCGGAGGGTCGAGAAGCACACCGTCGCGCAGAGGCAGCAGGTCATCGGCGCGGCGAAGCCCGCTCCGAGCATCCTGAGCTCGCCGAGCGCCGCGTCGATGGCCGGGTGGGCGTCAACCTCCGGGAGCCATCCGAAGAGGGCGCAGAGCAGCAGCGCGGGCACTATGGTGCCCAATAGCGCCACGATCCATCCGAATGGCTTGAGCACGCGGGTGGTCTTCCCGGCCAGCCACTTTATGTAGAACGCCAGCCAGTAGGCCGCGAAGGGGTACATAGGGAGCAGGTACACCCCGCGCTTGCTCTGGGGCACGCAGTAGAACACGAAGATGATCACCGAGGCGCAGAGGGCCAGCAGTCCGGCGGGGTCGTCGGCCACCAGGTCGCGCCATTTGAGTTTGAGGATGCCGTAGCGGAACTTGCGCCAGGCGAAGAGCGAGATGAGGCCCAGGAGGGTCCAGGGGGCCATTCCGGCGGGGAACATCGCGAAGTAGTACCAGAGGCCGTTCTTATGCGAGTCGTACGACATCCGCCCGGTGAAGCGGCCGAAATTCTCCTCCAACGCAAGGTCGAGGAAGGCGTCGCCCCCCTGCTGGTAGGCGGCTATGTACCACAGAGCCGGGAGCACCAGCGAGAGCAGTCCGCTCAGTAGGAGGGTTATGAACGTGTGCCAGAACGGGTCGCGCTGTATCAGGCGCCACGCGCCGACCACCATGCAGGGGATGAGCATCCCTACGGGGCCCTTGGTGAGCACCGCCAGCGACATCATCAGTATGCCTATCCAGGGGAGCTGCCAGCGGCCCGGTTGCCGCTCCCAGTGGCGCGCCATGGCGAGGATGGCCAGCACGGTGAAGCAGCAGAGCAGCATATCGACGCGACAGGAGGTCGCGGCGCGGTGAACCTCGAAGGCCGTCATGGTGATGAAGGCGGTAACCACGCCCAGCCCCACCGTGGTGCGGCGGCAGTAGAAGCGGAACACGCACAGAATCATCGCCGTCGCGGCCAGGGCCGACGGCAGGCGGCTTAGGTACTCGGTGACGTGCCCCCCGTTGAGCCATCCGAGCGCGGCAATGATCCAGGCCAGCATCGGGGGCTTGTAGGGGATGTCGGCCCCGACGCTCACGGGCAGAATCCAGTTGCCCTGCTGGAGCATCGACACGGCCACGACCGCCTCGCGCGGCTCCCCTTTAGAGTAAAACAGCGTCTGGCCCAGGAAGGCCGCGAACGTGACAAGGAGCAACCCCGCGAGTACCAGGGTTGCTCCGTTGAAGGAAATGCCGGCGGAGCGTTTCATGTAAATGTCGGTGTTATAATGTGATGAGGTCGGTATGCGGTGGGCGCCCGAGGGGCGCGGCGCGCTACATGCCGTAGCTCAGGGTGGTGTAGTAGTTGCCGTAGTTGCCGTTGAACTCGATGGTCACGAAGCGGTTGTCGCCTCCGAACCAGGTCGCGGAGACAATGCCGCCGCTGTTGCCGGTGTTGACTGGGGCTCCGTAGAGCTGCACGAAGCGGTTGTACAGCGAGTTATATCGGCTCATATCGTAGTAGTCGGTGGGGTAGGTGAACTGCGAGCCGCAGAGACGGCCGTTGTTGTAGTACATCGCGGCGTCGGGCCACATCAGGTTCATCTGAGGCACGTTCGAGAGGTACACCACGTCGTTGCCGTAGTTGCTGACGGTGTAACCGCTGGTCGACAGCGTGTTGAGCGACGAGGCGAGCGTCGCGCCGATGGCCACTCCGAGAATCGTCGAGAACACCGGGCCCACACCTGCGGTGTAGTGCCAGCGTGGAGGGGGCACGGGGCGGTGCCAGCTTCCGAAGAAGGGCACGGGGTGGCGATAGCCGGGGCGCATGGGCCTGGGGGGGAGCGGCGCCGGGCGGTGGGGGTAGTGGGGGCGCTGCGGTGGCCTGTGGCCGTAGTCGGGGCGACCCGGGCGGTTGTTCTGCGGAGGGCGCTGCCCCGGTCGGTTGTGGTGGTTGCCGTTGTTGCCGGGGCGGTTCTGCGCGGGCGGGTTTGTGTTGCCCGGACGATGGCCCTGGTTGGAGTTGCCGGGGCGGTTGCCGGGGTTCGACGGGGTAGTCGGGCGGGTGTTGCTCCCCGGGTTGGAGGGGCGGTTCGTATTGCCGGGGCGGTTATTGTTGCCGGGGTTGGCCGGACGGGTGTTGCTGCCGGGGTTCGATGGGCGGTTAGCGTTGCCCGGACGGTTAGCGTTTCCGGGGCGGTTGCCGTTGGAGTTTCCGGGACGGTTGCCGTTTCCGCGGCTCGCGGAGCCGCCGTGAGAGTTTCCTCCCCGCTGGGCGCTCGGCGTCGACTGCTGGCGTGCGCGCCCCTGGGCCTCGGCCACGGGGGCGAGTACCATCGCCGCCGCCACCATCAGGGCCGTAATTGTGGTAGTAAGCTTTTTCATTGCCGTAAGATTAGCGGGTTCTTACTCATTTAGAGCGCTAAATTAGGCAAAAGGTTTAACAATTCGGCCCTTTTCGCGGTTTTTTCGTATTTTCGCGCTATGATTTACCAGTATCGCACAAGCGGGACCTGCTCCCGGATGATCACGCTCGACGTTGACGACAACGGAACTATCAACAATGTTGAATTTCTCGGTGGTTGCCCCGGCAACACCGTCGGGGTGTGCGCCCTGGCCAAGGGGCGCAAGGCTTCGGAGATTGCCGGCATATGCCGCGGCATCCCCTGCCGCGACAAGGGCACGTCGTGCCCCGACCAGCTTGCCCGTTTCATCGACCAGCTTGCCGCCGAAGGCGTGATAGCCGGGTAAACTATACAGAATGAAAACAATAGCACGAAACATAGCGATCGCGGCGGCTCTGCTTGTCGCCGCAGCGTCATGCGGCACGGGCCACGAAAAGGCGCGGGCCGTGGTCGACGCGCTCAACTCGCCCGAGTTCCGCGCCCGCGAGCTCCAGACGGGCCTTTTCTCCGGCTCGGAGGCCGTTATCGAGGGTGATACCCTGGTGTTCACAATCGAGTGCACCGACAAGGTGGTGATCGCCGACCTGCCTCCCCGCAGCCGCGAGTTCCTGGAGCAGTCGGCGGCGATGGAGCTTTCGGCGCTCTGCTCCGACAAGGGGTTCCGCGAGGGCATGGAGGCGCTCCGCGACGAGCGTATGGGCATGAAAATCGTGTGGCGCGACACCCGCGGCGCCGAAATCGCCGTGCCACTCTCCCCGGCGTCGATTCTCGGCGCGGATTGATGAGGATTCAAACGACATCATTAAGAGATAAACGACGGGGGCGGGTTCACTTGCCCCCGTGCTTTTTGTAGGCTGCCGCCAGGCGGGTGTGGTAGCGGCGCGCCTTGGCTTTGGGGCCGTTGTATTTCAGGGCGAAGGCGAGCCAGTTCTTTTTGCGTATGGCCTCGACCATGCCGTTGTTGGATATGAATTTGGCGAAGAGTTCGAGCTGGTCGCGCTCCGAGCGGCTCATGAGGTCGACAAACTCGCGCACCGACGAGGTGCCGCACTTCTTCCAGTTGAACCCGCCGATCTGGAACATACCCCAGAAGGTCGACTCCAGGGCCGACTCCTCGTTGATGGCTTTCGCGGCGTCGAGCCTCGCCTGCTGCGCGGCCTGGTAGGAGCCGTGGCGCCGCGTGTCGGGTCGGCGGAATATCTCGGGCGACTTTTTGCGGGCGCTGGCGAGGTTGACCCCCCGGCGGGGCGCGAACTTGTTGTACATCGACAGGTCAAAGTTAATCAGCGGCTTGCCGTCGTCCCAGAACCCCTCGTGGGCGGCTCCGGCCTCGATGTCTACCACGGCCTTGATCGCGGCCACCTCCACGCCTAACTCCTCGGCCACCTCGCGGTAGTCCTCCTCGGTGAGGTCGCGGAAGCGCGCCTCGTCGGGCTCGGCCAGCGGGGGTAGGGCGAACGGGGTGAGGAACATCGTGGTGTCGCTCGCGGCGAACGATTCGGCATGGGGCCGCAGGGGCGGGTGCTGGGCTGCGCACCCCTGCGAGGCCGCGCCGAGCGCGAGCGCGCCGGCTGCTAAAAGGAGTTTTCTCATGGTAATGAAACAAACAAGGGGGCTTCAACGATTTCGCGCCGTATCTTTTTTAGTAAGCGGCAAGGTCGGAGATCTTGCACCGCTATTGTTGTGCAAGGTCTCCGACCTTGTTAAGTTCTCGGATTTCATACCTCCCCACCAACCGCGGCTACGCCGCTTATGGCGGGGTTAGTAATGTGCAAGGTCTCCGACCTTGGTTCAGAGGGCGGCTACCTTCTCGATGGTGCGCTTGAGCTGCTCGTAGAAGCGCTCGACGGCGGGGATGTGCATGCGCTCCGAGGGGGAGTGCACGTCGCGGAGGGTGGGGCCGAACGACACCATGTCGAGGTCGGGGTAGTTCTGCTGGAAGAGGGCGCACTCCAGGCCGGCGTGGATGGCCTTCACCGCGGGGCGAACGCCGTAGAGCTCCTCGTAGGCGTCGGAAGCGAGCTTCATGATGGTGGAGTCGAGGTTGGGGGTCCAGGCGGGGTAGCCGTCGCCGTGCTCGACGGTGGCGCCGGCGAGGGTGAAGCAAGCCTCAACCTGGTTGGCGATGTCGTACTTGCGGGAGTCGACGCAGGAGCGCTGCGAGGTGGTGACCACGATCTGCTCGTTCTCCTTCATCTTCACGGAGGCGAGGTTTGTAGAGGTCTCTACCAGGCCGGGCATGTCGCGGCTCATGGAGATCACGCCGTGGGGGGCGCAGTAGAGTGCGAGCACCAGGTTGCGCGAGGTGGTCTGGTCGACGGTGTAGTCGGGTTTGTCGACGCTCTGGAGGTCGAGCTTCATAGTAGTTTCGAGCCCCTTGTATTCAGCCTCGATGTCGGCGGCGTAGCGGTTGAAGGCTATGCGCACATCCTCCTTGCGGGTGGTGTGAACGCCGAACACGGCGTGGGCGGCGCGGGGAATCGCGTTGCGGAGGTTGCCGCCGTCGAACTCGGAGAGCACTACCTCGTGCTGCTTCATCATATTGAAGATGAAGCGGGCCACGATCTTGTTGGCGTTGGCGCGCCCCAGGTGTATGTCGCCGCCGGAGTGGCCGCCGAGGCCGTCGCGGAGGTCGAGCTTGAAGTAGTGGTAGTCGGTGGGGGCGAAGGAGCGGTTGTACTTGAAGGTGGCCACGGTGTCGATGCCGCCGGCGCATCCTACGAATACCTCGGCGTCGTCCTCGGAGTCGAGGTTGATGAGGATCGAGCCGGTGAGTTCCCCCTTTTCGAGGTTGTTGGCGCCGGTCATGCCGGTCTCCTCGTCCATGGTGATGAGGGCTTCGAGGGGGCCGTGCACGAGCTTGTCGTCAGTCATGATGGCGAGGGCGGCGGCCACGCCGATGCCGTTGTCAGCGCCGAGGGTTGTGCCGTTGGCGCGCACCCATTCGCCGTCGACGATGGTCTCGATGGGGTTGTTCTCGAAGTCGAAGCTCTTGTCGTTGCTCTCGCAAACCATGTCCATATGTCCCTGGAGAATCACCGTCGGCGCGTTCTCGTGGCCGGGGGTGGCGGGCTTGCGAATGATCACGTTGCCGATTTTGTCGGCGTGGGCGTCGAGGCCGTGCTGCTTGCAGAAGTCAAGCAGGTAGGCGCGTATCTTGTCCTCCTTTTTGGAGGGGCGGGGAATCTTGGTGATCTGGTCGAAGATTTCGAACACCACTTTTGGATTGAGGTCTTTTACTTCCATAGCGGGTAGATATTGTGTCCGTTAAAAATATGCTCTTAAAAATCGTGCGTTATCCTAAATATCTGTTAAAAGTGACGCTCCGATGCCGCTAAGTTACAAAATAAAATCGAGAAACTACGAAAAATTGCCCCGACTTTCTTAAATTTGCGGCGAATTTTAAACGAGCCCCGATGCCCGCCACAATACTCTCCGCCATAGCCCTTGTAGCCCTCGCGGTGGTGCTTATGGGCGTGAAGGCGCTCTTCGTGAAAGGGGGGCGATTCCCCCAGGCCCACAGCCACGAGCTCCGCGACATACCGCGGCGCCGCGAGGAGCTCTGCGTCAAACGGCGTCGCCGGGACCCGCGACCTTGAATCCGAAACCCTTAGCAAGCAAAACATCACCTATTTCCACATATGAAGAAATTCTTCCTCGCAGCCCTCGCCGCAGGGCTCCTCTGCGGCGCCGCCGCCTGCTCCAATGACGGTCAGAAGGCCGACGAAAAGAAAGCTGAGGCTCCCGCCAAGGTCGCTAAGGCCGATGGCGACTCTTTCGCCCCGACTACCAACATCCGATACTACCATATGGACTCCGTGATGGCCAACTACGATATGGTAAAGACCTTCAACGAGGCCAACCTCCGCGCTATGACCGAGCTCCAGAACGCACAGCGCTCGCGCGAAAGCGAGCTCAACCGCCTGGCAAGCTCCATCCAGCAGAAGGTGCAGAGCAACGGTTACCTCTCCGAGGCTTCCTACAACGCCGATATGCAGGACCTCAACAAGAAGCAGCAGGCCGCCCAGAACTACCTCGGCTCGCTCCAGCAGAAGGCCGAGATGGAGGCTATGCGCCAGCAGCAGCAGTTCCTTGACTCGCTCAACAACTTCCTGAACGAGTACAACAAGACCCGCCACTACGACGCGATCCTGATCTACGCTCCCGGCGAGATCTTCAACCCGGCGCTCGACATCACCGCCGACGTAATCGCCGGACTCAACAGCCGCTACACCCCCGCCGCTGCCGCCGCTGCCGCCGATAAGAAGTAAATTCCCCAAAAAACGTATATAGTTCGGAGCCCTCGCGCGAGAAATTCGCCGCGAGGGCTCCGAATTTTTTTGGGCGGCTCCGTCGGACAGGTCGGACAAGTCGGACAGGTGGGACAGGTCGGACGAGGGGCGACAACTGGAGTAATATTATGGGAGGGAAATATTTTCGGGGGAGGGCGCTGCGGGAGAGGGTGGTGGAGGGGAGGGTTAGCGGCGGTTGAGGCCGCGGCGGAGGGGGGAGCGGCGCAGAAGGAGGGCGCGCTCGTCGGGGGGAAGGTTGTCGAGGGCCTCCAGGGTAAGCTCCAGCAGGGCCGGGCGGGGGAGGAATTCGGGGAGGGGCCGGGCGGTGATGCCGCGGTTGAGGTGGCACGCCTCCTGGCAGCGGTCGCAGCCGTAGAGCACGCCGCGGAGCGCCTCGGTGGGTATGTGGTCGGGTATGGGGCCCCGGTGCTCTATCGTGAGGTAGTTGATGCAGAGGCGGGCGTCGAATGTGCCGTCGGGGCGCAGGGCGCCGGTGGGGCAGGCGGCGGCGCAAGCGCCGCACTTCGTGCACCCCGCGGCGCGGGTCGGGTTTTCCACCTCGGCGGGTAGCAGGGGCGGAGCGGGTGGCAGGGGCGCGTCGGTAACTATCTCGGCGAGGAAGAAGTAGCTGCCGAGTCCGGGTATGGATAGCTGGCGGTTGAGGCCCGGACGGCCCAGGCCGGCCTTTTCGGCCCAGTAGCGCTCCAGGATGGGGGCTGAATCGACGCACACACGGGCCTGGTATCCGGCGTCGCGGAGCAGTGCGGCCACGGGCTTTAGCCGCTTGCGGAGCGCCTCGTGGTAGTCGTCGCCGAGGGCGTAGCGGGCCACGCGGTCGGCTCCCGGCGCGGGGTGGTATTCCGAGGCGTAGGGGAAGGCCCCGACTATCACCGCGCCACTCTCCGGCTCCCTTTCGAGCAGCCTGAGCGGGTTGAGGCGTATCTCGCGGTAGCGTTCGAGGTATTCCATCGTGGCGTGGAGCCCCCGGGCTATAAAGCTGTCGAAGCGCTCCATTGTGGGGCCGTCGACCTCTCCGGCCTCGGCGATCCCCCAGGCGGCGGCTCCGGCGGCATCCATGGCGTCGGCGAGCGGGGCGTAAAGCGGCGTGCCGCCCGGTTGCCGGGCGGCACGGGCGCCGTTGTCGTCACATCGGGAGGACTTCGAACTCATATCCTCTCGCTCTTAGCCATTCGATAGCCTGGGGCAGCACGGCCTTCATATTGCGCTCGGCCTTCAGGGAGTCGTGGAACACGATTATGGAGCCGTTGCGGGCGTAGCGCCTCACGTTGGCGAACACTTTGTCTGGGGTGAGCTTCTTGGAGTAGTCGCGCGTCACCAGGTCGTACATCACTATGTTGTAGTGGTCCTTGATGATTTTCGACTGCTTCCATTTAAGCAGGCCGTGGGGCGGGCGGAACAGGGGGCTGTCGATCAGGTCGTTGGCCTCGGTGATGTCGTGCACATACCGGTAGGCCGACACCTTCATCCCCTGGAGGTGGTGCATGGTGTGGTTGCCGTAGGAGTGGCCCCGGCGCTTGATTTCCTCGAAAATATGGGGGTTGCGGGCCACGTTGTCGCCCACCATGAAGAATGTGGCCTTCACGTCGTAGCGGTCGAGGGTGTCGAGCACCCAGGGGGTTACCTCGGGCACCGGCCCGTCGTCGAAGGTAAGGTATACGACCTTGCGCTTCTTTCGCTTGAAGCGCCACAGCCCCTCGGGGAAGAGGAGGCGGTAGAACAGAGGCGGTCTTTCGATAAGCATTGGCTGCGGGTGGATGGGCCCGGCCCGCTTACTGCTTTTTAGGCAGGAAGCGGGTCAGGTCGTTGATGTTCACCCCTTCGGCGAGGAGCTTCTCCTGCAGGGAGGCGTTGTCGCCACCCTCCGAAGAGTAGGCGTCGAGGAGCACATAGAGGTATGTCGGTATGTAGCGGTCGGCGTAGGTGAGGCCCGAGAAGCCGCTGCCGGGGAGGGTGCGCTGCAGTTCCATAAAGTAGGGTATGTACTGGCCGTAGCGCAGAATCTCCTTTTCAAGAATAGCGAGCCCCTTGGCCTTGAGGTTCGAGTCGCCGGTGGCCTGGGCCAGGCGCAGATAGGTGTCGGCTATCTGGTAGCCCACCTGGATGCTGTATGGGGAAACCTTGGTGGGGAGCTTCTCCTCGATGAGGTCGAGGATGTGGGCCGCCTTTGTGAAGCGGTCGGCGGCGTACACGGCGTCGGGCTTGCCGTTGACGGAGTCAGCGGGGTGCATCGCGTCGTACCCTTCGAGGAAGAGCGAGTAGGCGAGTTCCGACATGGCCGAGCGGTGGGTGGTCACCATGCGGCGCACGGTCTCGTCGAGGTAGATTTCCTCGCCATCCTTGAGCTGGTCGAGTCCGCCCCAGCGGAACTTGGTGGTGATGTTGTCGTACATCTTGTCGGTGGCTACCCAGGTCGACTGGCCGTCCTCGGGGTTGCGGAGGGGGGTCACCTGGTAGGCCAGGCCGGTGTTGCGCATATAGGGCGACAGCGAGAGGTAGTACTCGTCGGGCACCGTCATCGCGAAGTATGCCGGGCGGTTCCATCCGTCGCGGGCCTGGGTGGCGATCGCGTCGAGGCTGATGGCCTGGCTGAGGGTAACGCCCCCGGCGGGGTTCTTGGGGTCCTTGTAGAGCGATACCTCGATGGCGTCCTCGGCGGCGGGGAGCTCCGAGGGGAGTATCACCCCGGCCTCGACGGCGGCCTTGGCGTTGGAGGGGATGTACATATTGGGGTAACGCATCACGCGCGAGCCCTGCCACATGGCCTTGGGGTTATGGTAGAGGTCGTCGAGCGAGTTGAGGGCGTTGACGCGCTCCTGGCTCATATTCTCCTGGTCGAAGTAGCTGTACTGGAGGCGGTCCTGGGCGTAGTCGGCGGGCTGGGCGAGGGTCTTGAGGCCGGGGGCGCCGTCGGTGGCCACGCGCATCTGGTTGGCGTACCAGTCGGTGGTGAGGTAGGAGAGGTTGACCACGCGCACGTCGGTGCGGTACCCCTCGACTTCCTGGGCATACCAGAGGGGGAATGTGTCGTTGTCGCCGTTAGTGAATATCACTCCGTTCTCGTCGACCGACGAGAGGTAGTTCATACCGAAGTCGCGGGCGGTGTAGCGGCCCGAGCGGTCGTGGTCGTCCCAGGTCTGCGACACCATCTGCAGGGGCACGGCCAGCCCTACTGCGCACGCTCCACAAGCCACCCAGAGGGCCTTGCGGCGGTCGGCGGCGGGGTTGATGCCGTTGTTGTCGTCACCCACGGGGCCGACGGAGTTCTTCATCAGGCGGTTCACCAGGGCCCAGAGGGCGGGAACCCCCATGCCCACCCATATCGAGAAGGCGTAGAACGAGCCGGCGAAGGCGTAGTCGCGCTCGCGGGGCTGCAGCGGGGGCTGGTTGAGGTAGAGCACGATGGCCACACCCGTCATGAAGAAAAAGAAGAATATCACCCAGAACTGCTCGATGCCCCGTTTGGAGTGGAAAGCCTGCCAGGTGAGGCCCAGGATGCCGAGCAGCAGCGGGAGCATATAGAACACGTTGTGCCCCTTGTTGTTCTTTCCGATGTCGTCGGGCAGGAGGCTCTGGTCGCCCAGGCGGTGGTTGTCGATGAAGGGTATGCCGGAAATCCAGTTGCCGTGGTTGGCCTCGCCCTGTCCGGCGATGTCGTTCTGGCGCCCTGCGAAGTTCCACATGAAGTAGCGCCAGTACATATAGTTCCACTGGTAGTTGAAGAAGTAGCGCAGGTTCTGGGCGAACGTGGGCTTCTGCATCATCATGGTGCGTATGGTGTTCCCATCCTTGTCGACAATCACCGGGGCCTCTACGTTGTCGAGGTCGGCCTCGGTGGCCCCGATCCACTCCATGTAGGCGTTGGGGTGGGAGGGGGATGTGGAGTACATACGGGGGAAGAGCATCTTGGGAGTCATCTCGTAGGAGAACGACTTTTTGGCGACGTAGCGGTCGGGCTCCGAGGGGTCGTTCTTCACGGCCTTGCTGTATACGTCCTTCTCGCCCTTCTTCTTGAAGCCGTAGTTGCCATACTCGTCGGCCTCGTAGAGCACCGACGATTTGAAGGTGTGGCCGTAGAGGAGCGGGGTGTCGCCGTACTGCTCGCGGTTGAGGTACGAGGAGAGGGCGAACACGTTGTCGGGCGCGTTCTGGTTCATCGGGGGGTTGGCGTGCGAGCGTATCAGCAGCAGGGCATAGCTCGAATATCCGGCGAAAATCACCAGCACGCTAAGGGCGCACACGGTGAGAATCCTCACGGGGAGCTTCTTGGCCATCCACAGGAACGCGCCGAGGGCGCCGATGAGCACTACCGGGATGAGCCACCCGGAGCCGATGAACGGCATGCCCGAGAGGATCACGGCCAACAGGAACGACACGCGGATCTCCGCGGCCGACTTCTGACGGTAGAGCGCGGCTACGGCCCATACGGCGGCGGTGATGAAGAGTATCGTGTAGGCGAGTACGCCGGTGTTGTAGCCCATGCCGAAGGTGTTGACGAACAGCAGCTCGAACGACTGGGCAACCTCGATGAAGCCCGGCACCAGGCCGAACAGGATGAGGGCCACTATGGCGGCGGCCACGGCCAGGGCTATGAGCGACCCGGTCGCGGTGGTGTTCTTGAACTTGCGGTAGTAGAACACCAGAACGATGGCCGGGATGCAGAGCAGGTTGAGCAGGTGCACGGCGATCGACACACCTATGATATAAGCGATCAGCACCAGGTAGCGGTCGGAGTGGGGCTGGTCGGCGCGGTTCTCCCATTTGAGAATCAGCCAGAACACCAGCGCCGTGCAGAACGACGAGAAGGCGTAAACCTCACCCTCGACTGCCGAGAACCAGAAGGTGTCGCTCCAGGTGTAGACCAGCGCGCCGCACACGCCGGCCCCGAAGATCACGAGCATCTCCAGGAGGCTCACCTCCCGGGCGTCGTCCTTCACGATCAGGCGCTTCACCAGGTGCGTTATGGTCCAGAACAGGAGCAGTATGGTGCCCGCCGACAGGAGCGCCGACATGGAGTTGACCATCAGCGCGGCCTTACTCATATCCCCCGCCGCGAAGTTCACGAAGAAGCGGGCGGCGAGCATGAAGATAGGGTTGCCCGGCGGGTGGCCCACTTCGAGTTTGGTGCCTTGGGCGATGAATTCGGGGCAGTCCCAGAAGGATGCGGTGGGCTCGACCGTCAGCAGGTAGGTAACCGCGGCTACGGCGAAACACACCCATCCGAGGATGTTGTTTAGCAGGTTGTACTTTTTCATTGCGAACATTGGTTGGCGCTTCGGCGCCCGGGTGGAATACGCGAAATTACGCCAACTTCGCCTATCCACCAATAATTTAAGATTTCTTAGAAGTTCAGGGCCATCGAGAAGCCTACGGCGCCACCGCCGGCAAACGGCGCCCCGAAGCCGGTGACACCCCCCGAGCGGCGCTTGGGCAGGTCGATGCCGGCGCACTCGCGGGCCAGGCGCGCCTCGCGCTCCTTGATGTGGCGCTCGTAGCGCTTGCGGAAAATCTTGGGATAGAGCCAGTAGGCGAGGGTGGTCGAGAAATAGCCCACGGCGGCGCCCCCGACAACGTCGTTTATCCAGTGGCGGTCGTTGTGGATGCGCAGGTAGGCTGTCGTGAGGGCCACGGCGTAGCCCGCCACGCCGATCCAGGGAGAGGTCGACCAGTATTCGCGGCGGAGGAACTCGGCGCCGGTTACGGCGGTGCCCGTGTGGCCCGAGGGGAACGAGTTGTGGGCGTTGCTGTCGGGGCGCTTCTCGCCGAAGGCGAACTTCATGCCAGCGTTGACGGCCACGAAAATCGTGTAGCTCATCGCCGCGATGATCGTGCGGTCGAGCAGCCCGTTCTCACCCTTCAGCCCGCAGGCGAAGAGGCCGTAGGAGGCCACGATGGGGGCGTACTGGAGGTAGTTGTCGACCGTGGTCTTGTGCTTTCCGTGCTGCGAGAGGTGCTTCTGCACATATTCGCGTGCCTGCACCAGCTTCGGGGTCTTCACGAAGAGCGACGCCACGGCCCCCACGGCCACCGGGGTGCCGAGCTGCCAGTAGTTCACCGCCATGCCGTCGCGGTACTTGCGGCAGGGGAGCGCCGGGGTCTCGGCGAAGATTAGCTCCTCCTCGGTGAGTCGGAGCACCCTCGCGGTGTCCGTCGGGTTGAACCCGGTGAAGTCGAGCGGCACAGCCACCGAAGCCGCCGGAGCGGCACCCGTCTCAACGTCGGCCACCGGCGCCTCGTCGCCTACAACCGCCGCGGTCTCGCCGATCAGGGCCTCCGCCCCGTCGGGCATCGCCGCGTCAACATTTCCGGCGTACGCGCCAAACCAGGCCGTCGCGGCCACCATTATAATCAGTAATTTTTTCATCGCTTAATTATATCGACCGCGAATTTACGGCTTTTTATGTGTTAAACCGCCAAAACCATAAGTTTTTCCCCGTTTCGGCGCATACCGAATAAACACCCGCAAGCATTTATTAGTTTTTGTTAGCCAAAAACTCACCCGCGCCCCCCGAACCAAATTTACCACCGCCGCGGTGGTAAATTTGCACAGTGGTGGTAAATTTCGTAAATTTGCCAATAAACGCTGAAACGGATGGAACTTCAAGACAAGATAGACCAATGGAACGCCCTGCAACCGTTATCCGAAATGGATTTGTTGAGGTTGCAGAACAAGTTTATGCTTGACTTCAATTACAACAGCAACCATATCGAGGGGAATACCCTTACATATGGGCAGACGGAGGTGCTTCTGCTGTTTGGCGAGGTTATGGGGAGCGCTCCAATGAAGGACTTCGAGGAAATGAAGGCGCATAACCTGTGTCTTAACCTTATGGTCGATGAGGCTTTGAGCGGCAACCCTATGACCGAAGCCTTCATCAGGCAGCTCCATAAGGTGATGTTGAGGGAGGATTACGAGGTCCCGGTCAAATCACCCGCCGGAGTCATGACGAGTTACACCGTGCATGCCGGAATCTATAAGACCCGTCCGAATTCGGTGAAAACCCCTGCCGGGACAATGTTCTACTACGCCACGCCCGAAGAGACTCCGGCGCTGATGTCGGACCTGGTGAGGTGGTATAATGAGGCGGACGCGTCCAATGAGTATAACCCTATCGAATTAGCCGCTATTTTCCATTACAGGTATATACGAATCCATCCTTTTGAGGATGGGAATGGCCGTATAGCCCGTTTGATGGTCAATTATATATTGAAGCAACACGGCTGGCCGATGATGGTGGTCAAGACGAAAAACAAAGCCTCGTATCTTACCGCTCTCGCGCAGGCCGACGCTAATGTCGGGCCGGTCCCCTCGGATGGGGCGCATGCCGATTATTCGGCGATCGCGCCCTTTGTCGAGCATATGAAGAAGGTGTTGTTAAGCGATGTGTCGGATTATATATCATTTGTTTCCGCCGACAGGGATGTGTCGTGGTGGTACGAGGGTGAGATAATCAGCTTTACAACCGACACACCAGGCAAAATCCTTTCATTGCTGCAGTCTGAGCCGAATGCTACTCTGGACAAACTCGCTGTCACGCTTGGCATTAACAGGTCGGCAATACAAAAGCAGATTAGCGCTTTGGCGGGTAAAAATTATATATCGCGACCCGAGGGGAAGAAACGCGGTTGGATTGTCAACGCGAAGAATACCCGCTCCTATGGCAAAGGTTTCAGAAGATAGGGCTTTGGCGACGACGCATGCCGAATTTACCACCCGCATGGTGGTAAATTCGGCCAGTGGTGGTAAATTCGGCTTATGTTTGCTGAGGCGGCTTTTTTAAGGAATTGATTTAGAACAGCAGTTATGGTACTGAATTATATTTGGGCGGCGTTCTTTCTGGTGGCGTTCGCGGTAGCGCTCGGGCGCACGGTTTTCTGCGGCGACGCGGGGGTGTGGAGCGAGATGATGCAGGGCTCGTTCTCGGCGGCGGCTCTGGCGTTCGAGGTGTCGCTCGGGCTTACGGGCATCCTGTCGATGTGGCTCGGGCTGATGAAAATTGGTGAGCGCGCCGGGGTGATCGGCTTTTTCGGCCGACTGGTGTCGCCGCTGTTCTGCCGCCTTTTTCCGGGGGTGCCGAAGGGACATCCGGCCATGGGCTCGATATTTATGAATGTGTCGGCCAATATGCTCGGACTCGACAACGCCGCGACCCCTATGGGGCTGAAGGCCATGCAGGAGCTGCAGTCGCTCAACAAGGAGAAGGACAAGGCTACCGACGCGATGATTATGTTCTTGATTCTAAACGCGTCGGGACTCTGCTTCATACCTATATCCATTATGATGTACCGGGCGCAGGCCGGGGCGGCGAACCCTACCGACGTGTTTCTGCCGATATTGCTGGCGACTTTCGTGTCGACGCTGGTAGGCATCGTGGCCCTCTGCCTCAAGCAGCGCATCCGCCTGGCCGACCCGGTGCTGCTCGGATGGCTCGGGGGTATGATGGCGGTTATCGCCGCGATGGTGTGGGTGTTCTCCGGGATGGACGGGGAGCGCGTCGAGCGCTATTCGGGGTTTATCGCGAACTTTCTGCTTTTCAGTGTGATAGTCGGCTTTCTGTTGGCCGGGATGCGCAAGCGCCTCAATATGTATGAAACGTTTATCGAGGGTGCGCGCGACGGGTTCAAGACGGCGGTGACGATCATCCCCTACCTGGTGGCCATACTGGTGGGAATCGCGGTGTTCCGCGCCTCCGGGGCGATGGATATGCTTACCTCCTGGACCCGCGACGCGGTGGCGTGGCTCGGATGCGACACCTCCTGGGTGGAGGCGCTCCCCACGGCGCTGATGAAGCCGCTGAGCGGCAGCGGTTCGCGCGGACTGATGATCGACCTGATGAACACCTACGGGGCCGATGCCTTCGTGAGCCGCGTTTCGGCGGCGATACAGGGGTCGACCGACACGATGTTCTATGTGTTGGCGGTGTATTTCGGCTCGGTGGGTGTGCGGAAGACGCGCTACGCGGTGGGCTACGCCCTGCTGGCCGACGTCAGCGGCTCGGTGGCCGGGGTGCTCGCGGCCTATCTGTTTTTCGGCTGACGGCTCAGGAACTGTTAAACTAATTTAAACAGTTTCTCAGAAGGGTAGCGCGGGGTGCGCCGCGGGGGCGTTTGCCGGTTGGCCGTCTGCTCCGGCGATGGATCGGGATAGCAGCCTCCGGCCGAAGCGGCAGTAGATGCACTTCTTTTTCTCGCAGTATTCGCGGCGCAGCTCCACCAGGGCCTGCGACGCGAAAGCGTCGGCGCACGGTATCCCCGCGCCAGTGAAGAGGCGCACCGGCGAGTTGTCCTCCGGCGGGAGCGACGCGAGGAGGTCGAGGGCGCGCTCCATGGCCGCGTCGTCGCCCCGGGAGCAGGCCCGGGCGTGGAGCAGCGGCACCGCGACGTTGATTATCAGCGAGTCGACGGCCTGTCGCCCGAGCACCGTAGGGAACACCCTTGACCGTGTTGGGGCGAAAGTGAAGTGCGTGGCCCAGAACCCTTCGGGGGTGACGCTGAAGAGGTCGCGCACCCGGTCGGCCGACCGCGCGGCGGCCAGGTCGCCCATCAGTCCGAAGCCGTCGGCCACCTTCCGTGCCAGCAGGGCCAACCTGCGGTGGGGGAGGTTCTGCGGACGGGTGCGGGCGAGTTTCCACTGGGGCTTGGGGGAGCGGAGCGAGAATTTCGCGGCCATGAATCGGTACTCCTGTCGGAGCGCCTCGACGTAGGGGTCCTCGTCGATGGCCGGGTCGGGAATCAGTCCCGCCTGGCCGAAAATCATGGCCTCTACGGCGAGTGGGTTGTCGCGGTGTTTGAGGAGGATGTTCAGCGGTAGCGAGCGGGCGGTCAGCTCGAAAGGCTCGCTGTTGAGGCCGAACCCCAGCGCTCGGGCGAAAGTGATGTATGCGGCCTCCTCCCAGTTGCCCCCGGTTGACTCGGCGATCGCGGCGGCGCGCTCGCTCTTGGTGAAGACGCGCTCCACGGCGAGGGCCGTCAGCCAGTCGGTCACATAGATTCCCGGGATGTCGCGGAGCCCGGCGGCGCATGGGAGCCCCGTGTCGGCTCCGCGCCCCATGGCCTCGTAGCGCTCGCGGGCGCTGGAACCTATCTCCATGACGGCCTGTGGGATGACGGAGCCGTCGGGGCGGGTCACGCTGTCGTCGTCGACTGCCACGATGTGGAGCACCACCGAGTCGTAGGCCCGGTCGTCGGAGTGTCCGTGGCGGTGCCAGTCGGAAGCCCTGACGTGCATCTCTACGTTGCCGTGCCAGGTTTCGTCGCCGATTTTCACCGAGGCGTTGAAGAAGTCGGGCCCCGCGTCGGTGTTCAGCCGCCCGGGGTCGATCACCCTCAGGGGCCGTCCGTCGGTGGTCGCGGCCCCTTTGATGAGGCCGAGCCGGTGCTGCCAGACGAAGTGCATGAGCTTCTCCATACGGCAAAATTACAAAAAAATCTTAAACTCGCTAAGGGAAAGCTTGCGGAAAACGCGGGAAATCAGTAACTTTGTGGGCTTTTTGGCCGAAACGGGCTTTCCAAGCAGCCGCTCAAGGCTCGCCCGACGGCATAACCTTATACAAATCAATAGTTTAATGTACGCTATCGTAGAAATCCAGGGACAGCAGTTCAAGGCCGAGGAAGGCAAGTTCCTGTATGTACACTATCTCGGCGACGAGCGCAAAGAAGGCGAGACCCTCGAATTTGACCGCGTCCTGCTCGTTGACGCCGACGGTGCCGTGAAGGTCGGCGCGCCCACCGTAGAAGGGGCAAAAGTTGTTTGCGAGGTTAAACGTCCCCTC
>CAJUKE010000027.1 GCA_910587075.1 uncultured Muribaculaceae bacterium
ACGACCTTCGGAACCACAATCCGACGCTCTAACCAACTGAGCTAATCTCACCATCTTTGTTTCTCGACGGGGATTTGGCCCCGGCTTGGCAATCGCGATGCGGCTCTCAAGCCGCTCGTAGGAGGTTTCCCTCTCAATCGCGGTGCAAAGTTAGGAAGTTTTTTTGAAACCGCCAAATATTGGCTCCACTTTTTTAACACAAAATTATTTTGTTTATCTGCGGTTTTTGTCTAAATTTGTTTTTGAAACGAGTCGGCTGACTTCGGGAGCCTCATTTCCCAACCCGGCGGAGGCCGACGCCCACACTACCTTGAAATCTATGGATGAATTAATTGAATTGTTTCAGGACGTCATCATGCAAGCCGGATCAATCGATATGGCAGAGGCCGAATTCAAGAAAATGATCGGGGCTGACGACCAGCTTCGGGCGCGATACCGCGAGTGGTGCCACGAAGTGGGGAGCTCTGAGCGGAATGGCTTCCTGGACTACTGTGAAGAATACATGGAGTCGCAGGACTCGATTTGGGAAACTCTTAACGACTACGACGAATGACTTCACAACCCGACATACCATCAATGGCGGCCAAGCGCCCGCTCGCGGCAGAGTGGGACCCGCGCTTCGACGCCGTTGTCATATCCTGGCCGCACGCCGAGACCGACTGGGCCGACATGCTTCCGGAGATCAACGAGTGCTACATAGAGATGCTGCGCGCGTTCCTTGCCAACGGCGTGCGCACCGTCGTGCTTACCCCGGAGGGGGATCGCCTTCGCACAATGTTCCGCGGACTCCCGGCCGACCTTCTCTCAGTGGTCGAGGTGCCAACCAACGACACCTGGGTGCGCGACTACGGGCCTCTCACCGCTTTCGATGAGTCAGGCAAGCCCGTGCTCGCCGACTTCCAGTTTAACGGCTGGGGGCTGAAATTCGCCGCCGACCGCGACAACCAGGTCAACAGCCGGTTAAGCTCGGCGGGCGTGCTGCCTCGCGATATGGAGGACAACCTCGACTTCGTGCTCGAAGGGGGCTCGGTTGAGTCGGACGGCCAAGGCACCATACTCACGACCACGAGATGCCTGTTGTCGCCCAACCGCAACAACGCGCGCTCCAAGGCCGAGGTCGAGGAGCAGCTCCGCGAGCGCCTCGGGGCTACCCGGGTGCTGTGGCTCGACCACGGGGCTCTCGAAGGTGACGACACCGACAGCCACGTCGACACCCTGGCGCGCCTGGTCAACAGCGACACCATAGTATTCACCGAGTGCTCCGACCCGGCAGACCCTCATTTCGACGAGCTCGACAAGATGAAGCGCCAGATTCTGGAGCTCCGCACGGCCGACGGCTCATCGTATAACGCCATAGGGCTCCCGCTCCCTGACCCGGAATATGACCCCGATGGCGAACGGCTTCCTGCCACATACGCCAATTTCCTCATTACGCCGAAAGCGGTGTTCCTCCCGACCTACGCGCAGCCCCGCAAGGACAAGCTCGCCGCCGATATGCTGTCGATGGTCTTCATAGACCGCCCCATAGTCCCGGTTGACTGCCGCGCGCTCATACGCCAGCACGGGTCGCTCCATTGCGCCACAATGCAAATACCATCATCCGCCATCACATTATGACAAAGATACTCCGAACCGCCCTCATACAGCAGTCAAACAGCGGTGACATCGCCGCGAACCGCGCCCGCACGGCCGACGCCATCAGGCATGCCGCCTCGCAGGGGGCCCGCCTGATAGTCAACCGCGAGCTCCACGACTCGCTGTATTTCTGCCAGACGGAAAATGTCGACCTCTGCTCCCTCGCTATCGACCTCGAAGGGGAGGGGGCCAAATTCTACTCCCGCCTCGCCGCCGAGACCGGCACCGTAATCGTATGCTCATTTTTTGAACGACGCGCGCCCGGACTTTACCATAACACGGCTGTGGTTTATGACTCCGACGGCTCCGAGGCAGGGCGGTACCGCAAGATGCACATTCCCGACGACCCGGCCTACTACGAAAAATTCTATTTCACGCCCGGCGATATGGGTTTCGAGCCGATCCAGACTTCGGTCGGCAAGCTCGGAGTGCTCGTGTGCTGGGACCAGTGGTACCCCGAGGGCGCCCGCCTTATGGCGCTCGCCGGGGCGGAACTGCTGATTTACCCCACAGCCATAGGATTCGAGAGCAGCGACACGCCCGAGGAGCAGGAGCGCCAGCGCGAGGCGTGGCTCACCGTGCAGAGGGGCCACGCCGTTGCCAACGGTCTGCCGGTCGTGACTGTCAACAGGGTGGGGCACGAGCCCGACCCCTCGGGTCAGACCAACGGAATATCTTTTTGGGGTTCGAGTTTCGCAGCCGGACCGCAGGGTGAATGGCTTTTCCGCGCCTCGCAGACCGAGGAGGAGGTCGGCATTGTCGACATCGACCTCGAACGCTCCGAGAGCGTGCGCCGCTGGTGGCCCTTCCTCCGCGACCGCCGCATCGACGCCTACGGCGACCTTGTCAAGCGGTTCCGCGACTGACCCCGACACTTGCCCTTTCCCCATAACCTTAAACCCAACGTTATGCCATTCAGTCTTCCCGCTTCAGCATCCGGCCAGCCGGTAGCCCTTCCCGACACTTTGCGGTGCCTCACCGTGATAGGCGCCAATGGTTCCGGCAAGTCACGATTCACCGACGCCATCGCCGCGATGCGTCAGCCGGAAGACGTGTTCCGTCTTTCCGCCCTGGAGGCCATTTATGGCGCCGGGGCGCGGGCTGAGACATCCCGCGAGGCGGTCGGCGCCCTGTTCGCAAAGCGCTCGGCCTCCCCCTCGTTTCTCCACAACAACCCGTCAAACGGTTTTGAGAAACTGCTCGCGCTGCTGCTCAACGAGGAGATCGCCAACCTCGTCGAGTTCAAAATGGCCGCGCTCGACGCCCCGGCATCAGTCACAGCACCTCCGAGCCGCACGAAACTCGACAAGGTGCTGAAACTATGGCGGGAGATTTTCCCCGACAACCAGGTTCTGCGCCAGGGAGGACGGCTGATGTTTACCCGCGAGGACACCGACGACACATATTCGCAACTGCGCCTGTCGGACGGCGAGAAAACCGTACTCTACTATCTCGGCGCCGTGCTTTACGCGCCCGACCGGGGATACGTCTTCGTGGACGCGCCGGAAATGTTCCTGCACCCCTCTGTTCTGAAACGCGTGTGGGATATGGTTGAGGAGCTCCGCCCCGACTGCCGATTCATCTACACCACCCACGACCTCGATTTCCCCGGCTCACGAACCAACAACGCCACCATATGGGTCAAGGGGTGCAAAGCCGCCGAAAACCGATGGGACTACGAGCTGCTGCCGCGCGACGCGGGTATATCGGAAGAAATCTATATGGCGATCATCGGCTCGCGCAAGCCGGTGCTGTTTATCGAGGGTGACACCATACACTCGATTGACGCCAAACTATACCCGCTCGTATTCAAGGACTTCACGGTGAAGCCGCTGGGCAGTTGCGACAAAGTGATCGAGGCCACGAGGGCGTTCAACGACCTCCGCGGATTCCACCACCTGGAAAGCCGGGGCATAGTGGACCGCGACCGCCGCGACGACCACGAGGTCGAATACCTCCGCGGCAAGCGCGTTTTCGTGCCGGAGGTCGCCGAGGTGGAAAACATACTGATGCTTGAGGAGGTGGTGAAGGCCGTTGCCTCTCACTGCGGCAAAAACGAATCGAAGGTATTCGAAAGCGTCAAACGCTCCATCATAGGCCAGTTCCGCAAGGACCTGCACCAGCAGGCGATGCAGCATACCCGCCACCGCGTGAAGCGTATGATGGAATACCGCACCGACGGCAAATTCTCCAACATCAACGCTTTCGAGGAGCACCTTCACTCGCTGGTGCGCGAGGTAAACGCCCGGGGGCTCTACGAGCGGCTCTGCCGCGAATTCTCAATCGCGGCGCAAACCGGCGACTACGCGGCGGTGCTGAAAGTCTACAACCAGAAATCAATGGTACCAGGCTCGAACGTTGCCAACCTGTGCGGCCTCAATGGCTCGAAGAGGGCATACATCGACACCATCCTGGCAATTCTACGCTCAAACACGGCGCAGGCCGAGCGCATCCGCCTGGCCATAACCAGTTGCTTCGGCCTCTGACTCAGCCCTGCCAGGGTTCGCCGGAGGGAGCGAGCAGTATGCGCTGGTTCGAGGAGCCGCGGAATCGGAGTTCCGTGTCGCGCAGCGCCATAACGAACGGCCCGTCGACAACCGCGTCAACGACATCGAGAATCGGTCGCAACCTCTCCGATGCGGCTATTCTTTCGAACGTGTATCCAGTGTAAAGCCATATATTATAGCCTCTGCGCCTGATTTCAGAGGCGAGGGGGATGAGTGCCTTCACCTGGTAGAGCGGATCGCCCCCCGAAAACGTCACATTGAACCCATTATCTTCAATAACGTCGAGAATTTCCTCCGCCGTCATTTCCCGGCCCCCGTCGGGCGCCCATGACTGCGGATTGTGGCACCCTTCGCAATGATGCTCGCATCCGGCGAAATATATGGTCGTACGAAGCCCCGGCCCGTCGACCGACGTGCCTGAGATAATGTCGAGTACTCTCATCGTATTCGCTTACTCTTACTTGTGAACAACGCGGTCCGACAGTTCGGCCAGCTTGGCGGAGTTCCAGCGGTCGGTGGTGCCCACCAGGTAGCCGGTGATGCGCTGGAGCTTGTCGATATGCTTGCTGCCGCACTTGGGGCAAACTTCGAGCCCGTCCTGTGCGTCCTCGTAGCCGCAGTCCATGCAGCGATTGCGGTTGTGGTTTACGGAGCAATAACCGATGTTGTGCTTGTCCATCAGATTCACGATGTCGGAGATGGCATCGGGATTATGGGTGGCGTCGCCGTCGATCTCCACATAGAAGATATGTCCGCCGCGGGTGAGTTCGTGATATGGACCCTCCACGCGCGCCTTGTGACGGGGTGAGCAGTGGTAATAAACGGGGACGTGGTTCGAGTTGGTGTAGTAAGCCTTGTCGGTCACTCCCGGAATCACACCGAACGAACGGCGGTCCTTGGCGGTGAACTTGCCGGAAAGACCCTCGGCCGGAGTCGCGAGCACGGAGAAATTGTGGTTGTATCGCTCGCAGAACTCATTGACACGCGAACGCATATGGCTCACGATGCGGAGGCCGAGCTTCTGCGATTCCTCCGATTCGCCGTGGTGCTTGCCGGTGAGCGCCACCAATGCCTCGGCAAGGCCGATGAATCCGATGCCGAGCGTGCCCTGGTTCATAACCTCCTCGATGGTGTCGGTCGGGGCGAGCTTCTCGGCGCCGTTCCACAGGCGCGACATAAGCAGGGGGAACTGCTTGGCATATGCCGTCTTTTGGAAATCAAAACGGTCGCAGAGCTGGCGCGCGGTCACTTCGAGCATCTCATCGAGCTTGCTGAAGAAGCGCGCTATACGCTCCTCGTGGTTCTGGATTGCCATACACTCGATAGCGATGCGCACGATGTTGATCGTGGAGAAGCTCAGATTGCCGCGGCCAACGGATGTTTTCTCGCCGTAGCGGTTCTCAAACACACGGGTGCGGCAACCCATCGTGGCTATCTCGTAGAGGTAGCGCTTGGGGTCGGCGGCGTCCCACTTCTCATGCTGGTTGAACGAGGCGTCTAGATTCACGAAATTGGGGAAGAATCTGCGGGCGGTAACCTTGCAGGCGAGCCTGTACAGGTCATAGTTGCGGTCCGACGGCTCATAGTTCACCCCGCGCTTCTTCTTCCAGATCTGTATGGGGAAAATGGCGGTAGCTCCGTTGCCCACACCCTCATAGGTCGAAGTGAGGAGCTCGCGAATCACGCAGCGGCCCTCGGCCGAGGTGTCGGTGCCATAGTTTATCGAGCTGAACACCACCTGGTTGCCGCCGCGGGAGTGTATCGTGTTCATATTGTGGATGAACGCCTCCATCGACTGGTGAACGCGGCTCACGGTCGTGTTAATCGCGTGCTGCAGGGCGCGCTCTTTTCCCTTAAGGCCGTCGAGCGGACGGCTCACGAAGTCATCGACCTCGATATTGTAGAGGTCGGCGAGATCCTCGCCGGTCATCTGCTCCACCTTCTTAACCTCCTCGATGAACGATGAGCGCACGAACGGGGCGAGATAGAAGTCAAAAGCCGGGATGGCCTGGCCACCGTGCATCTCGTTCTGGGCGGTTTCGAGCGATATGCAGGCTATCACCGAGGCGGTCTCGATGCGTTTCGCGGGGCGCGACTCGCCGTGACCGGCAATGAAGCCATGCTCAAGAATATTGTCGAGCGGATGCTGCACGCAGGTGAGACTCTTGGTGGGGTAGTAGTCCTTGTCGTGGATATGGAGGTAGCCGTTGCGCACCGCGTCGCGGGCCTCGGGGGTCAGCAGGTAGTCGTCGACAAACGGCTTGGTGGTTTCCGAAGCGAACTTCATCATCATACCGGCGGGGGAGTCGGTATTCATATTTGCGTTTTCGCGGGTGATGTCGTTGTTCTTCGCCTCGATGATTTCGAGGAATATGTCGCGCGTCTTCGCGCGGCGGGCTATGGAGCGCTGGTCGCGGTAGGCGATATACTTCTTCGCCACCTCCTTGCGGGGCGACTTCATCAGTTCGAGCTCCACGCGGTCCTGGATCGCCTCGACAGTCATCTGCTCCTGGCCGGCCACTCCGATTCTGTCAGAAATTTTCTGAATAAGCGCCTCATCCTCGCCGAGGGGGGTCTGAAGCATGGCTTTGCGAATCGCAGCCTTTATTTTTTCTTCGTTATAGCCGACAACGCGTCCGTCGCGTTTGATCACAGTCTGTATCATTGTAGGGGTGTTAGATTTTTCTGGCGCAAAGTTACCGCTATTAATCGTAGCGCGCAACTTTTCCGGCGCCAAAAATTTCTTAAAATTTCACTTTTGGAAAACTTTGGAGGTTTGCCAAAATACCTACAACTCTATTTACCAATGTTTTAACTTTTCATTTTGGAAAACTTTTCTACCTCGACAATGAATGGCAGTGTGATTATTTCGCCAAGTAGGGCTTAAGAAGTCGCATATCGGCTTCTCGAACGCCTGAGTTCTCCATCAACAACGCCTGGTTCAAATCGTTAAGGTAAACAGCCGGGGTAGGGGCGTAGGCCCGGTCGACCAGCGAGGCGCTTCGGGTGATGTACGGCGACACGATTCCTGCAGCCTGGAGCATCGACGGGAAAAGGGATTTCTGCGGCGACACCCTCCGCCCGCGGTTACGTTCAAGCGCCTGTTTGAACCGCGGCTCGGACCGCAGCAGCGAATCCGAAAGCCAGCAAAGCGAGGCAACCCTCAACTGGTAGTATGTTGGATTGGGCGACGCGTGGAGGAATCTCCCGCGGCTGTCGTCGAAAATATCCTCGCCGTGGTCGGCGCTATAGAACATCGCCGATTTGCAGCCAAGGCTGTCGAGCATATTTATAACCTCGCAGAGCACGCTGTCGGTGTAAAGGACCGTGTTGTCAAACGCGTTGATGAGTTTGGGCCGCTCGTCGGCGGAAGCGTCAATGAAATCGTCGGGAAGGAAATGGGCCCGGCCTTCGGGATAGCGGTCGCGATACTGGAAGTGCGAGCCGTAAGTGTGGAGCACAACGAACTTTTTCCGGTATGTCGTGTCGGCCAGCTCCTCCCTTAGGAGCGGCAGCAGTTCCTCATCAAGGCGCGCCACGCCCCCCTGGGCCGCAAGGTACTCTGTGCGGTCGGCCTCCTCACCGAAAAACTGGGTGTACGACCCGTTGGGCGGCTGGTTCGAAAAAAACGCCGTGCGGTAACCCGCCTCCCTGAAAGCGCTCGTGATACTTTTGGTGCGGGGAAGCTCGTTGAAGTTCTCAGCCGAAAGATGGCTGAGCAGCATCGGCACGCTCTTATGCGTGGTGTTGGACTCCGTTATGGCATAGGGGAAGAACGTAAGGTTGGCCACTATAGACAACCTCGGGTTGGTCGGACGGTCGTATCCCCCGAGCTGCCAGTTGAGCGCGCGCGATGTCTCGCCAACCACCATCACATACACCTCGGGCTCGTCGGCCGGACGCCTTGACTTCGCCCGGTACGAAAACGAAACTGACGTTTCGGGATATGCCTTCGCCTCCGCAGCCCTGTTGAACGCCTCAACCATATTTGACACGGCGTTGACCGGGAATGTCTCATGCTCGAAGCTGTATCGGTGGCAGAAACCGTAAGCCAGCGCCACAAACACCGCCCCTACCGCTGCGATGCCGATGCCTAAGCGGCGGCACAGCCTCGCGTTGCCCGCTGAGAGCGCGGCATCGCGGCATACGGCCAACACGCCCCACACGATGGCCGTGAGGTAGATGAACACCACCAGGGCCATGGCGCCGAGCAGACTCGCGAGCAGCTCGGAAGCTTCGGAATAGCTGGTGGTAAGAACGTTAAGAAACATATCCACCGCTATCACCGACTCTCCGTAAAGATTCAGAAGCACCACCTCGAAGGCGGCAAAGAACATAAACGGAATCATCAGAAGCGCCGTGCGCCCCGTATTCCGGCTAAGTCCGAAGAGGAACAGGTAGACGCCGAGCGGGATGGCGATGTTGGCCGCCTTACCCCACCCGCACCCCTGCTCCGTGACGCAGAGCACCGCATTGGGTATCATCAGGCCCACCACGACCCACAGGAGGAGCCACGGAGCCGAACGGTATATCGTATTCTTGAATCGCATAATCTGTAATGAATGGTTTCCTATTATAATATGTGTGACGGCGCCGTTCAAAACGCCTCGTTGATACTTATATTAAACGCGGTGGAGTTACGTCCGACTCCGAAGTCAACCCTCACGTTGACCCTGTTCTTGAACTCCCATCGGTAACCTATGCCGTAAGTCGGAAGAAGCTTGCGCCCCGTGATGCCTGACGGATGGTCGAACACCGCCGCTACTCCGCCCCACACCACGATACCGTTGCGCCTCCACACCTTCTGCCGCAGTTCAAGAACGGCGTCGACCTCGTTGCGGTCGCGGTAGCGCCCTTCGTAGTACCCGCGTACCGAGCCGGAGGAGTCAATCGTGGGGAGCATGCTCCAGGGAGTGTTCTTCCCTGATATGGCGCCGTGGAGTTGGAACGCCCATACGCCCGATTCCCAGAAGCGGTGATACACCCCGAATGTAAGCTCGCCGGTGTAGAAATACCGCTTGTTGCCGAGGAAGGGAGGGTAGTATCGGTTGCTAAGCTGAAGGTGCACGCCGCTATACGGATTTTCGGGATAATCGCGCGTGTCGAGCGAGAAAACCACCCCGCCGCCGTAGTTGAGCTGCTTGAGAGCCTGGTCGCCCCACAGCTCGGGCTTCTTCGGCGCGGAAGCCTGGGAGTAATTGAACGTGAAAGCCGGCCCGAGGAAGATATGCTTCCCGAGGCGCCACAGGAACTCGGCGTTGACTTTCGACTCGAAAAGAGTGTATTTGCCTTTGTTGTCGTTGTCACGCTCGCTGTCGAAACCTATCCCCCAGAAGTAGGATGGGAAACGGGTGAAGTTGCCGTCGTAGTTGATGCGCATTCGGTCATTGGGGAATATGTGGCTCCCTTCAACCCCCACATTGAACATACCGATTACCGACACTTCGGCGAAAATCGAGATATTCGACCGGGGCGTTAGCGAATCATAGCGTGACTTATAAAGACCCGCGGCGATTACGGCCACTTCGAAACTGGTTGACGACGAGTAACTCGGCCCACCGAGAAACGATATGTCGAACTTCTTTTGCGTCTGAGGCTTATTGGAGTCGTCGAAATAATCGATGATGCGGGCGATGAGCCCTTTCTTCTTCGGCGCGACGGTGTCGGTCGCCACTGACACACTGTCTGTGACGATTGCTGACCCGGCTGTATCATTCGTTTGTCCAGCAACGACAAACACGCCGATAATCAGCGACAAAAAAGCGGTTGTTGTTTGTTGTGTGATGAACTTCATACAATGATAACAACAAAATCGGACGCAAAGTTACGAAAACCGGGCTCTTTTGATTAATTTTGTAGTTATATAAGTTGGTCCGAAAGGCCGCTTTTATAACCCGTATGCGAAAAACGAACACAGAGAAAACAATATGCCGGATGGTGGTCAGCGCGCTGGCCGCCTACGGCGTCCGCCGCGCCGTCACATCCCCGGGGAGCCGCAACGCGCCGCTGCTTATGGCGTTGGAGCGCTCTGAGGAGATTCAGGCAATCCCGGTAATCGACGAGCGGTGCGCCGCTTTCGAGGCGCTCGGCATGGCCGACATTTCGGGCGAGCCGGTGGCGCTGTGCTGCACCTCCGGCACCGCGCTGCTCAACTACGCTCCGGCCATCGCCGAAGCCTACTACAGAGAGATACCGCTGATAGTGGTGTCGGCCGACAGGCCGGAAGCCTGGATTGACCAGGCCGACAGCCAGACCATCAGGCAACCGGGTGCCCTCGGTAACATTGTGAAAGCCGCGGTAGACCTCGGCGATAGTCAGGACTCGGACGAATACCTGTGGTACTGCAACCGAATGCTCAACGACGCGCTGGCCACGGCCACCTCCGGCCCAAAAGGTCCCGTGCACATCAATGTACACCTCACCGCGCCGCTTACAACCGAAACGGAAATCGACCCCGCGGAGGCGGTCTTCCACAAAATCGGCATTATCGCCCCCGCAGAGGTGATTCCGACCGAAACGGCGCGCCGCCTCGCCCTTAATCTGATCGGGCGGAAGGTGCTGGTGGTCGGCGGGTTCCACTCTCCCGAAGACAAGCTCGGCAAAGCGCTCGCAGCCATATCGGCCATCGAGGGGTTCAGGGTTATCGACGAGGGGCTCGCCAATATTCGCGGGGCTATGATCGAGACCGGCCCCGATACGCCGATAGGCATGCCGGAAGTCCTGATTACCTTCGGAGGGTCGCTGGTATCAGCCAAATTGAAGGAGGCGCTGCGCCAATGCGGCTCCATCAGGGAGCATTGGCACGTCGGCCAGGATGGGCGCGCGGTCGACACATTCCGCAAGCTCACCACTCGCATTGACTTCCCCGCCGCGGGCTTTTTCCCCAGGCTTGCCGGAGCGTTGGGCCACCACGTCCGTACCGGCGAACTGAAGCCGAAACTAATAGCCGCCAACCAAGCACCCCCCAGCGTCGATCCGGCGGAATGGGATTCAGCGACCGCCGTCGCCACCCTGCTGTCTGCGGTTCCGCAGCAATGGAACATCCAGCTCGGTAACGGGATGTCGGTGCGCCGCGCGTTGCCACTGGTAGCCGGAGGGAGGTTCCACCGCGTCAGCTCCAACCGAGGAGTCAGCGGCATCGACGGATGCGTGTCGACCGCCGTCGGAGCCTCCGCTGCCTACGGCAAACCGACTCTGCTGATCGTGGGCGATATGTCGGCCCAATACGATATGGGCGCGCTCGCCTCGGGGCAGGTAACGCCAAAAATGAAAATCGCGGTGCTCGACAACGGAGGGGGCGAGATTTTCCGTCGTGTGGCAACCACCCGCGCCCTACCCGAACGCGAGCGCCTTATTGCCGGGGGAGTGAAACTCCCGCTGCGGCAACTCGCCGAAAGTTTCGGCTTCCGCTACCTCGAAGCCGCAGACCGGGAGTTTCTCGCCGAGGCGGCGAAAAGCCTCGCAGCGGAAAATGAGAGACCGTGCCTGCTTAGAATCATAATTGACAACGAACAACTGAAACAACCATAACAATGAGAAACTGGGAAACCATAAAGGAATACGAGGATATACTCTTCGAACGTTTCGGCGGAATCGCCAAAATCACCATCAACCGCCCCAAAGTGTACAACGCGTTCCGCCCGCAGACCAACGCGGAAATGCTTGACGCGTTCACCTATTGCCGCACCTGCTCCGAAATAGGGGTGATTATACTCACAGGCGCAGGCGACAAGGCGTTCTGCTCCGGCGGCGACCAGCATTACAAAGGGCTTGGTGGCTATATCGATGCTGACGGCACACCCCGCCTCAATGTGCTCGAACTCCACAAGATGATTCGCTCCATACCGAAACCAGTGATCGCCATGGTCAATGGCTACGCTATCGGCGGCGGCAATGTGCTCAACGTGGTTTGCGACCTTTCGATCGCTTCGGAAAACGCACGCTTCGGACAGACCGGGCCCAAGGTAGGCAGTTTCGACGCCGGATTCGGCTCATCGTACCTCGCCCGCTGCGTGGGTCAGAAGAAGGCCCGCGAAATCTGGTACCTTTGCCGCCAGTACACCGCGGCCGAGGCCCTCGAAATGGGCATGATCAACGCCGTGGTGCCCTTTGACCGCCTCGAAGACGAAACCGTGGAGTGGTGCGAGACCATTCTCAAGCGCTCGCCGATGGCCATAAGGATGATCAAGCGCGCACTCAACGCCGAACTCGACGGCCAGGCCGGACTCATGGAGTTCGCCGGCGACGCCACCCTGCTCTACTATCTCATGCCCGAGGCCCAGGAGGGCAAGAACGCGTTCCTGGAGAAGCGCGACCCCGACTTCGAGCAGTTCCCCAAATTCCCCGGTTGATGGTGAAAGCGGAATACGCCCCTTACTCGCTCATCTTCCGCGAGACGGCCATAACCTCCCGGCAGCGGATGAACGTGAAGGAAACCTACCTGCTGCGCCTTACCGACGGCACCCGCTCGGCCGTCGGCGAGGTGCCGATTTTCCGCGGTCTCAGCGCCGAGGATACCCCCGACTTCGCCCAAAAGCTCGCCGGTTACTGCCGCGCGGGCGATATTTCCGACGCGCCCTCATCCGTGAGGTTCGGATTCGAGACCGCCGGGGCAGCGCTCAACAGTTGCTCGCAGGAGCGCCTGTTTGACACCCCCTGGAGCCGGGGCGAGAAAGGGATACGCATAAACGGCCTGATATGGATGGGCGACCGCCGGACTATGGCGCGCCGAATACGAGAGAAACTTGACGGAGGCTTCCGCTGCGTCAAACTGAAAATCGGAGGAATCGACTTCGCTGACGAGCTGGCGCTCTTGCGCTACATACGCTCAGAGTTCGGCCCGGGTGACATCGAGCTTCGCCTCGACGCCAACGGAGCGTTCACCCCGGAGAATGCCTACGACCGTCTCGGCTACCTCTCGGAACTCGCCATTCATTCTATCGAGCAACCGATAAGGGCCGGACAGCCCGACGCGATGGCCGAAGTTTGCGCCAAATCGCCAATCCCCGTCGCGCTCGACGAGGAACTGATCGGCACTCGGTCCGACGATGACAAGCGCGCGTTGCTCGACAGGATAAAGCCATCCTACATAATACTCAAACCCGCTTTGTGCGGCGGCCTCAGGGAAGCGGACCGCTGGATCGACATTGCCTCGGAAGCGGGGATAGGGTGGTGGGCCACCTCCGCCCTGGAGTCGGACCTGGGACTCAACGCCATCGCCCAATGGGTAAGCCAACGAAAGCCGGAGATGCCTCAGGGACTCGGCACGGGCCGACTGTACACCAATAATTTCCCCTCGCCGCTGGAACTGCGCGGCGAAGAGCTATGGTTTAATCCTGAAAAACGATTCGTATTGCCGTCTATCGAATGGCAATGACCCTGACCGCATATGACAGACTTCAAAGCGCGACTGACTTCCGCTGGGGAGTCGTTCCTAAAGGAATGGCTCTCTGACTCAGCTTATGTAGAAGCGCACACATCAGGCTCTACCGGCACGCCGAAAAGCATCCGTCTTCCCAAGAGCGATATGAAAGTATCGGCGCGGGCAACCAACCGATTTTTCAATATCGGCAAGGACTCTCTGCTCGTCTGCCCGCTATCCGCCGACTACATCGCCGGAAAAATGATGATCGTCAGGGCCGTTGAGGCCGGGTGTCGGCTGGTCATGCTTGAACCAAGCAACCACCTCGCGCCTGAAATCGACAGAGTTGTAGAGGAACACGGCATAATAGACCTTCTGCCGCTGGTACCCTCGCAATGCGAGTCGCTGGGGAATCTTAGGGATGGAGCCATAAGGAACATCATTGTAGGCGGAGCACCCGTCTCGCCGGATATGGAGGAGCGACTCGCGGCCTGCCCCGCGGCCGTATGGGCTACATACGGTATGACCGAGACCTGCTCGCACGTCGCGCTTCGGCCTATGGGTTCCCTTCTGTATAAGGCGATGCCGGGTATATCTTTTTATGCCGGAGATGATGGCCGACTGACAATCGACGCTCCCGAATACAGCTTCCGAACACTCACGACCAACGACATAGTGGAAATCGCGGACCCACAAACATTCCGATGGCTCGGACGCGCTGACAATGTTGTCAATTCCGGGGGCGTGAAACTGTACCCCGAGCAGTTGGAGCGGCGTCTCGCCGGGCATATAGCGGTTCCTTTCTACCTCAAAGGGGAGGAGGATCCGAAATGGGGGACGAGGCTGGTGCTCGTTGCCGAGTGCGCTGAGTCGGAAGCTGACGCGCTCGCCGACATTTGCGCCGCGGTGCTCGAACCTTACTCGCGCCCGAAGAAGATACGGTGCGTGGCGAGCCTTCCGCGGACTTCGAACGGGAAAATCCGCCGGATATGACCATAGCGGGAAAGACCCTCCGCGCCAACCCATTTCGGGCCCGGGGCGTTATCTATCAAAAACAGCGAATATGGAACTCAGATCCCAGGAATTGACACGATACATACTCCCTCTTCGCGAGGGGGGCTCGCTCCCGGCACTGGCTGAAGCTGATGACGGCTTCCGCTACGTTGTGAAATTCCGCGGCGCGGGGCACGGCTCCAAGGCTCTTATCGCCGAGCTTATAGGTGGCTTGGTCGCGAAAGCGCTGAAGTTCAACGTGCCGGAACTCGTATTTCTCGACATTGACAGCCGTTTCGGCATTACCGAACCCGATGAGGAGATCCAGGACCTTCTCAGAGCGAGCGAGGGGCTGAATCTCGGTCTGCACTTCCTTGACCGCGCCATGACTATGGACCCCTCGGTCAACAAGGTGGACCCGCTCACGGCCTCGAAAATCGTTTGGCTCGACGCTTTTCTCACGAACGTTGACCGCACCCGACTCAACACCAATATGCTTATTTGGAACAACGAGCTGTGGCTGATTGACCACGGAGCGTCGCTCTACTTCCATCACTCCTGGCGCAACCTCGACAAGGCCCCGCTCGACCCATTCCCATTCATCAAGAACCATGCGCTGCTCCCGGCGGCATCGAAGCTCGCCGAAGCCGACGCGCTCATGCGTCAAGCCATCACCCCGCGCACCCTCTCGCGGATAGTCGACCTGATACCGGACTCCTGGCTGACGGCTGAGGGCGACACCCAAACCCCGGCGGAGAAGCGGGACGTATACCGCGACTTCCTGACACGCCGCCTCGCCAATTCTTCAATTTTCGTAAAACAAGCCATAGATGAACGAGAACGCCTTGCTCTATGAATACGCCGTCCTCCGCTACGTTCCGCGAATTGAGCGCGAGGAGTTTGTCAACGTCGGGTTGATGATGATGTGCAAGCGTCGGCGCTGGCTCCGCGTCGCCGTGTCGCTCGACCGCGACCGCCTCAGCGCCTTCGACCGCGGAGTCGACATCGAATCCCTCCGCCGCCAGTTGGCCATGTTCGACGCGTCCTCTCCCGCACTCGCTGCCGCACCCGTCGAGGAGCGTTTCCGCTGGTTTTCCGCCGTCAAAAGCTCCTCGATACAGACCTCCCGGCCGCATCCCGGCCTCATCCCACACCCCGACCCCTCCAATCCCGCCGAATCCCTCTCCCGTGAGTTCGATCGCCTCTTCGACACCCTGGTACTATAATTCCCGAAAACGCGATTGGTAGGTATAGGCTAACAAAGATCAGTTTGCTGATGCCTCTCCTCATCACGCTTCACCGCAGCCTTTCTCTTTCCCGCCGCGAAAGGGAGATGCTTGTTAATGGTAATAATGACTGGCACGAGCATTGCCGCGCAAAGTGCCGTCATAATCAACGCCTCATAAATGCCGGCGGACTGAAATATCTTGGAGTGCACACGTCCAATCGGTATAAGGAACCACAGATGCGCGCCGAGGATTACAAGTGTGTTTGTTCCGAGGAATTCGAGTATGCGGGAAGTATAGAGGTTGCCTAAAACAGAAGCAACGGCCACCATCAGAAGGCACCATAGGATATAGAAGATATTCGTGGCTTGCGAATTGTCGAATAAAGCGTCCGTCATAAACATCAACGCGGCGCAGCAAACAGCTACAGCTAAAGCGAACGAACGCTTCGATGTCGCCTTCATTATCATATCTTTCAACATACTTCCGAGGCCGAAATACAAGGTCCAGCAAACCGCGTTGTTTATCATAAACGGTGTGGGGAAATTGTATATGTCTTCCCAAAACAACCATACACAAGCCAGCAACGCTGCCCGCAGCCATATGTGACATTTTGACAAACCCCAATATACCACCTGCACAAAGAATAGACAGAATATAAACCACAGTGGCACATTGGCATAGAGATAATCAGACCTGGCATCCACTTTGAACACGTCAAGCAACATATTCCATGTCACCGCGTCGAACGATCTTGTATCCCACAGTTCCACCAAAATGCGGAAAGGATATGATAAAAGGAAGAAAAAGAGAAATGGAATCAGCAAGGACGCCGCGTTCTTCCGAACAAACTCGCCGAACGGCCGTGGCTTGAAAAACATTCCGGCAAGAAAAAAGAAGATTGTGTTAACGTGATTGGCGGTCCACCATTCGGGATGGCCATTGGCATGCACGAAAATAACTCCGAGAATAGTGAAGCCCTTCAACTGGTCAATCCAAGCCAGGCGTTTACCCCCCCCCGATTTTCAAAAGGTTGTTATTCAATGACATACAATTAATAATATAGTTCTAAGTTCTAATAACCGAAATCCTTATTTACGGCATTACGATGTGTTTTGACTGCAAAGTTAAGCAAAAAAACGAATCAGTACAATTGTCATGACTTTACTTCGGCTAATTTCGGGAGTCAAATGTAAAAAGTTGTATTGAATATGAGACTGAAAGCGTTAGCGATATTATTGGTTGCCTCGGTAGCCGTTTGCGCTGCCGAACGGCGCGGGGGGCACTGCGACAGGGGGCAATATGAAGGCGGGCGGCACTGCCGGTCGGAGTACTATGTCGGGGATCACGGCGTGTTTTACAACGGAGATGAAATCAAGGATGCCTCGGTGTCGTCATTCAGGGTGCTTCGGGGCGGGTTCGCCATTGACAACTGGCATGTGTATTTCGAGGGGAAGAGGCTGGCCGACGCTGCCTCGACTTCGTTCAAGATTCTCGGCGAGGGGTACGCGAAAGATGCCTGGTCGGTGTTCTATCTTGATAAGAAAATCGGAGGGGCCGCTCCCGGCTCGTTCCAGGCTCTCCCTTACGGCTATGCGAAAGATACCTGGAACGTGTATTACAAAGGACGTAAGATCAAAGGAGCTTCGGCTGACAGTTTCCGGGTCAACCGCGACGGATACGCCGAAGACACTTGGAACACATACTATTTCGGCAAGAAAATCAAGTAAACCCGCCGAATAAGACGAAGCAAGCCGCGGCTCTCGATAGGGGAGAACCGCGGCTTGCCGTGTGGTTTCAATTTCGTTTAGGCGGCATCAAGTGTGCATCGCCGAATTTCGGGGATTGTTGTTGAGGGTCTTGGTGCGTTCCTTCACCTCGGCTTCGGTAACGTGTTCGCAGTCGGCCGAGTCAATAGCGGCACCAGGATAATTATCCATGGCGTGGGTGTGCTTCGCAGCCTCTTTTGCCGACCGGTGGCAACCGCATTTCTTAGTCTTGTTGTCTTCCATAATCTTTAATTTTACGTTAGTTTAACAGAAGAACGACTTTGCGGGGCTGTTGGTTCACTCATCCACTTCGAGCGGAAGTTTCGTCAGCTCCTCGATATAGTCAAGAATCTCCGAGCGGCCGCGCTTGTCGACCGATGAACTTTTAAATATCGGAGGCAGTTCCTCCCAGCGCTCAAGCAGCTCCGCGCAGTAGTTCGCGGTGACGGTTTTGGCAGCGTTCGAAGTCATTTTGTCGAGCTTGGTGAACACGATGCAGAAAGGCACCTCGTTCTCGCCAAGCCAGTCCATAAACTCCAGGTCGTTTTTCTGCGGTTTGTGGCGACCGTCGATGAGGAGGAACAGGCAGGTCATCTGCGCCCTGTTGAGAATGTACTCTTTGATGATACGGGAGATTTCGGCACGGCTGTCGCGGCTGCGCTGTGCGTAACCGTAACCGGGAAGGTCAACGAGATACCACTCCTCGTTAATAAGGAAGTGGTTTATCAACAGGGTTTTGCCGGGGGTCGACGAGGTCATAGCCAAACCCTTCTTGCCCGTGAGCATATTTATTAGCGATGATTTGCCGACATTAGATCGGCCAATGAATGCGAACTCATGGCGCATCTCGTCGGGGCACTGCTCGACGCGGCTGTTGCTTATCACAAATCGTGCCTGATTTACTATCATATGATGTATGTATTATATTTCTTTAGCTCTATTTCAAGTCTCAAAATTAGCGAAAATTTAACTAAAAAACAACTTGGCGCCCCGCCGGGTTTGCATACAGCGGGGGAATGTGGTAAATTCGCGACCGAAACAGCCACGACTATCGGGCCGTCACAACCACTGACAACCACTTATGCGAAACCCTGACAGAGAGACAACTTTCCGCTTCCGGCAGTTTTCGGTCGAGAACCGGCGCAGCGCGATGAAGGTCGGGACCGACGGCGTGCTGCTCGGAGCCTGGGCCGAACTCCCCGCGGCTATCGCTTCCCCGGCGGTGCTCGACATCGGAGCGGGTACGGGGTTGGTTTCTCTGATGCTCGCGCAGCGCTTCCCCGGCGCCCTGATCGAGGCTATGGAGATTGACACCGCCAGCGCCGAGGAATGCGCAGCCAATTTCCGCAATTCGCCGTGGAGCGACCGACTCGCGGTGAGGGAGGCAGACTTTCTGACTGCCTCGTTCGACCGAAAGTTTGATTTGATTGTCAGTAATCCGCCATTCTTCAACAACGGGGCGAAAGCGCCCGACTCGGCGAGGATGGCCGCACGCCACGAAGACTCCCTTCCTCTCGGCAATCTGATAAACCGTGCGGCGGAACTTTTAGCCCCCGGAGGCTCGATAGCTCTTATCGTCCCGGCCGACCGCAGGGCTGACGCCGAATACGCCGCGGAACTCGCCCGGCTGACTCTTTGGCGCAAAGTAACCATCACAACAGTTGTCGGGAAGCCGCCGCGGCGAGTGCTTCTGCAATTCGTCAACGCGCCAACAATTCAAAATCTGAAGCAAGCGGTCGCGGAGGAAACCCTCAACACAAGCGAAGGGGAACGAACACCCTGGCACCGCGAACTCGTGAAAGACTTCTACATAAAGTAACAACAAATATGTCGACATTTAAAGAAATCAATGAATACCGAATCGTGAAACCGGGCATCGGCCTCGCCCTGCTCGGGTGCGTGTTCCTTTTCTGCCTCATAGTTGCCTCGCTAATCATAGGGATGCTCTCCAAAATCATAGCGCGGCCCGAGGCGGCGTTGCGCGTAGGCACCGTTGTTCAGGATTTTATGGTATTCATAATTCCGGCTATCGTAACCGCCATGGTCGCGAGCCGTCTGCCGGCACGCCTGTTGGCTGTTGACCGCGGGCCCGGATGGGGTGGGGTACTGCTGACTCTCCTGGCTATGTGTGTGTCGGTTCCGGCGATGAACGTGCTCATCGAATGGAACCAGAATATAAGTCTCCCCGAGTCGATGACCGGGTTTGAAGCCCAGATGCGGGCAATGGAGGACGCTGCCGCGGAGTCAGCGAAGTTGCTGATCGGGGGGTCGGGTGTCGGCGCGCTCATAGTGTCGGTGCTCATAGTCGGCGTCCTTGCCGGTTTCAGCGAGGAGCTTTTCTTCCGCGGGGCCTTTCAGCGGCTTCTCGGCATGACAAAGCTCAACAAGCACGCCGCCATATGGATCGCGGCGTTCGTGTTCAGCGCCATACATTTCCAGTTTTTCGGTTTCGTGCCCCGCCTGCTGCTTGGCGCGTTCTTCGGCTACCTGCTTTGGTGGAGCGGGTCGTTATGGCTCCCGATTATCGCTCACGTTTTCAACAACACCGTGGTAGTTCTCTCGGAATATTACCAGAACGCCGACCCCTCGGTTGCTGACCTCAACACCTTCGGCGTAGGAAACGTGGCCGCGGCCGTTGCGAGCCTGGCCCTGACCGCCGCGGCCATCTGGCTCGTAAGGCGCAACCTCATATCGCGCCAATAATCAATCTCGGCATCGTTATGCGATTGAATATCACACACCTGTTAGCCATCGCGATACTCGCTTTTTGCGGTTCGGCAGGGGCAGGGCAAACCCGTTTCCAATTGGATAAGAAAAACGGGCACTATTATATATCAACTACGGTGAACGGTGTGCCGGAAACTGAGATATTCATTGAAAGCGGCCTGCCCGGACTGATGTTGGACGAAGCGCGATTCAAACGGATTCTTGGCGAATTGACTCTTGACACCTTAGGAGCGCATCGCGATATGGTTCTGTCGGACCACGCTAATCATAAACTCATCAATGTTTTCTCTGGCGAAGTATCAATCGGCGGCCTCCTCTATAACGGCAAAATATACCTTGTTGACAACTACGACAAGTTAGGCGTACCCATCCACTGCCTAAAAAATAACACCGACACCACCGCCAACCTTATCCGCCTCAACTTCAAAAACAATATTCTTGATTTCGTGCCCCGAGACTCAATCAGCGGAAAACGAACGCACAGTTACCGAATAACGAATTATGCTCCAATGCCTATTATCGAGACAACTATGGAGCTTGCTGACACTTATGGGCACAACGGGAGCATAACAGGCAGAATGGTTTTCGACCTCGGCTCTGGCACAGCGGTATATCTGTTTAGAAAGAATGTATCAAGCTTCTTGAAAAAGCACAAATTCAAGATTGCCAAGGCAAGAGACAAAGCTACTGGGAAGGTTGTCGGCGAGGGGATATTCGCTGGCAGTTGCAAGTTGGGCGACCGAACCTTATACGGCACATCGGTAGGAATTACCAACCGCCTTTGGCGCGAGGATTCATTTGGATGCGTCGGTTCAAAGTTTTTCAAAAACGGGACTATCGCGATCGACCCTGACAATATGCAAATCCTATATTGGGATTGACTATTTCCGCACGACGATCAGCGCCTTTGATCCGTCGGCCACGGTGCAGCCGATCACGCGTTTGTCGCCCCCGGGCTTGATGCCGAGGCGTTTTGCCAACATTTCAGGGGTGAATTGCGGAAGATTCCTTATCGCGACATCGGCTCTCGCGATACTTTTTCCTATGGTTTTCAATGTGGAGGAAGCGAGTGGGTAAACCGCCTCTATTTCGCGGCATTTCCCCGGAAATCCCTCGGGCATTGTCTCGCTGACGTACACATGGGTGTTGCGATGCAACGGGTGCAGTCCGAGCCTCCGCGCTATGGTGTTGAAGGCTCCCGATTTCATCGCCGCGGGTCCTGGTTCGCAAAGCCACATTCCGGGCAGTGGCAACGCGCAGCCGGGAGCAGCCTCAGATTCCTCGTCGGCCGTGAAGGCGAACTCCACCGCCTCGCAATGGATAAATATCGCTGGGGAGCAAACACTTTTTTCAAAATCGAGAACGGCGAGCAGCTCGCGGCAATCGCCTCGCTCCTCGACTATATGCAGCTCCGAGGTATCAGGGAGGTCCCGCAACGTCTGCGTAACATCGAGCATGGGAGATAGCTTTACCATAACCCTCTTTGCCTTTTGGCGCAACAGAGGGAGCAACGCCTTGACATCGGGAGCGCAATCGGAAATGTTGAACAAGCGCTTGTTGCCGTCGCCGCGGCGCGCCGGGTCGATAAAAACCAGGTCAAACGGTTCTCCCTCGTATTCGGCGAGCCAGGCTGTGGAGTCGGCGCAAATCACCTCGATATTGCTGTCATCGGAGAAGTTCGCGCGCGCCGCTTCGGCAAGCGCCGCATCCATTTCAATGGAAATTAACCTCCGCCCGCGGGATATGAACCGGCTGTCCAATCCCAGTCCGCAAGTCATATCGAGCACCGTTACCGCCCCGGCGGCAAGCCTGTCGTGCAACTTTCCTATTTGGGCCGAGGTGGCCTGTTCAACCGAGAGCGGCCGGGCTATAACGCGCGGCGTGAAATCAGTGCCGTCCGCATCGATGAATTTTTTCCCGCATTTCCGAAGCCCCTCTATATGGTTCAGCGCAAGAGGCATCCATTCGCGGGAGTCGCCGTGGTATTTCAGGCGGAGTGCCTTGGGGTCGCGCTCACGATTTTCAGCTACAAATGAGAAGTATTCTTCGGGCAGTTCCATATAGGCCGGGAATGATATGGGGAATGTGGTTCGGAGGGTTGGTAAACAAGGAAGCCGCGCGGGCTGGGCGCGGCTTCCTATATATGTATTGTAGTTGATTACTTGCGTACGGCGGCGATGCCGGGGAGCACCTTGCCTTCGATGGCTTCGAGCAGAGCGCCGCCACCAGTCGAAACATAGCTTACCTGGTCGGCCAGACCGAACTTGTTGACGCAGGCAACGGAGTCGCCACCACCTACGAGCGAGAAAGCGCCGTTGTTGGTAGCTTCAACGATAGCGTCGGCGATAGCGCGCGAACCGGCGGTGAAGTTGTCGAACTCAAACACACCGGCGGGGCCGTTCCACAGGATGGTCTTGGCGTCCTTGATCACGTCGGCGAAAGCCTTGCGGGTTTCGGGGCCGGCGTCGAGGCCTTCCCAGCCTTCGGGAATATCCATAACGGAGCAAACCATGGTCTTGGCGTCGTTGCTGAAGGAGTCAGCTGCCACGCAGTCGGTGCCGAGCACGAGGTTCACGCCCTTCTCCTTGGCCTTCTTCATGATGTCGCGGGCCAGGTCGAGCTTGTCGTCCTCGCAGATAGAAATGCCTACGTGGCCACCCTGAGCCTTGGCGAAGGTGTAGGTCATACCACCGCAGAGGATGAGGTTGTCAACCTTGTCCATCAGGTTCTCGATGATGCCGATCTTGGTGGAAACCTTCGAGCCTCCCATGATGGCGGTGAAGGGGCGCTTGATGTCGCTGAGGATTTTGTCAACGGCGTCAACCTCTTTCTCCATCAGGTAGCCGAGCATCTTATCGTCGTCAGCGAAGTAGTCAGCGATAACGGCGGTCGAAGCGTGCTTGCGGTGGGCGGTGCCGAAGGCGTCGTTAACGTAAACGTCGGCATAGGAGGCGAGCTTTTTGGCGAAATCCTTCTGACGCTCCTTCATCTCCTTCTTGGCGGCGTCGTAGGCGGGATCTTCCTTATCGATGCCCACGGGCTTGCCCTCTTCCTCGGGGTAGAAACGGAGGTTTTCGAGCAGAAGCACCTCGCCGGGCTTGAGGTTGGCGGCAGCCTCGGCGGCGTTGGCGCAGTCGGGAGCGAACTTCACGTCGCGGCCGAGAGCCTTGGCAACGTCGTCCTTGATCTGGCTGAGGGAATATTTGGGATTAACTTTGCCTTTGGGTTTGCCCATGTGCGACATGATAATCAGCGAGCCCCCTTTTTCAAGGATGTGCTTGAGGGTGGGGAGGGCGCCGCGGATGCGGGTGTCGTCGGTGATGTGGCCGTTCTCGTCGAGGGGCACATTAAAGTCAACGCGCACGATGGCTTTCTTGCCAGCGAAGTTGTAATCGTCGATTTTCATTTTGGTTTGATGTATTAAGGGTTGTGATTTTCTTAGATGGCAAAGTTACTGAAAAAACGCCGAAGCGATGTAAATTCAGGGTTAAAAAATCGCAAGCGGGCTTAATTCAGAACCTTCATCAGATTGGTCAGATTTTCGCGTAGAGGGCGAGCATCTTGGTCATTTCTCCGGCCAATTCCTTGGCCGCCGCACCAGCTGCCTGGGCGAAATCCTCACCGTCGGAAGCGTAAATAATGCCACGCGAGGAGTTTACGAGCAGACCGCAGTCGGCGATCATGCCATAGCGGCAAACCTCCTCAAGCGAGCCACCCTGGGCGCCCACGCCGGGCACAAGCAGGAAGTTGTCGGGAGCCACGGCGCGGATATCCTCGAACATCTGCCCCTGGGTAGCGCCTACGACATACATCATCTCGTCCGAACCAGCCCAGGTCTGCGAGGTCTTTATGACGTTCTCAAACAGTCGGTTGCCGTTTTCGTCCTTTATGAGCTGGAAATCGTGGCTACCCTTGTTGGAGGTGAGCGCGAGCAGAATGACCCACTTGCCGGGATAGCCGAGGAAGGGCTTCACGCTGTCCTCGCCCATATACGGGGCCACTGTCACAGCGTCGACATCGAGATACTCGAAAAACGAGCGGGCGTAGAGGTTCGACGTGTTGCCGATGTCGCCGCGCTTGGCGTCGGCGATGATAAACTGCTCGGGATAGTTGGACTTAAGGTAGGCAACGGTTTTTTCGAGCGCCTCCTGTCCCTTGACACCCAGGCTTTCATAGAAGGCGAGGTTGGGCTTGTAGGCCACGCAATAGGGAGCCGTGGCATCGATGATCGCCTTGTTGAACTCGAAAATCGGGTCTTCGCTGTCAAGCAGGTGCTTAGGCACTTTCTTGATGTCGGTGTCGAGGCCCACACAGAGGAAAGAACCCTTTTTGCGGATTTCCTCGACGATTTGATGTCTGTTCATATATTGTGACAATTAGAAGTTCTTTTACTTATTTTGGCCCAAGGATAGGGGAGTGGTGTCTACAATTCCTGGGCTTTTAGCTTTTCGGCGTTCTCGGCCACGATCAGGTGGTCGATGCAGTCCTGAATGTCGCCGTCGACAAACGCCTGCAGGTTATATATGGTGTAGTTGATGCGGTGGTCGGTGATGCGCCCCTGCGGATAATTGTAGGTGCGTATTTTCGCCGAGCGGTCGCCGGTCGACACGAGGGTCTTGCGCCTCGACGCGATGTCGTCGACGTATTTCTGGTGCTCTTTGTCGTAGATGAATGTGCGCAGTCGGCTAAGGGCGCGCTCCTTGTTTTTAGGCTGGTCACGGGTTTCGGTACACTCGATCAATATCTCGTCGGTCTGGCCGGTCACCGGGTTCTTCCACATATAGCGCAGACGCACGCCCGACTCAACCTTGTTGACGTTCTGGCCTCCGGCTCCACCGCTGCGGAATGTCTCCCATTTGATTTCCCCCTCGTTGATCTCCACATCGAAAGCCTCAGCCTCGGGTAGGACGGCCACGGTGGCCGCCGAAGTGTGCACGCGCCCCTGCGTCTCAGTTGCCGGGACACGCTGCACGCGGTGTACGCCGCTTTCGTATTTTAGTGTGCCATAGACGTTTTCACCACTGACGGCGAAAACTATCTCCTTGAAGCCTCCGGCGGCGCCCTCCGAGACACTTGTCACGGAAACCGTCCAGCCTTTCGACTCGCAATAGCGGGAATACATCTTGAAAAGGTCTCCGGCGAACAGGGCGGCCTCGTCGCCACCGGTGCCACCCCTGATTTCAACGATGGCGTTCTTGCCATCCTCCGGGTCGGCAGGTATCAGCAGAATCTTAATCTCCTCCTCAAGCGCGGGAATCGCGCCCGAAGCCTGGTCAAGCTGCTCTCGGGCCATAGCGCGCATCTCATCATCATTCTCGGTTTCAAGAAGTTGCTTGGCTTCGGCCACATCCTTCAAAAGCTGTCGGTAACGCGAAGTGGCCTCGGTGAGTCGCTCCAATTCGCGGTACTCCTTGTTGAGCCGCACATAGCGCTTCATATCGGCGATAACAGCCGGATCGGTAATAAGGGTTTTAACTTCCTCGAAACGGGCGTCAATACCTTCGAGGCGGTCGAGTAGCGATGATTCTGCCATTTAAATCCGTTTATACCGCGAATTTACAAATTTCCGCCCGCAAAACAAAGCCGCGCCGCGCCATAAATCCATCGAATCTGCAAAACACGCCTCAGGCGGAAGAGAGGGCACCCCCTTCTGTATCTATTTAACATAATCGCCATTCTGTTTCAAAAGTGGATTTTGGGAAAGGAGCGCCTCAGTTTATATGAGCCCGAAGTACTGCCGTTAATTTTAATTTGTAGTTAAATACGCTCGCCATATCAGATTTTTTTGTTATGTTTGTGGCACGCTACCAATGCAACGCAATGACAGTTATTAGCATTATATTAAAATCCATCCTTTACATCGGCTTATTCTTTTTTGTCGTTGGTGTGGTCGTGTCTCTTTGGGAGACAGTTAAAATGTGCGGCAAGAAGGATTGCGGCCCGCTTCCCTGGTGGATGTTCTGGCGCCCTTAACGCTTATTTCCGTCTCCGAACAACAGCGCTATCAGTTCGGATTTATTAAATTACGCCAGCGCTCAATAAGTCCCGAATCCAGGAGGGACTGCGCTATGATGGCAAGAATCGAATATTTGGCTGTTAAATTTGATTTGGCTAAATTTGCGCAAATTTTAAGCTATGCCTAATGTATCGCAACGCGGCATCGACATGCCCGCATCACCAATACGCCGACTCGTTCCGCTGGCCGACGACGCCCGCCGCCGCGGCATCAAAGTATATGCGCTGAACATCGGACAGCCCGACATTCCCACCCCCAAGGAGGCTTTCGAGGCGCTGAAGAACATCGACAGAAAAGTGCTCGAATACAGTCCGTCAGCCGGTTTGATGTCACTGCGTGAGAAACTCCGCGGTTATTATAAGAAATACCATATCGACGTCGATGTGGATGACATTATTGTCACCTGCGGCGGCTCGGAAGCCGTTCTGTTCGCCTTTATGGCGTGCCTGGACCCGGGCGACGAGATTATCGTGCCCGAGCCCGCGTATGCCAACTATATGGCGTTCGCCATTTCCGCCGGAGCGAAAATCGTCACAATCCCGTCGAGCATCGACGAGGGTTTCGCCCTGCCCCCCATGGAGCGCTTTGAGGCGCTTATCACCCCGAAAACCAAGGGAATACTCATCTGCAACCCGAATAACCCCACGGGCTATCTTTACTCGATGAAGGAGATGCTCCAGCTCCGCGACATAGTAAAGAAGCATAACCTTTTCCTGTTTTCCGACGAGGTATACCGCGAGTTCTGTTACACCGGGGCACCGTACATCTCGGCGTTCCACCTGCCCGACATCGAGGAACAGGTAGTGCTTATCGACTCAGTGTCAAAGCGATACAACGAATGCGGCATCCGCATCGGCGCCCTGATCACCAAGCATCCGCAGCTCAAGCAGAACGTGATGAAATTTTGTCAGGCGCGCCTGAGCCCTCCCCTGCTCGGCCAGCTCGTGGCGGAGGCGTCAATCGACGCTCCCGCGGAGTACATGCTTGACACATACAACGAATACGTCGACCGCCGCAAACTGCTCATCGACGAAATCAACAAGATTCCGGGGTGCTACTCCCCTATCCCCATGGGCGCGTTCTATACCGTGGCCCGGCTCCCGGTGGACGACGCCGACGAGTTCTGCCAGTGGTGTCTGCGCGAATTCTCCTATGAGGGGGAAACCGTGTTCATGGCGCCCGCCTCGGGCTTCTACACAACCCCCGGGATGGGCAAGGACGAGGTGCGCCTCGCCTATGTGCTTGAAAAAGAAGAGCTCCGCCGCGCGATGCACGTTCTCGGCAAAGCCCTTGAGGCATATCCGGGGAGAAAGACGTGCTGATTCAGCTCAACAGTTACCAACTAACTTGGTGCCGGGGTGGCCGCGTTACAGCGGTCATCCCGGCCTCGTTTTTACCATCCCCGCCAAGCTCTTGATATATAACGATTCCTTTAATTGCGGAAGTTCCAAAAACCTTTCTGGCACGATATTTGTTTTTGAAGTATAAAAAATCTTTAGATAGAGAAATTTCAAAAACGTACAATCATAATAGGGAATTATGAATTTCAACAGTTTCACTATTAAATCGCAGGAAGCCATTCAGAAAGCGCTCGAAATAACGCGCTCTGCCGGACAGCAGCAGATTGAGCCTGTACACCTGCTGAAAGGGATTATTTCCGAGGGAGAATCGCTCGTGAAGTTCATCTTCCAGAAGGTGGGCGCCAACCTGGCTCTCGCCGAGCAACAGATTGACCGCGAGATAGCCTCGATGCCGAAGGTTTCCGGCGGAGAGCCGTACCTCAGCCGCTCGTCGAACGACGTGTTGCAGAAAGCCCTGGACGTATCCAAGAAGATGGGCGACGAGTATGTGACGCTCGAAGCCATGCTGCTCGCGCTGTTCGACATCAATTCGTCGGCTTCCACCATTTTAAAGGACGCGGGTCTCAGCGCCAAAGAGATGCAGAGCGCCGTAGAGGAGCTCCGCAAGGGCAAGAAAGCCACCGACCAGAGCGCCGAGGACACCTATAACGCCCTGAGCAAATACGCCGTGAACCTCAACGAGCGCGCCCGTTCGGGCAAGCTCGATCCGGTGATCGGCCGCGACGACGAAATCAGGCGCGTGCTTCAGATTCTAAGCCGTCGCACCAAGAACAATCCCATGCTAATCGGCGAACCGGGTACCGGTAAAACGGCCATCGCCGAGGGTCTCGCCCAGCGCATCGTGCGCGGCGACGTACCCGAGAACCTCCGCACGAAGCAGATTTTCTCCCTTGACATGGGTGCCTTGGTAGCGGGGGCAAAATATAAGGGCGAGTTCGAGGAACGCCTGAAAGCCATCGTCAACGAAGTCACCCAGAGCGACGGCGAAATCATCCTCTTCATCGACGAGATCCACACGCTCGTGGGTGCCGGAAAGGGCGAAGGCGCCATGGACGCCGCCAACATTCTCAAACCGGCCCTCGCCCGTGGCGAACTGCGTTCCATCGGCGCGACCACCCTCGACGAATACCAGAAGTATTTCGAGAAGGACAAGGCCCTCGAACGTCGCTTCCAGAAGGTTATGGTCAACGAGCCTGACGAGGCAAGCGCCATCGCCATTCTCCGCGGCCTGAAGGAGCGCTACGAGAACCACCACAAGGTGCGCATCCGCGACGAGGCGATTATCGCCGCCGTAACGCTCTCGGAACGCTACATCACCGACCGTTTCCTCCCCGACAAGGCGATCGACCTGGTCGACGAGGCTGCCTCGAAGCTCAAACTCGAGATCGACTCCGTGCCCCAGGCTCTCGACGAGATAACCCGCATGATCGCACAGAAGGAGATCGAGCGAGAGGCCATCAAACGCGAGGGCGACAAGGCCAAAGTTCAGGAAATAGAGAAAGAGCTTGCGCAGATGCGCGAGGATGAAAAGGAATTCTCGGCCAAATGGAAGGCTGAGAAGGAGCTCATCAACCGCATACAGCAGAACAAGATCGACATCGAGCAGCTCAACTTCGAGGCCGAGCGCGCCGAGCGCGAGGGTGACTACGCCAAAGTGGCCGAAATCCGCTACAGCTCCATCCAGCACAAGGAGGAGGAGAACAAGCAGATTCAGGAACAGCTCAAATCCATGCAGGGCGAGAAAGCCCTCATCAAGGAGGAGGTCGACGCGGAGGATATCGCCGACGTCGTGTCGCGCTGGACTGGTATCCCCGTGAGCAAGATGGTACAGAGCGAGAAAGAGAAGCTTCTGCACCTCGAAGAGGAGCTCCACGAACGCGTAGTGGGCCAGGAGGAAGCCATCAGGGCTATCGCCGACGCCGTGCGCCGTTCGCGCGCCGGGCTTAACGACCCCCGCCGCCCTATCGGCTCGTTCATTTTCCTCGGCACCACGGGTGTCGGCAAAACGGAGCTCGCCAAGGCTCTGGCCGAATACCTCTTCGACGACGAGAATATGATGACCCGCATCGATATGAGCGAATACCAGGAGAAGCACGCAGTGTCGCGACTGGTCGGAGCGCCTCCGGGATACGTCGGTTACGACGAGGGTGGACAGCTCACCGAGGCTGTGCGCCGCAAGCCCTACTCCGTGGTACTGTTCGACGAGATTGAGAAGGCTCACCCCGACGTCTTCAACATCCTCCTCCAGGTGCTCGACGACGGCCGCCTGACCGACAACAAGGGGCGTATGGTGAACTTCAAGAACACCATTATTATAATGACGTCCAATATGGGCTCCAACGTCATACGCGACAACTTCGCCAAGATGACACCCGAAAACAAGGACGAGGTCGTGGAGAAGACCAAGCAGGAAGTCCTCGACATGCTAAAGCAGACCATCAGGCCGGAGTTCCTCAACCGTATCGACGAAACCATAATGTTCACCCCGCTCAACAGGGTGGAGATCGAAGAAATCGTCGGCCTGCAGGTTAAGAGCGTCAAGAAGATGCTCGCCGCCAACGGCATCACCCTCGAAGTGACACCGAAAGCGCTCTCCTTCCTGGCCGACGAGGGGTATGACCCCGAGTTCGGCGCACGTCCCGTCAAGCGCGTCATACACCGGCTCGTGCTCAACCGCCTGTCGAAAGATATTCTCGCACAGACGGTCGACAAGGAGAAGCCCATAATCATCGACGTGGAGGGTGACGACCTTGTTTTCCGCAATTAAGCAACACTTTCAACTCTAAGGGATTATGAAAAAGATTATTTATTACCTGCTTATGTTGCCGCTGCTGGCGCTCTGCGCGTCATGCGACGATGACGACAACAAAGTGCCCAACGTGGGCATCCAGGCGACTTTCTCCGGCGCCACTATCGACGACGGCATAATATATGTGGTCAAAGGTGAGGAACTCAAGGTTGACCAGCTCAACCTGGTAAACAACTCCGGCAAGGACGGCGGTATGGGGGTGGTCACCTTCTATATCAACGGCGCTCTGATCGGACAGGCTTACGCGAGCCCCTACGAGTTCCAGATTCCGACGAATCTGACCCCGGGCGACTACCTCCTCGAAATCTCAACCCCCATCTACGTTGTTGATTACCCGATTTGCTACGGGTTCTTCAGCTACAAGATGAGAGTTGTCGAAAGCGCCGACGACCTCCCCGACCAGCCCGCCACAGAAACTGTCAGCGGTCTGATCAAGGACAAGAACTGAATATTCTCCCCTCTCTATCTAAGGAGCCGCGGCATACCTGAACGATATGGCGCGGCTCCGCTCGTTTCAGGTTCTTCCAACGGCCTATACCGCTACAGCTATTATTATGGTGAGGCACGGCTACAGCCTTGCCATATCGGAAAAATTCACTAACTTCGCGTAAAAGTTTTAGGTTGTGACTGATAACATACCAACAAAACGTCCCTACCGGCTCGGTATCGCCCTTTCTGGCGGCGGTGCCAGAGGGTTCGCCCACGCGGGCGCTTTGAAGGCCATCGAAGAGGCCGGACTCAAGCCCGATGTGATCGCGGGCGTGTCGGCGGGCTCCATCGCGGGTGTACTCTACGCCTCGGGAATGCCCCCGACCGAACTCGTGCCCCTCTTCTCCAAGACGAAATTCAAAGACTTCTGCAAACTCGCCATACGCGACGGCGGGGGCCTGTTCTCTATGAACAACCTTAAGAAGTTCATGGTAAAGCACACCGGCGTCGAGCATATCGAGGACCTGTCCATACCTATGTATATAGGCGCGACCGACCTTGACCACGGCGTGCCCGCCGAATTCCATTCAGGAGCCCTCGGCGAAAGGGTAATGGCCTCCTGCTCCATCCCAATCGTGTTCCAGCCTGTGAAAATCGAGGGGGTAAACTATGTCGACGGCGGCGTGCTCCGCAACCTTCCGGCCTGGATTATCCGGGAGAAGTGCGACGTGCTAATCGGCGTTAACTGCTCCCCCATGACTCCATACCGCTACAAAAAGTCGGTGTTCGACGTCGCTATGCGCACTTACGCCCTTATGGCGAAATCGAACCAGCGGGTCGATATGGATATGTGCGATTTGGTGATTGAGACGCCGAACATCGCCAACTACCAGGTATTCAATCTAAAAGACATCCAAAAAGTATATTTGAGCGGTTACGCGGCCGCGCACCGCGCCATAAAGGACTGGCTCGCGGCCACGCCTCCTCCGCTCTGACGCTGACGTTAGGCCGCGCCTGTCAGGCGAGACCATGCCCCACCCCACTCTTAAGCGGCGACGCGCAAGCCGAGCCGATTCCCAATCATTACACAAGCTACAATGGCATCCACCAAGGCATCCACTAAGACCAAACAACTAACCGCGAAAAAGCCGGTAATATATCAAATGATTCCCCGCCTGTTCGGCAACACTTGCGACTCCTGTGTGCCCGACGGAGATATCGCGACAAACGGCTGCGGCAAGATGAACGACATAACGCCCCGCGTACTCAATGAGATAAAGGCGCTCGGCGTCACCCATGTATGGTACACCGGCGTTATCGAGCACGCCCATGCGACCGACTATTCGGCTTTCGGCATCACGCCAGACAACCCCGCCGTGGTCAAGGGGAAGGCCGGCTCGCCATACGCCATTTCCGACTATTACGACATCGACCCCGACATCGCCGTAGACGTTCCCTCCAGACTGAAGGAGTTTGACGAGCTGGTGGAGCGCACCCACAAGGCGGGGATGAAGGTGCTTATTGACTTCGTGCCCAACCATGTGGCACGCCGTTACCACTCCGACGTCGCCCCCGCGGGCATCGAAGACCTCGGGCAGGGCGACGACACCACTAAGTTCTTCTCCCCGACTAACAACTTCTACTACATACCCCGGCAGCAGTTCGAGCCCCGCTTCCCGATCGACGGCTACAAGGAGTTCCCCGCAAAGGCATCGGGCAACGACTGCTTCAACGCGTTCCCTGACCGCAACGACTGGTATGAGACCGTGAAGCTCAACTACGGTGTTGACTACGGCGACGGCAGCCGCCACTTCGACCCGATACCCCCCACCTGGTTCAAGATGCTGCACATCCTGCGCTACTGGGCATCGAAGGGTATCGACGGTTTCCGCTGCGACATGGTGTTCATGGTGCCGGTGGAGTTCTGGCAGTGGGCGATCCCCCAGGTAAAGGAAATCAACCCCGATCTGGTGTTCATTGCCGAAATCTACGATGTCGGCCAGTACCGCGACTTCCTCGACCGCGGGCACTTCGACTACCTCTACGACAAGGTGAACCTCTACGACACGCTGCGCGCAGTGCAGTGCTGGAACCATTCGGCCGCACGCATAACCGACTGCTGGCAGCGTATCGACGGCATCGGACACCGCATGCTCAACTTCCTTGAGAACCACGACGAGCAACGCTTCGCTTCGGAGCAATACGCCGGCGACGCCGCCAAGGTACTCCCCTCGCTGGTTGTCAGCTCGATGATTTCCAACGCGCCCTTCATGGTCTACGCCGGGCAGGAAGTCGGCGAGAAGGCCGAGGACGCCGAAGGGTTCAGCGGGCGCGACGGACGCACCACCATTTTCGACTACTGGAGCATACCATCGCTCCGCCGATGGCTCAACGGCGGCAAAGCCGACGGAGGGCGGCTCGCCCCGCACGAAAAGAGCCTGCGCGACCTATACGGCCACATTTTGCGGCTTCTCAACCAGGAAAGCGCACTATGCGACGGCGAGTTCTTCGATCTGATGTATGTCAACATGGACCGTCCCGCTGATTTCAACCCCCATACCAGCTATGCCTTCCTGCGCCGCCACGGCGCAGAGGTAATCCTCGTGGCCGTAAACTTCTCCGACGAGGCGAAGACACAACGCGTGGCCATCCCCGCCCTGGCCCTCGATATGTACGGAATCAAAGAAGGGGTCCGCCAGTGCTCCGAGCTTCTCTCCGGCAAAACCGCCCGCAAGGAAGTCAGCGCCACCATCCCCTTCGAGGTAGAACTCGGCCCATGGGGCGCGGCCATATGGAAATTCAAAGCTTCCGCGACACCGCGTCGCGCCGCCAAGAAGTAATTATCGACACTCCCACGAAAATCTCGGCCTTTTCAGAGGCGCGTTCCAATAATATTGCATAACTTTGCACTACCATTTTCAAACATATATATGAACGCTCTGTTACCCCCTATCAAAGTTTTTGCCGGCACCAAGTCGCGCTACATGGGTGAGGAAATCTGTAAGGAACTCGGAATCGAACTTGGCAAAATGAACATCCAGCATTTTGCCGACGGCGAGTTCGAGGTATCCTTCGAGGAGTCGATCCGCGGATGCGAGGTATATCTCGTGCAGTCGACTTTCCCCAATTGCGACAATCTCATGGAACTGCTGCTGATGATCGACGCCGCGAAGCGCGCTTCCGCCAAATCGGTTATCGCCGTAATGCCTTACTTCGGATGGGCCCGCCAGGACCGCAAGGACAAGCCCCGCGTATCGATCGCCGCCAAACTCGTCAGCGACCTGCTCGTAGCCGCCGGTGTTGACCGCGTGATCACCATGGACCTCCATGCCGACCAGATCCAGGGATTCTTCAACGTGCCCGTCGACCACCTGTATGGTTCCAGTGTGTTCCTCCCCTATATCGAGAGCCTGCACCTCGACAACCTCGTGATCGCCACCCCCGACGTGGGAGGCGCCAAGCGAGCCAACAATTACGCCAAATACCTCAACGTGCCCCTGGTACTTTGCCACAAACAGCGCGCCAAAGCCAATGTCGTGGCCTCTATGACTGTCATTGGCGATGTTAAGGATAAAAACGTGATCCTCATCGACGACATGGTCGACACCGCCGGCACCATCACCAAGGCCGCCGACCTGATGATGGAAAACGGAGCCAAGAGCGTACGCGCCCTCGCCTCCCACGCCATTATGAGCGACCCCGCCTCGGAGCGCGTCAACAATTGCTCGCTGGAAGAGATTATCTTCACCAATTCCATTCCGTTCCACAAGGACTGCCCCAAGGCTACCATCCTTTCCGTGGCCAAGATGTTTGCCGACACCATCCGCCGCGTCCACAACAACGAATCAATCTCCTCGCAGTACCTCATCTAAGAAACTGTTTAAGGGATATTAATAAACACAAAGGCATCGCTCCATTCGGGGGATGCCTTTGTGTTTGATATTTACAAGATATGGAAAACCCCGTCAATATCCGCATTGAAGGACTATGACGGGGTTTCGGGTAGTCTTTACTGGAGAGTTCCTGCCTCTGCCTGCTGGATCATGTTCTGGTTGGCGGTGATGTAGATTTCAACGCGGCGGTTCTGGGCACGGCCAGCGGCGGTCTCGTTGGAAGCCACATAGTCGGCCATAGGTATGCCCTGCGAAGTAAGACGGGTGGGAGCCACGCCGGCGTTGGAAAGATAGCTGAGCACGGCGGCGGCACGTCCGTTGGCCACGCGGGTGTTCACCTCCATCGAGCCGGTGTTGTCAGTGAAACCGTAAATCTGCACATTCGTGTCGGGATTCTGACGAAGCGACGCGGCGAACTGCGAGAGGTCGGTCTTGGCGCTCTGGTTGAGGGTTGTGCCGTTGGTGGGGAACAGGATGCCGCCGGGGAAAGTCACGCGGATAGCGGTGAGGCCGTTCTGGTCCTCAACGGTCTGCACTTCCGCATCCTTGAGCTGCTGCTGGAGCTGCTCTTTCTGCTTGTCCATCTTCTTGCCGATGAGGGCGCCGGCGCCTGTGCCCACAGCCGCGCCTACGGCGGCACCGATAGCGGCACCCTTGCCGCCACCGATGAGGGCGCCGATGCCGGCACCGAGTGCGCCACCGCCACCACCTCCGATGAGGGCACCCTTGCCGGTGTTGGTCATAGAGCTACACCCGGTCGCGAGCATACCGACGCAAAGCGCGCCGGCCATAATTGTCTTAACTGATTTCATTGTAGTTTTAGTTGTTATAAATGAATAAATTGTTTTCTGTCGTTTCAGTATCGGCGCGTATGATTTTGAATATTCAAAGCCATATACGCTTTTTGAGCGCGTAAGTATTATATAAACACTTCACGGCCCGACTTTGAACGCAAAGTTAACAATTTTTTTTGACAATGGTTAATTCCGAAAGAAAAGCCGCCAACCAGAGCTTAAGGAGCCAAATAAACTAATGACAATAAAAACGCACACTGAAAAATTTTGTTAAGCGCTTTATTGGAGTTATACGGAAATTTCGTAAATTCGCATCGTGTTTAACCGCGATTCTTCACTACCCGGAATCCATATAACCGAGAATCTGTATGTCGGCTCTGACTCCATGGAAAGTTGGCGCGTCTAAAAAGACCGTGTTGCTGTGCCATCTCGGCGCGCTTTTGGCTGTTACTATGTGGGGCGGCTCTTTCGTTGCCACCAAGGTCCTAATCAATTGCTCCCTCGGGCCGGTGGAAATATACATCTACCGTTTCATTCTCGCCTACATCCTCATGCTGATTATCTGTCATGACAGACTTATGGCGCGAAACTGGCGCGACGAGTTCCTGTTCGCCGTCTGCGGCCTCTGCGGCAGCTCCATATATTTCATCGCCGAGAATACCGCGGTCGAGTACACGAGGGTGTCCGACGTGTCGATGATCACCTCCCTGTCGCCCCTGCTCACCACGCTTCTCATCGGAGCGCTTTACCGAACGGAGCGGCCGGGCAAATGGGTCTATTTCGGGTCGATCATCGCTTTATGCGGCGTGGGATGCATTGTTTTCAAGGATGGTATGCCTGAGAGCGACGGCGGCGGTTCGTCGGTGTACGCTTTTATCGGCAATATGCTCGCCCTGGGTGCTTCGGTTTCGTGGGCTATTTATTCTTTGGTACTCCGCAAACTCAACGCGCTTTACACCGCCCAGTTCATCACCCGCAAAACCTTCTTCTACGGACTCGTTACAGCCCTCCCCTTCTGGGCCATCTCCAATGAGCCCACGACCACGCTCAGCAACTTCCTTCGCCCAGAGGTTCTGCTCAATCTCGGCTTTCTCGGCATTCTCTGCTCGATGCTGAGCTATATACTGTGGGCGAAAGTAATGGGCAAACTCGGCGCCATCACCACCAACAATTATCTCTACATCCAGCCTATCGTCACGATGATCATCGCCGCGGTACTCCCCTCGCTCAATGACCCTATCACGCTGCTCAGCTGCGCCGGATGCGTGCTGATTATCGGCGGCCTCTGGCTCGGTGATTATATGACCATGCGCGAAGGCAAGAAGGTATAAGGACGTCTTCCCCCCAAAAACGCTCGGAGGAGCCCGCTCACGACGGACTCCTCCGAGTTCGTTTTATACCAGTCATCGGGCGCTTACTCCGCCTCAACGAATCCTACCTGGAAACGCTGCCCTTTGAAATGGCGCTTAAGCGATAATTCGACGCGGTTACTCCCTTTCTTGAGATGTAGCTCTATCGGATCGCGCATCCAGTAGAGCTGCTCATTGGTGTACGGGAGCTCCTCCTCGGGCTTCGCCCAGGTATTGTAATGGTATCGGTAGGTCTCAGGTTCGTTCCATATCGGGGGCGCTATTTCAACGCCGTTCAGCATCACTGTCCCGTAATTGGGCCATTTTCCCTGGGCGGCTATCCCGTCGGATATTCGGTTGGATCTCGCGGGTGCTTCAAACCCGATTTTATAGCTTGCAATGGTGTCGCGACCAACCTCTATCGAGCGCGTCAACCGGCATTCGACCTCGGCCGACGGATTGAGACCCAGCCCGCGGCACACGGCGTCAAGGTCGACCACGTCGCCATAGACAGTGGTTGTGACATCGATAGAATCGCTTCGCAGCCGCAGCTCCCAGGGGGTGGCGTGTATAGGCTCCCAGTAATCGAGCCCCGGCTCGGCATTCCGTTTTTTGATACCGCTCAGACGTTTCTGAAAAGCCTCGAAGCGTTCCATTTCCGCGCTCCCAGGCTCGGGCAGCGTCGTGCCGAGCCACCGATCGGTAGTCGCGCCACCATTCCAAAATCGCTCGGCAAAGGTCATCACTCCGCCAGCCATACCGCTGTGCGGAGCCGCAAGGTCTTTGTCGGCCACCCTTACGTCGTTCCACAGACACACTATGCCGCCAAGAGCGTCGGAGTCGGCGCGACCGCCGCCGCAGGGTGTGTGGAAAAATATTTTGGCGGGCATCAGCAGCGGGTCGTAATAATTAAGGTAACCCATCCCCGAATCGACAAACGGCACTTCCGACGGGTAAGTGATTTTGCCCGGATCGCCGTCGCGCCAGAATTGTCTGATGGTCGAAGAATCGGTCTGGAGCCCAGGATCCCAGGCCATGACCTCGCGCCCGTGCTTTCTGACGTATCCCTGGGCCCATCCCATAAAGGCCTCCGGGTCGGCAATCTTCACCTCATCGGACCCTATATGGATTATCGGGCACATTTCAGCCGGAATCTCTTCGAAAAACTCCGCGAGGCATATTTCAAGGATTTCCTTTCCGCGAGGCGAATCCATTGGTACCCCGAACGTTGTTTGGAAGTATTCGCTATGCCCGGGCATATCAATCTCGGGTATTACCGTCACACCCCGCTCCGCCGCGTAACGAATCACGTCGCGGATTTCATCGTAGGTGTAAAACTTGCCCTGGTCGCGGCCGGCACGCTGGAACCGCCCGTCATTAAGCCGGGGGAACGCCTTGCTCTCTATACGCCACGCCGGACGGTCGGTGAGATGCCACTGGAAAACATTCAGCTTGTACCGCGAGATTTGGTCGATATAACCTTTTATCCGCTCCACTCCGGCGAAATTACGACCGTCGTCATACAGAAAGCCTCGGATCGGGAACTCGGGATAATCCTCGATCCGCAGGAGCGGATATGTTCCATCGGGCCGCTTCAGCTGCTCCAATGTGCGCCGGGCCCATTTGGCACCCCTCTCGTCCGACGCCGTGACACTGACCCCGTCCTCTGTAATTGACAGGGTGTAACGTTCGGCGGCTCCGGGTGTCTCCACGATTGAAACTGCCGGCTCTGGATTAGATGGCTGCACGAATCCGCCATGCCATTCGATGTGTCTCGGCATAGGCACGAGGTCGAGTTCCGCGGCGTTATCGGCACGGCCGATGCCTACTGACATTATCAGCGCGGCCATCGTCAGGCTGACGCGATGCGGAAAATGGAAACTGCGTATAATCATTGCTTGAATTTTGGACCTTTTTCGCGGTCTGTGGGTTATTATTGTCTCTCAGAGTCAACGAAGTTCGAGCAGCACCACGTTCTCCACATGGTGGGTGTGCGGGAACATATCGACCGGTTTCACTCGCCGTATATCGTACTTTTCATGGAGCAACGCGAGGTCGCGCGCCTGCGTGGCCGGGTTGCAGCTCACATATACGATGCGGCCGGGCGACGCGTTGAGTATTACGTTGACGACATCCTGGTGCATTCCGGCGCGGGGAGGATCCACGATCATCACGTCGGGGCGACCGTGCTCTTCGATAAATGCGTCGGTCAGCACGTCCTTCATATCTCCGGCATAGAACTCCGTGTTGCCAAGCCCGTTGGCCTCGGCATTTATTTTGGCGTCGGCTATCGCCTCGGGCACATACTCGATGCCCACGACGTGCCTGGACTGGCGCGCCACGAAGTTGGCGATGGTGCCGGTGCCGGTGTACAAGTCATAGACGAGCTCGTCGCCGGTGAGGGCGGCAAACTCCCTGGCGACGCTGTAAAGGCGGTAGGCCTGGCGCGAATTGGTCTGGTAGAACGATTTCGGGCCTATGCGGAACCGCAACCCCTCCATCTCTTCCTCGATGTATTCGCGGCCGGAGTGAAGTTTTATGTCAAGGTCGGATATAGTGTCGTTAGCCTTGGTGTTGACAACGTACATAAGCGACGTGAGATCGGGGAATTCCGCCCTTACGGCCGCGAGAAGCCCGTCGATTGCCTGAGGGTCTTCCTCGCCGAAACTCATCACCGCCATCGTCTCTCCGGTCGACGCGATGCGTATCATCAGCGTGCGGAGCAGCCCTGTCTGCGCGCGGAGGTCAAAGAAGGTCAGGCCGTTGGTCTTGGCGTGATTCTTGATGAAAAGTCTGAGGCGGTCGCCCAGCGAGTCCTGCAGATGGCACTCTTCAATGTCGAGCACCTTGTCGAACGCCCCGGGGATATGGAAGCCCGCTCCGTCGCGGTTGTCAACCACCTCGCCCGAGCGCATCTGCTCCCAGGAGAGCCATTTGCGGTTGGAAAAGGTGTATTCCATTTTATTGCGGTAGCTCCATATCTCCTCAGAACCGAGGATGGGCTCTACCTCGGGATGCGGAATCTTGGCTATGCGGTCAAGGGCGTCAACTACCTGCTGACGCTTGCATTCGAGCTGCTTCTCATAAGGCAGATGCTGCCAGCGGCAGCCGCCGCAGGTGCCGAAATGGCCGCAGCGCGGCTCGACACGCGTAGCCGACGGCTTTATGAGCCTTTCGATGTGCCCTTCGGCATAAGAGTGTTTCTTGCGGTCGAGTTTCACGTCGGCGACGTCGCCTGGAGCGCCATAAGGGATGAACACCACCATGTCGTTGACACGGGCGATAGCGTTACCCTCGGCGGCCACGCCGGTTATTTCTACTCCTTCGAGCAACGGGAGTTCCTTACGTTTGCGAGCCATATGCTGTATCGTGGTTATAATGCGTGAATATTAATGCGGCCTCGGACGGTCAGCGGCGTTGAAAGCGAAGTCCGGCAGGCGCTTTTCCTTACGCGAAGTTAATCATTATCGGTGTTTATCGGCCCCTCGATAGTGGCAAATTGAAATTTTTAACGACAAATATGGCATTTTAGCAGTCAGATGTGCTAAAATTCCGCCCTAAAATCGTAACTTTGCCAAGACACAAACACCGACCTATTTCGAATACATCAGAATACAATATATTAAATCAATTCAACTAATTCAAATGTCAAAGAAAATCTACACGTTCGGCGACGGCAAGGCTGAAGGCGATGCTTCGATGCGAAACCTCCTTGGTGGCAAAGGCGCCAACCTGGCCGAGATGAACAAACTTGGCATGCCTGTGCCCCCGGGCTTCACCATCACTACTGAAGTCTGCACCGAGTACACCCAGTATGGCCGCGACCAGGTGGTGAAAGATATCAAAAACGACGTTGAGAAGGCTATCGCGCACGTCGAGGCCCTCACCGGCAATAAATTCAACGACCCCCAGAACCCCCTGCTCGTTTCCGTTCGCTCCGGCGCCCGCGCTTCGATGCCCGGTATGATGGACACCGTCCTCAACCTCGGTATGAACGACGCCACCGTGAAGGCTCTCGCCGAAAAGAGCGGCAACCCCCGCTTCGCATGGGACAGCTACCGCCGCTTCGTGCAGA
>CAJUKE010000028.1 GCA_910587075.1 uncultured Muribaculaceae bacterium
ATGGTCGACTCGGAGATGATGCCGGAGTGGGCTTCCCCGTTGGCGTCGCGCGGAACGGCCACGAAGTAACTGCGGCCGTAGGGCACCTCCTCGGCAGGAACCGTGAGGGTCACTCCCGAGCGGCTCAGGGTCGCGGTGTAAACAGTCAGCGAGGAGTCGCGCGAGGCCACCATGGCGGTAACCCGTTCGGGGAAATTCCTGTTGGCCTCGACCACGGCGTATGAAACCAGCGCGTAGTCGATCGAGGCGATTTCCGAGGAGATATTTCCGAGCGCTATCGACGCGCCCTCTTCGTTATAGGTAGGCTCGCCGCCCCACTCCATCGTGTAGTCAACATAGCCGGGGAGCTCGATTTCGAGGTCATTGTCGGGATATGAGTCATTATGCAGGTACCCGGTGAAAGGACGCATGGTGGTGGAGGGCATCGTTATGCGGTTGTCGATGAACTTACCGCACATATCAGCAAATAATTCACCACCATAATAGTTGTTTTCCCAGCCATAGGAATAGACAACAGGCTTTTGGCCGAACCAGCCGCGCTGTTTAACCTCGATAGTGGAATACGGAACCGAAACCAGCGACGGATCGGTAGCGTCGATAAGCACATAGTAATTTTCGCCGTTATTGAAATGGCTGAACTCGGAGGCCCAGGGGTGGTTGGCAAACGGGTTCTTGAGGCGGTAGCGGCCAGGGGTGTCGGCATCGCGCTCGACTTCAACAGTGTATTCCATAAGGGGGAATGTGTAGTTACCGTCGGAGTCGCGGTACTGCTCCCTGCGCTCTTCGGATAAATCAAGGTTGACGTACAGTCGTTCCTTGATTTTGCCCTGACCCATGGAAACCCAGTTACCATCGGGAGCGAGGTTGCGGAAAAATTCATGGATATACATCGTGCCTGCGGCGTTGCCGTCGGCCCCCATCGGAATTACGCCGTACGAGGTGTGGAGCGTCCCGGTAGGGAGGGTGAGCACGGCCGAGTTGTGGTACTCGAAATCTATAGAGTCGCCCGGGTTCTTGGTATAGAGCCGGGAAATGGTGGTCGCGTCAAGAAACATCGCGTCAGGCACCACGCGGTAACCCGCCACGCCGGGACCCATCTCCACGGTCAGCGATACCTCGTTCTGCGAGGCGCCAACATAATAAAGTCCGTTAGTATCGGCGTCAACGCGGCTAAGCGACACATAGCCACTCTCGAATCCGTCGAGAGTCATCGACCAGCCGCCTATGCTGAAGCCCCACACGGGCGACACCAGCAGCATGCACGACTCCATCGCGAAGGTACGGGTCGAGTCGAAATAATATCCGCTGGCCGTGAGGTGATAATCAGTATAGGCGTCGTCACCCTGGAAAGCGCTTTGCGAATAGCCTATCGACTGGGCATAAATCACGGCTCTGCAAGTCTCCTTGTTATAGTCAACTACGATGTCCTTGTCGTAAAATACGTTTATGAAGCGGAACTGGCCGTGGACGCCATCGGTCGATTCGCGGCGCTCCACACGGAACGGCTCACCGAATTCATTCCATGTATGTCCTTCCGAATAGACAAGCATCTGGATTCTCTCCTTCATCAACGGTTGGAACGAGGCCGTGCCATACTCCTGCCATTCGCCCCAGCCTGTCGATGCGGAGTCGGCGCGGGCCACCACCTTCGAGGGGTGCGTCGGCTTTTCGACGGCGATAAGTTTGAAATCAGGGTTGCCCGCGGAGACCCGCAACTTGGGCGCCACAGCCCACGAGGATGCCGCGGCCGTCACGGCGAGCAACAAAAGCGTAAAGATTTTGCGCATATATGATTGAGATTGGTTTAAAACTCAGATTTATGAAGGTTTATTTTTATTCAGATTTATGAAGGTTCTTTTAAAACTCAGATTTCTCAAGGTTTAAAGTGCAAAGTTAGCTAATAACAGGCCGCTCACTACCCCCCCCGATTGTTAAAAATCATTAAAAATACGACTAAAAAGCGGCTATAAGGTCGCCGACTATGACCTGTCATATTGTCTGCACACAATATAACGGAATATTTGTAAGCCATTCCTCCTTTCTATAAGGGGACATGGATACCCGGTAGGCGATTTCTGATTTGTTGTCATCGACAAACTGCCGCAAGCTTTTTGCCTTCAAATTCTCTTCAGCCTTGACCTCTATAGGAATAACCTTTCCAGCCGTTTCGATTAAGAAGTCTATTTCCTGCTGAGAATTGGGCTTGGAGTAATAGTAAGGAGTGTGCTTCAGGATTATTTGCTGAAGCACATATTGTTCTGTCAATGCCCCTTTGAACTCCGTAAAAATCCTGTTCCCGTTGACAATGGTCTCAGAATCAAGACCGGACATTGCTCCAAGTAGACCCACGTCAACAATGAAAAGTTTGAAGGCGCTCTTGTCCTCATAACTTTTCAATGGGATGCGTGGAGCGGTAACGTTGGAAACCTTATGGATAAGACCTCCGTCGATGAGCCATTGCATGGCAATTTCGTATTCTCTTGCTCTGGCTCCTTGTTTCACAAGTCCATAGATGAACTTGCGGTTCTCTTTGCTGAGTTGAGATGGAATTGAATCCCACAGCATCCGTATTCTTGGAACTATGTCGTTTGGAGCGTGCTTTGAGATGTCCCGGGCATAGCCTTGAAGTATTTCATTCTGGATCTCACGAACTTCCTGCCAATCACCAGTTTCACTGAAAGAAAGCACTGCCTCAGGCATACCTCCCACGAAATAATATTTCCGAAGCAGGTCCTGAAGTTTTGGTGCGAACAGGTTGATGTTGACCCAATCTTCTTTCCGTACGAAATCTGCCAGCGGACTTTCCTTAATGGCAATCAGAAATTCAATGAAACTCATAGGATAGAGTGTCATAAGTTGAACTTTCCCAACCGGGAACGACTGCTTTTTGTGAAGTTCAAGACCCAATAAGGAGCCGGCAGCTATCACATGATACTCCGGGGCGTTCTCCCGGAAGTATTTCAAAGCAGTGATGCCATTCTCTGCCTCTTGAATCTCATCAAGAAAAATAAGCGTTTCGCCCGGAGTACAAGATACATGGGTTGCGGCACTGATTGCCTCAACTATACGATTGACGTCATAGTCGGTGGCAAACAGACCTCGCATGAATACCTGCTCCTCAAAATTTATGTAGGCAAGATTCTTATAATGGGATTTGGCAAATTCTTTTACAAGCCATGTTTTTCCCACCTGACGCGCCCCCTCTATAATCAGCGGTTTACGTCTGTGGGATTCCTTCCATTTAATCAATTCATTTATAGACTCTCTATACATAATATTTAGAATTTCAAAAGCGAGTTTTGAAATGCAAAGCTACATAAAAACGGACGAATAACAAAGACTCAATCACATTTTAAAGACGAAAAATGTGAACACATACACATTTTAAATACGAATAATGTGTACGGAATCTCATAATCAGAACTAAAGAGGTAATTTAACAATCAGAAATCTCGAAAATGTCACTACAAGAAGATGATCTGAGGGGGTGTGGCGAAAATCATTGTGTCAGCCAGCGGCTATAAAAGCGCTCGCCCCCGCATAGGCCGCTGGTGCGGCTTATGCGGGGGCGAAAAATGGGTGGTGTGGGCTTTATTCGCCGAAGTATTTCTGGAAGAAGGCCTGGGGCTTGCCGCATACGGGGCAACCCTTGGGAGCGTCCTTGCTCTTCACCACATATCCGCAGTAGCGGCACTGCCACACGGTGTCGGGGCTGTCGGAGGTGAAGAAGGTGCCGGTCTCAACCCTTTCGAGCAGACGGCGGTAGCGGTCCTCGTGGAACTTCTCTACGCCGGAGATGTTGCGGTAAAGGGCGGCGATGGCGGGGAAACCCTCCTCCTCGGCCTTAACGGCGAAGGCGGCGTAGAGGTCGGCCCACTCCTCGTGCTCACCGGCGGCCGCTTCGGCCAGGTTGCGCTTGGTGTCGCCCACGGGGCCGGCGGGATAAGCGGCGGTGATTTCGAGCATACCCTCGTCGAGCATCGAGAAGAAGCGCTTGGCGTGGGCCAGCTCCTGTTCGGCGGTCTCCATGAAGATGGCCGCGATCTCCTCGTAACCCTCCTTCCGGGCTACTTCGGCGAAGATGGTATAGCGGTTGCGCGCCTGCGATTCGCCTGCGAACGATTTCAGAAGGTTCTTTTCAGTTTCAGTACCTTTAATCTTTTTCATATCTTTCAGTTGTTAAATCCTTGTTTTAGTAAGGGTGTAACAACCCAAGAGATGAAAAAGTTCAAATCAGAGCGAGTCGAGGTCGAGATAAAGGCGCTGCAGCACCGCCTTTCCCTCTTCGAGCCGCTCCGAGGCGCGGGGTCCCGCCAGGCGCTCGGGCTTACCGCTGTCGAGGTTGAGCACGGCGGTATCCGTGGGGGTAACCACGCACAGGCGGTCCTTCTGCGAGAACACCGCGGCGGCGGGTGTTCGTGGGTCAAGCAGGTCGCGGCTGTAGCGGAACCCGTCGGCGGGGAGGCCGAGGGCCGTCAGCAGCGTGGCCGCGAGGTCGGTCTGGTTGCCGGTCTTGCTTACCACGGCGCCGCGGCACTCAAGCGCCCCACCCGCCATAACAATCGGCACCCGGTGGCGGTCGACCACGTCGTCGAGGTCGCGGGGCCACGCTCCGTAATGGTCGGGCACGGCGATTACCAACGTGTTGCCCCAGGAGGGGAGCGTGCGGAGCGAGTCGACGAACGCCGTCAGGCAGCTATCGGTATAGGCGAAGGCGTTGCGGCGCGGCTTATCGGCGAAACGGGGGTTGGCATACGGCACCTCGAACGGCTCGTGGCTGCTGGAGGTCTGGATCACCGTCAGCCGGGGCTCGCGGCTGTCGGCGGGCACACGGTCGGCGCTGAGCTCGCGCCACGCCCGGGCGAAGAGGCGGTCGTCATGCGCCCCCCACTTGCTGAGCTTCTCAGCTACGGGAAAATCCTTGTCGGACACCACCCTGTCGAAACCCATGCACATCAGGTAGGCCATCATATTGAAGAAATTGGCGTCACCACCATAATAATATGCCAGACGGTAGCCACCCTTGTCGCGCATCACCCGCGGAAACGACGGGAGCCGCTCGATCTTGTCGACGTACTTCATGACCGACACCGTCGGGGGGCCGGGGAAGGCGCTGAGTATGGCGGGCACACCGCGGTCGGTGCGGAAACTGCTCGCGAATATATCGCTGAACAGCACCCCCTCGCGCCCGAGCGAGTCGAGCCCCACGGCCACGGAGTCACCCCCCAATGAGGGCATAAGATGGCTGGAGAAACTCTCAAGTATCACCAGCACCACGTCGGGGCGCTCCGTGCGCAGCAGCTTCCCGCAGGGCGCGTCGGCCAACGCCGCGCTGTCGGCCTCGGCAACCGGGGCGAGCAGGCGCCCCATCAGCGCCTCGGCCTCCGCCGGCTCGAAATACTGGAACTGCGAGCCGAAATCGCTCTGGTGCGTGGCCGAATATAGGAGGGAGAAAGCCGGATTCGTGGCCGCGTGGTTCAGACGGATGTCACGCGAGAAATAGGCGCGGCTGAGGTTCATTGTCGACACGGTGAAACTGCCGCGGATAGGCACGAAGAGCGCCGCCGTGGCCACCACCATAACCGCCGGAGCCATCCAACGCCGACGCTCGGCGGGCTCGGGGTTGATTTTCGCCGCCCCGCGGCTGAGCGCCAGCCAGGTAAGCAGCGACGCCGCGCCCCAGGCTGCGAGCCCCGCGGCCACCTCCCACCACCTGGCCGAGGCCATAGCCGCCGCCGGGGAGGTCGAGAAATAGAAAATCGGCGTCATATCGAGGCGGAACCCCCAGTAGCCGTAAAGGAGCAGGTCGAGGCAGTAAATACCACCGAGCAGCGCCGACGCCATACCGAAATACACCGCCAACGCCTTGGCGGGCCAGCGGCGCCGCGAGGCGGTCTGCGCCGCGATCAGCAGCCCCGGAATCACCGACAGATACCCCGCGACCGACATATCCATCGGCAGCCCGTGGAGCACCACCTGCCCCACCGAACCCAACAGGTCGGGCATCCTCACGGCCATAAACACCACCTTCCACGCGGCCATCACCGCCACGAACGTAGCGAACACCGCCACCAGCTTCACCAGTCCTTTCCTCATATCGCACTCTTAAATTACCCCGCGAAGGTAGCCAATCCCCGCGGCTATCAGTTTACAACGAGGATTTTGGTGACGCATCCCGAGGAGCTCCCTTCGGCCGAGCCTTGCGAGGCGTAGACGTAGTAAACGCCGGTCTTGACGCGCTCACCGGCGGCGTTGCAGCCGTCCCATATGAAGCGGCCACCGTCGGAGCGCCCCTGGGCGAACACGTTGCCGGCGGCGTCGGCTATCTTCACGAGCGAGTTATGCATAAGGCCGTCAACGGTGATCCACCCTGTGTAGTCGGGACGCACGGGATTGGGGAAGGCGTAAACGTCGTTGAAATTGTCACTTGCCGGGGCCGAGGTCGAGTTATACTCCACCAGGCCGAACTCGGTGCCGAAATAAACCGACCCGGAATTGTCGTCGCACGCCACGCTGTAAACCCTGTTGGAGGGGAGGGGCGAATTGTCGGTGGTGTAGTGCTCAATGATTTCCGTGCCGTCCTCGCTCACGAGGTAGACACCCGAAGTCAACGTGGCAATCCACTTGCGGTTGGAAGCGTCGACAGTTATCTGCCCCACATCCTGAGAATCACAGAGATAGTCGGCCAGGTTGGTGCCGTCGTTGCGGGGCACTTTGATTCGGCGAACTTTGAAAACATCGTTCTTCACTATATCAGCGGGATTATCAATCACGCAAATGCCATTTGCTCCGGCTCCAAACCATATCAGCCCGTTCTTGTCCTCTACAAACTGGCGGAAGTAGCCGGTATTGATTTCCTTATTGTCCTGGTCGTATATTTTTGAAAAATACTTAACCACGTTGTCTTTCATCGTGGCCGTGTTCTTGGTATCGATAACGCACAGGGGGAAATCGCCCGAAGGACGCATGGCGAACAGGGTGCCGTCTGATGCCACCGTCAGCACAGCGTCGCGCAATTCGGCCCCTCCACCCGACAAAATCAGTGTGCCCGACCAATCGGAAGCTTTAGTGCTGCTCTGCTGCAGTTTGTCCAGCGGCACCGCGTGCAGGTTGGGGCTATCATTCACTGTCTCCTGTATACAGTAAAGGTTCCCTTTGGAGTCGAATGTCAGCTCGCATACGTTGCGCTGGTTACCCCACCAGGTTCCCAGTGAAGTATTATCGGCGCTATTATACTGGTATATAACCTTTTGATCCTTGAATTTGTAAAGGCCACCCTGCCAGGTACCCACAATGTATTCTCCGGGCTTACCTGGTATCTCCAACACTCTGTACACATTTTTAATCAGAGCGTTATTACTGTTCAAGGGCGTTATATCAGTAATCTCACCATTTTCTATCCTATTTAGATAAAGAATATTATCGCTCTCGATTCCCATGCTTCGCTCGCAGTAGCGGGAGGAGGCGAGGATGCCGCCGGTGGGGGTCTTGGTGAGGTAGACTACCTGGCGCACCTTGAGGTCGGAGGGGGTGAAGGGGGCGCGGAGCTCGGTGGGGGTCGAGCCGGAGATGTCATACTGCGCCACTCCGGCGGGGAGGGCCGCCCAAAGGCTCCGGGTGCCGTCGAAGGCGCTGCAGAGGGCGCCGGTCAGGTTCGACGGATAGGGTGTGCGGGTGTAGGCGCCGTCGGCGTCGAAGGAGAAGAGCGCCGAGGAGCCGTAGAGCTTCACCAGCCCGTTTTTGTCATACTCCACCGAGAGGGGGGCCTCAACGGTGATGATTTCGTTGGTAGCGGCGTGGAACACGTCGCCAATCTGTATCTTCACCAGCTGCATGTGGTTCTCCTCCTTGCCTATGAGGAGCACGTTGTTGCCGAACGCCTTCATCGCGCCCTTGGGCCAGGTGTCGCCGTTGAGCACACCCACCTCCTCGAACTGGCCGAGCTTGGTGAGGCGCTTCGTCGCGTCGGCACCCTTGATCAGCTCGTTGTGGTTTATGAAGAGGTATTTGTCGATGGCGGCTATGTGGCGAACCTCGCCGGCGGTGTCGTAGATGGTCTCGCGCACGGTCGAGGTAGCGTCGTTGTAGATCACGAGCCCGAAGGAGGTGAGCACGGCGAAGAAATCCTTGCCGAACGCCACTTCGCGTATATCGCGGGTGTCGGTGCTCACGGCGTCCTTGATGTCGGGCACGTTCACCACCTTGCCCGAGTCATATACCTTGTCCATATTGCCGTTGGCATAGGCTATAAGGATGTATTTGCCGTAGGGGTTGTAGTACACGCCCGTGATGTCGACATCGTTCAGCCCGGAGGTCGAGTTGAGCGTGCCCTGCTCGGAGGTTTCCTTGTCGACGTAGAAAAGTCCGCCGTCCGAAACGAAATATGCCCTCTGCGGAGTCTCTACGATCTGCTGCGCCGCAGTGAATGGTGAGTACAACGCCCAGGAGCCTACGGAAAGCTGCGCCACGGCACCCGCGGCGGGGAGCATCATGGCCAGAATCAGGAGGAGTTTCTTTATCATCGCGTAATATCGGTTTTGCTGTTGTTGGTAAGATGAAACAGTTTCTTATAGCACTTTGAGGAGGGCCTCGGTGGCGCGCCGGCGGTGCGACACGGCGTTCTTCTCCTCGGCGGCCATCTCGGCGAAGGTGCGGGTGTCACCCTCGGGCACGAACACCGGGTCGTAGCCGAACCCGTCGGCGCCGCGGGGTTCCTCTATTATGCGCCCTTCGACGCTACCGCTGACGCATACCTCCTCGCCGCCCTCGCGCACGAGGGCCATGACGGTGCGGAATCGGGCCGAGCGGTCCTCCACCCCTTCGAGGTTGCGAAGAAGAAGCAGCATATTTGCCCGGGAGTCGTGCCCCTCCTCCCCTTCTGCCGCGGCGTAGCGCGCCGAGCGCACTCCGGGAGCGCCCCCGAGGGCGTCGACCTCCAGGCCGGTGTCATCGGCGAAGCAGGAGCAGCCGTATTTTCCGGCCACCCAGCGCGCTTTAAGCAGGGCGTTACCCTCAAGGGTAGGTTCGGTTTCGGGAATATCGTCATGGCACCCTATCTCGGCGAGGGATACCACTTCGAAGGCGTCGCCGAGAATCTGGCGCACCTCCAGCAGTTTATGGGCGTTGTTGGTCGCGAATACAAGACGCTGTTTCATATCAAAGTAATAACGAGCTTTTCCCCCTTTTATTGTCGCGCCCCCAAACCAATCCGCGCCGAACCTCGGGGAGGTCCGGCGCGGCGTAAGGGGTCAAAACGGGTTTTGTCGCAGGTGCGAGCCGGCGAGGTGGCGAGGGTCAGCCGATCACGATGTTGACGATTTTGCCGGGTACCACGATCACTTTGCGGATCTGCTTGCCGTCCATCCAGCGCTCGGCCGAGGGATCGGCGAGAGCCAGGGCCTGCACGGCGGCGGCATCGGCGTCGGCGGGTGCCTGGATGGTGTAACGGGCCTTGCCGTTGAAGCTCACGGCATAGTTCACGGAGCTTTCGCGGAGGTATTCCTCGTTCCATTCGGGCCACTGGGCGTCGCACACGGTGGCCTCGTGCCCAAGGTCGTGCCAGAGCTGCTCGGCGATGTGTGGAGCGAAGGGCGCGAGAAGTATGACGATCGGCTCCAGGGCGGCGCGGCTGTGGCAGTTGAGCTTCGTAAGCTCGTTCACGCAGATCATGAACGCGCTCACCGAGGTGTTGTAGCTGAAGGTCTCGATGTCGCCGGTAACCTTCTTTATGAGGGTGTGCACTGCCTTGAGCGCCTCGGCCGAGGGGGCGTCGTCGTTTACGAGCCACTGCTCCCCTTTCCAGAAGAGGCTCCAGAATTTCTTGAGGAAGCGGTGAACGCCGTCGATGCCGTTGGTGTCCCAGGGCTTGCTCTGCTCTACCGGACCGAGGAACATCTCGTAGAGGCGGAGAGTGTCGGCGCCATAGCGCTCCACGATGTCGTCGGGGTTTACGACGTTGAACATCGACTTCGACATCTTCTCGACAGCCCAGCCGCAAACGTATTTGCCATCCTCCAGGATGAACTCGGCGGTGGCGTACTCGGGACGCCAGCGGCGGAAAGCCTCGGTGTCGAGCACGTCGTTCGACACGATGTTCACATCGACGTGGATCGGGGTGGTGTCGTACTGCTTGCGGAGTCCGGCGGATACGAAGGTGTTGGTGTCCTTCACGCGGTAAACGAAGTTACTGCGCCCCTGGATCATGCCCTGGTTGACGAGCTTGCGGAAGGGCTCCGCCTCGCATACCGCTCCGAGGTCGTAGAGGAACTTGTTCCAGAAGCGGGAGTAGATGAGGTGGCCGGTGGCGTGCTCGGTGCCCCCCACATAGAGGTCGACCTGGCGCCAGTAGTTGTTGGCCTCGGGGCTCACGAGGGCCTCGTTGTCGCGGGGGTCCATATAGCGGAGGTAGTAGGCGCTCGACCCGGCGAAACCGGGCATGGTGTTAAGTTCGAGCGGATACCCCTCGGGGGTCTTCCAGTTCTCGGCGCGGCCCAGCGGGGGCTCGCCGGTCTCGGTGGGGAGGTACGAGGTGATTTCGGGGAGCTCCAGGGGGAGTTTCTCCAGGGGGAGCATATGGGGAACCCCGTCCTTGTAATACACGGGGAACGGCTCGCCCCAGTAGCGCTGGCGCGAGAATATGGCGTCGCGGAGGCGGTAGTTGGTCTTCACGCGGCCGATACCCTTCTCCTCGATGAATTTCTTAGTCTTGGCGATGGCTTCCTTCACTTCGAGCCCGTTGAGGTCGAGCTCGGGCCCGGCGGAGTTGATCATTTTGCCCTCCTTGGCGTCGAAGCTCTCCTCGCTCACGTCGGCACCCTCGATCAGGGGTATTATGGGGAGGTCGAAGTGGCGGGCGAAGGCGTAGTCGCGGCTGTCGTGGGCGGGAACGGCCATGATGGCGCCAGTGCCGTAGCCGGCGAGCACATAGTCGCTGACCCATACGGGGATTTTCTTACCCGAGAGGGGGTTGATGGCGTAGGAGCCGGTGAACACGCCGCTCACCTTCTTGTCGATCTGGCGCTCGCGCTCGGTCTTGTGCTTTACCTGGTCGAGGTAGGCGTCGACGGCGGCGCGCTGCTCCGGGGTGGTGAGCAGGTCGACGTACTTGCTCTCCGGGGCGAGAACCATGAAGGTTACGCCGAACACGGTGTCGGCGCGGGTGGTGAAGATTGTCATCTCCACGTCGCTGCCGTCGACCTTGAAGCGCATCTCGGTGCCCTCGGAGCGGCCGATCCAGTTGCGCTGGGTCTCCTTGATGGAGTCGCTCCACTGGAGTTTCTCCAGGGAGTCGAGCAGACGGGGCGCGTAGGCGCTCACGCGGAGGCACCACTGCCACATAAGTTTCTGCTCAACGGGGTAGCCGCCGCGGAGCGACACACCCTCCGACACCTCGTCGTTGGCCAGCACGGTGCCGAGCTTGGGGCACCAGTTGACCATCGTGTTGCCCAGGTAGGCTATGCGGTAGTTCATCAGCACGTCGGAGCGCTGCTTCTCGTCCATAGCGTTCCACTCGTCGGCGGTGAAGGTGAGGTGCTTTGTCTCGGCGGCGTGGATACCTTCGGAACCCTTGGCGGCGAAGTGGGCCTCAAGGTCGGCTATGGGGAGCGCCTTCTGTGCCTCGGTGTCGAAATAGTGGTTGAACATTTCGATGAAGGCCCACTGGGTCCATTTGTAATAGGCGGGGTCGCAGGTGCGGATCTCGCGGTCCCAGTCGAAGCTGAAGCCGATGTTGTCGAGCTGCGAGCGGTAGCGGGCTATGTTCTCCGAGGTGGTTTTCTCGGGGTGCTGCCCGGTCTGGATGGCATATTGCTCGGCGGGGAGGCCGTAGGCGTCGTAGCCCATCGGGTGGAGCACGTTGAAACCGCGGAGACGCTTGTAGCGGGCGAAGATGTCCGACGCTATGTAGCCCAGGGGGTGCCCCACATGGAGCCCGGCCCCGGAGGGGTAGGGAAACATGTCGAGAACGTAGAATTTGGGCCTGTTGTGGTCAATCTCGGTGTGGTAGGTTTTGTCCTCCTTCCACTGCCGCTGCCAGCGGCTCTCTATATCCTTGTGGTTGTATTCCATATTCTGAGTTTGAAAAAGTACCCGGATTCAGGGGGTATCCCGCGTTATGGTTTTCCGGGGTTTTAACGGGATTATAACTTAAGGTCGCGGCTCATCGCGAGCATACGCTCAATCGGGCGCAGGGCCTTGGCGGCTATTTCGGGTTCTACCTTGATTTCGGGCGCCATGTCGCGGAGACAGTCGCGGAGCTTCTCCAGGGTGTTGAGCTTCATGAACGAGCAGTTGTTGCAGGCGCACCCGGCCTCCTCGGGGGGCGCGGGGATGAACTCCTTGTCGGGGCAGGCCTGGCGCATCTTGTGGAGGATGCCGCTCTCGGTGGCCACGATGAAGCGACGGCAGGGGCTCTCGACGGCGTGCTTGAGCAGGGCGGCGGTGGAACCCACCACGTCGGCGGCGATAACCACCGGCTTCTTGCATTCGGGGTGGGCCAGCACCTCGGCGTCGGGGTACTCCTTTTTAAGGTCGAGCAGCTTCTGGAGCGAGAACTGCTCGTGGACGTGGCACGCGCCGTCCCATATCGTCATCTCCCGCCCGGTGACGGAGCTGATGTAGCTCCCCAGGTTGCGGTCGGGTCCGAAGATGATTTTGGCGTCGGCGGGGAGGGCCTCAACGATCTGCCGGGCGTTGGACGAGGTGACCACCACGTCGGTCAGCGCCTTCACCGCGGCCGAGGTGTTGACGTAGCTCACCACCGTGTGGCCCGGGCGCGCCTTGACGAACTCCTCGAACTCCTCGGGCTGGCAGGAGTCGGCCAGCGAGCAACCGGCCTCGACGTCGGGCACGAGCACCGTCTTGTCGGGGCAGAGTATCTTCGCCGTCTCCCCCATGAAGTGCACTCCGCAGACAACGATCACGGGGTTGTCGAGCCCCGTGGCCTTCTGGGCCAGGGCGAGCGAGTCGCCGGTAATGTCGGCCAGGTCCTGAATTTCGCCTATGGTGTAATAGTGGGCCAGGATCGCCGCGCCGCGCTTCTTTTTCAGCTCGCGGATTTCCTCGACGAGTTCCGCGGTCCGGGAGTTTTCAACATCCATTTTTTATTAATTATATATTCTTTTATGAGAGAGAAAAAATTAATTGAAAAGTCAAAAATCCATCAGTATTAATAAAGGGTGTTGAAAGCCGTGATAACTTCCGGGGTCGGAATTTGGTAAAATGGGTTATCAAACCGCGGTCCGTGTTTATCTTCACGCTATCAACAATCCCCCTTCTGAGGATAAGCTGTTTGAAGGGTTATCAACACGCTGTTGATAAGTCGCGAAGTTAATAACTTTCCGCGAGACTTGCCATTAAAAAGCGTTGAAAACCTCGTTGAAAACCGCTTTATATCTTCCGTGGCAGATGTTTGCGGGGGAGTCTCTTTTTCATAAGCCGCCAAAGGTGGCGCCGAGCCAAACTTCCGCGGAGTTTTTTACGAAAATGGTTTCAACAGGGTTTTGAACATGTTTTTCAACATATGTTTTCACGGCTTTTTCGCGTAACTTCGCGGCGGATCCGGCAAGGAATCCACTAATGAAAAAAACAGAAAAAATAAGCCATATGAGAATAGTGATACAGCGCGTGTCGAGGGCCTCGGTGGAGGTCGACGCGGAGGTAGTCGGGGCCATCGGCCGGGGGCTGATGGTGCTCGTCGGAGTGGAGGAAGGTGACACCGAGGATGACGCCCGGTGGCTCGCCGCGAAGACCGCCGGACTCCGCGTTTTCGACGACGAGGAGGGGGTGATGAACCGCTCCGCGGCCGACGTCGGAGGGGAGGTTTTGGCCGTGAGCCAGTTTACACTGACGGCCTCCACCCGCAAGGGGAACCGCCCGAGCTACATCCGCGCGGCGCGCCACGAGACCGCCGTCCCGCTCTACGAACTGTACTGCCGCCTTGTGGAGGAAGCACTCGGCCGCCCCACCCGCAAGGGTGTTTTCGGGGCCGATATGAAAGTGTCGCTCGTCAACGACGGCCCCGTCACCATCATCATCGACTCCCGCCTGAGAGAGTGATAAAAAGTACCCGAAAATGCGGCAGACCCGCAAGGTTGTTTTCCTTGCGGGTCTGCTACGTTTTTTCTGTAATATGGAGGTGCCGGGTTAGCGTTAGTGGCGCATGCCGGGAGGGGGGCCGCCGGGGCCGCGACGACCGCCGGGGCCACCGGGACCGTAGCCGCCGTTGGAGCGCGACTGGGGCTCGTTGCCTTTGCCGAAGGTGTTGAAGCGGTAGGTGAAGGTGAGCATGAAGTAGCGCGTGAGCGAGTTGTACTCGGTGTTGTCGATGTAGTTGGCCGACACCGTGCGGTTCACAGTCTGGCGCTGCTGCAGGAGGTCGTAGCCTTTGAGCTGTATGGTCGCGGCGTCGCCGGGAAGGAACTGGTAGGAGATGGAGGCGTTCCACATCCATTCGTTCTGCTCGTAGCCCGCGGCGTAGCCGGTGGAGGCGGTATAGTTGAGGTCGGTCGCGAGCACGATGCCGAAGGGCGCGTACCAGGTGCCGTTGAAGCCTCCGCCGTAGTTGTGGATTGTTGTGGAGGCGATGCGGTCGAGCGAGTTGTGGGAGAAGTTCACGCGGTAGCGGGGTCGTAGCTCCAGCTCAAGGTTCTTCGGGCGGAAGGCGATGGAGGGGCTTTCGGCGAATGTGAGCGTTCCGGCGCGGTTGAAGAGGTTGTTGTTATAGCCTGCCGACTGGCGGTACATCACGAAGACGTTGTTGTTGAACGACCAGAGTTTCGAGGCACCGAGCGGCTGGGAGAACATATTCATAAGGCGCATATTCCACACTCCGTTCACATTCTCGTAGGTGGTGACGCGTCCGCCGGAGTTGGCGTTCGACATCGTGCGCGAGATGATGGAGTTCTGCTCCAGCCCGGCGTTGAGCATCGTCATGATCGAGCGCTGGTGGTCCTGGTTGAAGCTCTGGTAGCGGAGCATCAGGTTGTGGCTGAACGAGGGTTTCAGGCCGGGGTTACCGCGGACCACGTTGAGGGGGTTGGAGTAGTCGGGCACGGGCTGCAGCTGGGTCATCGAGGGCTGCGAGGAGCGTCCGTTGTAGAACATCGTCAGCGAGGTCTGCTTCGACCATTTGTAGCGGAAGCGGAGGAAGGGGGCGTAGTTCCATACCCATCGCTCGGGGATGCTCTTCTCGGAGCGGGTGAGGTTTTCGGATTTCGACATCGAGGGAACGGCGGCCATACCTAACTCAAGGTTGTAGAGCTTCGACACCTTTTTATAACCCAGACGTATCTCCTGGGTCATGAAGTCGTTGCGGAAGGAGTTTGAGAGGGTGTCGTTGTGGAGCCATTCGTCGAGCACGGGGTCGCCCGTCGGGCCGTCGTGGTAGAAAATCTGCTGGCGGCTAACGTCCTTGTCGGCGTTGTTCCAGCGATACTGCACGCGGTAGCTGAGGGTTAGGAAGTTTCCGCGGGCCACGTCGCCCAGGGGCTCGGTCCAGCTCAGGCGGGCGGTGACGTTGTTGGCCCAGGTGTGCGACGAGGTGAGTTCGTCGTAGGAGTCGACAGAGTCGTTTTTCAGCCAGTTCTTGAGTCGGTAGAACACGTTGTGGGTGTAGGCTTCCTCATCCTCGCGCACGTCGGAGAAGCGGTAGTTGGCCATCACGGAGAACGAACGGCCGCGGCGCGAGCGGAAGTTGTGGTTGTAGATCAGTCGACCGCCGAACTCCCATGATTTACCCTTGTCGTAGGAGTTGTTCCGGCTCTGGTTAACGAGCGCCTCGGGGGCCATGTAGCCGCTGTAGAGGGTGTCGGTGGAGAGAGCCGCGGAGTTGTTCTGGTTGTACGACATATAGGGGCGGAAGTCGATGGTGTTGAACGAGTCGGGCTTCCACTCAACGCGGAAGTCGGCGCGCACGTTGTGCCCCTTGTCGCGGGTGTCCTTGAAGGAGTTGTCGTAGGAGGCGGAGTCGGGGAATAGGTACTCGCGGTTCTGGCGGGTGCGGGTGTGGAGGTTGGTGTGTGAGTACAGCACGTTGCCCCCGACGCGTAAAATCTCCTCCTTGCCGAGGTTGAAGTTGACGCCGAACGACTGCGACTCGTTGATGCCCTGGCTACCGCCGAACCGGCGGAAGCGGGAGCCGTTGCCGTCGGTGAATCCGAGGTCGTTGGTGTTGTTGGCGGAGCCGAGGAAAGTGATCTGGTTGCCGTTCCAGAAGCGGTTGATGTTGAAATTGGCCTGGTAGCGGTTGTCGGTGCCGTAGCCCCCCTCGACAGTGCCGAACCAACCGTTTTTCATATCTTTCTTCACGGTGAGGTTGATCACGGTTTCGTCCTCGCCGTCGTCAACGCCTGTGAGGCGTGCCAGGTCGCTCTTGCGGTCGACAACCTGGAGCTTCTCCACCATGTTCACGGGGATGTTCTTTGAGGCTACCTTGGGGTCGTCGGCGAAGAATTCCTTCCCTTCGATAGTGATTTTCGTTATCTCCTTGCCGTTGATGGTGATTTTGCCTTCGGAGTCGACCTCGGCGCCGGGGAGTCGCTTGAGCAGGTCCTCGACCACGGCGTTGGGCTGGGTTTTGTATGAGTCGGCGTTGAACTCGATGGTGTCCTCCATAACCTTGATTGGGGTCTTCACGCCGATTACGGTAGTCTCCTGGAGCATCACGGAGGACTCGGTTACGCGGAGGGTGTCGGCACTGGCGTTGCGGCCGTTGACGCGCACATCGCGGAACGCTTTGTTGTAGCCGATATATCCGGCCTCGACGATGTAGTTGCCGTTGTTGACACCGGCTATGGTGAAGCGTCCGTTGAGGTCGGCGACTCCGCCGCGCACGAAGGAGCTGTCCTTTTTAGCGAGAATTCTAACTGTGGCGTCGGGCATTGCCTCCCCCTGAGGGTCGGTAACCACGCCTGATATGTTGTAAGCGGCGGCGGCGAGGGTCATCGCGGCGGCCGGGAGAAGCAACAAGCGTCGCATCGAGCCTGTCGGTCTGTTATGCGTCATCTGATCTGGGAACTGAAAAAGTGGAAACCTTGTAATGAATGGAAACCTATTAATAGACCCCGCGCCGCGCGCAAGGTTTAAAGCACGCATATATAAAAAGGAGGATGCGCTTCGCGCACCGGCAGCGAGCTGCCCGCACGATGGACAAAAGCCATGCGGGGGAGGGGCCTTTTGGAGGAGGGAGAAAGGCCGCGGGGAGGAGGGGGCTTTGCTGCCTTCGCTCGGCTTCCGCCTTGCGCACCTCGCGGATGGAAGGAAGGGACTTCGGGCTTCGCCCTCACACGGAACGACAAGGCGAGGGAGAGGAGTGAAGGGTGAAAAGGTGAAGAGTGAAGGAGGCGGCGATGGAAGGGATGGAAAGGGGGGGAGGGGAGGAAAAAGGCGCGCCTTTCCGCGGGGGAAGGGCGCGCCGGTGTATGGGGGATGGCTCCGTCAGTCGGCCAGGTCGAGGGGAATGGCGACGATGCGGGAGTTGTTGGAACGGATGAAGTTGAGGATTTCAGAGCGGACTTCGGAGGGCTCGATGTCGGCCTCGATGCGGCGCATGGCGTTGTAAAGCGAGATGCCGCTCTGGTAGATGTTGCGGTAGGCTTTGGCGATGTCGTCGATCTGCTGGTCGGTGAAATCCTTCTTGCGCATGATGTAGGCGTTGATGCCGAAGTATGCGGCGGGGTTGTGGGCGATGATTACATAGGGGGGCACGTTGCCAGAGATGCGGCAGCCACCCTTTATGAGTACCCATTTGCCAACTTTCGAGCCTTCGTGGAGCACGCAGTTGGAGGAGAGGATGGAGCATTCATCGATCTCGCAGTCGCCGGCCACGGTAACGCCGTTGCCGAGAACGCAGTGGCCCATCACCTTGGTGTCGTGGCCAACGTGGGCGTCGGCCATGATGAAGGTGTCGGAGCCGATGGTGGTGGCTCCTTCGGGTCGGATGCCGCGGTTTATGATGACGTGCTCGCGGATGACAACGTTATCGCCGATCTCGCAGCGGGTGTCCTCCCCTTTCCAGCGGAAGTCCTGGGGTTCGGCCCCGACGATCGCGCCCTGGAACACTCGGCACCCTTTCCCCATAGTGGTGCCTTTCATGATGGAGGCGTAGGGGAAAATCTCGCAGTCGTCGCCGATTTCGACGTTCTTGTCGATAAAGGCGAAGGGGTGGACCGTTACGTTGTTTCCGAGCTTGGCGGAGGGGTCAACGTGGGCAAGAGAACTAATCATATAAATTGTGTTTTAGATGGTTGGGGGGTTAACGGCCGCCACCGAGGCTCTGGTAGAGGCTGATGAGCGCGCGGTCGCGGGCGAGCTCGGTCGAGAGGTAGTTCATCTGGGCCGAGAGGAGCGACGACTGCGCGGTGAGCACTTCGAGGTAGGTAGTTGAGCCGCCGTTGTAGGCGAAGAGGTCGTTGGTGTATTCGACGGCCTTGGAGAGGGCGTCGACCTGCTTTACCAGTAGTGTGGCCTTCTCGGTCTGCTTGTCGAAGTTCACGATGTTGTCCTGCACTTCGGCGGCGGCGCTCAGGAGCTTGTAGCGGAAGTTGTTGAGGGCCTGCTGCTGCTGAGCCTTTGTGCCTTTGAGGTTGGCGATGTTGGCTCCGCGGGAGAAGAGGGGCGCGGTGAGCGAGCCGACGAGGTTCTCAAACCATTTTCCGGGGTTCATGATGAAGGAGCCCACGGAGTTGGTGAAACCGCCGTTGGAGGTGAAGGAAATCGAGGGGTAGAAGTTGGCGCGGGCCGAGTTGGTCGCGTAGTAGGCAGTAGCGAGGCTCTCCTCGGCTGCTCGCACGTCGGGGCGCTGGGCGAGTTCGCGCATGGGCACGCCGTCGCGGATAATGGCGGGGGCGCTCATATGGGCGTTGCCGGGGATGGCGTACTTGCGGGGGCTCTCGTTGAGCAGCAGTGCGAAGGTGTTGTTGGCGGCGTCGAGCGATGCTTCAAGCTCGGCGATCTGGGCCAGGATGCTGTAGAGCTGGCCCTCGCTCTGCACGACGGCGGCCTCGGTTGTGCGGCCGGCCTCCTTGAAGTCCTTCATGGTCTGCACGCTCTGCTTCCACAGCTCGGCGGTCTCGCGGGAGAGGGTAAGCTGCGATTCGAGACAGGAGATGGAGTAGTAGGTGGTGGCTACCGCCCCGATAATCTGCGAGCGCACAGCCTGCTGGTAGTCCTGCTGGAGTCGCAGGGCGGCCTCGGCGCCGCGCTTGCGGTTGAGGGTTTTGCCGAACACGTCGAACTCCCAGGAAATCGACAGGGGGATGGTGTAGGTCTTCGACCAGTCGGTCATCATGGGCACGTCGTGGAACTTCGAGAGGTTCCCCTGGGCCGAGAGGGCCACGGAAGGGAGGTAGCTCAGGCGGGCGCCGAGCACGTTGGCGCGGGCCACCTCGACGTTGAGGCGCGCGTTTTCGAGGTCGTTATTGTTGACCAGCGCGCGGGCAATGAAGTCCTGGAGCAGGGGGTCGGTGAATACCTGCTGCCACTGGAGGTTGCCGAACGCGAGTGAGTCGGGGGTCTGTTTCGACACCTCGGCATACTCCCGGGTGTCGGGAGTATCCGTAGGCATGTCGAATTTCTTGTAAATGTGGCACGACGAGAGCATCGACAGGGCAGCGCCTGTGGCCAGGGTCAGTGCTATTTTATTGGATTTCATCGGATGTTATTAACGTGAGTACTGTTCGATTTCGCTCTCGATGGCGTCGTTGTTGGTGTCGCGCCACTTCATCGGGGTGATCTTCTCCTGGATGAGCTGGAAGGCCACGAAGAGCGCGGGCACGAAGAAAATCTGGAGGATCATGCCGATAAGCATACCGCCTACCGAACCCACGCCGAGGGCCTGGTTGCCGTTGGCGCCGACGCCGGAGGCGAACATCATGGGCAGAAGGCCGATGATGAGGGCCAGCGAGGTCATAAGGATCGGTCGCAGACGGGCCTCGGCGCCGGAGATGGCGGCGTTGACAACCGACATACCCGTGCGGCGGCGTTCGAGGGCGAACTCAACGATAAGGATGGCGTTCTTGGCCAACAGACCAATGAGCATGATCAGCGCGATCTGCAGGTAGATGTTGTTGGAGATGTCGAACATAGCCGCGAAGAGGAACGAGCCCATGAGGCCGAACGGAATCGAGAGGATAACCGCCCAGGGGAGGATGTAGCTCTCGTACTGAGCCGACAGCAGCAGGTAGACGAACAGGAGGCAGAGGCCGAAGATCACGGCGGTGGAGTTGCCCGACTGGGTGCCTTCCTCACGGGTCATACCGGCGTATTCGAAGCCGTAGCCGGTGGGGAGGGTCTGGGATGCCACGCGGTCGATGGCGGCGAGTGCCTGGCCTGAGGAGTATCCGGCGGCGGGGTTACCGGTGACGGAAATCGAGGTGAAGAGGTTGAATCGGTTCAGAAGGTCGGGGCCGTAGGTCTTGGTGAGGGTCACGAAGTTCTCCAGCGAAGCCATCTTGCCCGAAGCGGAGCGCACCTTGATATTCTTGAGGCTCTCTTCCGAGACGCGAGCCTCGGGGGGTGCCTGCATCATCACGCGGTAGATCTTACCGAAGCGGTTGAAGTTCGAAACGTACATCGAGCCGTAGTAGCCCTGGAGGGTGGAGAGGATGGTCGAAGTGCTCAGACCGGCCTGCTGGGCCTTGGCGGCGTCGATGTCGATGCGGTACTGGGGGAATGTGGGGTTGAAGGTGGTGTAGGCGAGCTGGATTTCAGGCTGCGCGTTGAGCTGGGCGAGGAAGTTCTGCACTATGGCGAAGAAGTCGTCGACGGAGCCGCCGGTCTTGTCCTGCATCTTGAGCTCGAAACCGTTTGTGATCGAGTAGCCGGTGATCATAGGGGGCGCGAAGGCGATCACGCGGCCGTCCTTGATTAGCTGGTTGGTCATGCCGTATACTCGTCCGAGGATGGCGTCGACGCTCTCGGTTTTCTTATCGCGCTCGCTCCAGTTCTTGAGCTTCACGATGAAGGTACCGTAGGTCGGGCCCTGGCCAGCCACGAAGCTGTAGCCGAGAATCTTCTGGCTGAACTTCACGGCGGGAATCGACATAATGATTTTGTCGACGTTGTCCATGACCTCGGCGGTGCGTTCCTGGGAGGTACCGGCGGGCATGTCGACCATCACGAAGAACATACCTGTATCCTCGTTGGGCACCATCGCGGTGGGGGTAACGGCCATGCGCCATACGAGGATGGCGATCGAGATGCCCACGATTACGAAGCTCGTCACCTTGTGGCGGGTGAAGAAGTCAACCCACTTGTTGTACTTGGCGAGCACCTTGGAGTAGGCGCGCTCGAAGGCTTCCTTGAACGCCTTGGTGAAGAGGCCCCAGATCGCGAGCACGCCGCAAACGATTGCGATCACGCCCTTGGCCACGTTCTCGAAGTCGAACCATCCGAGCACCATGAAGGTGATGGTGGCAACGAGGAGCGCGAAGGTGATCAGCGGGAGCCAGAGGCGGTTCCATCGCGATGCCACGCTCTGAGCCATAGCCTGGCCGGCAGCCTTGTAGGCGTCGCCCACGCGCTTGGCCAGGGGTTCCTGGTGTCCGTCGGGGTTGTGGGGTTTGAGGAAGATGGCGCAGAGCGCGGGTGAGAGGGTGAGGGCGTTCAGCGCCGAGAAGCCGATGGCGATGGCCATGGTCAGACCGAACTGCTGGTAGAAGATACCGGCGGTACCTGGCATGAACGACACGGGGATGAACACGAGCATCATGACCAGGGTGATGGAGATGATGGCGGTGCCGATTTCGTTCATGGCGTCGATTGCGGCCTTGCGGGAGCTCTTGTATCCGGCGTCGAGTTTGGCGTGGACGGCCTCGACCACCACGATGGCGTCGTCGACCACGATAGCGATCGCGAGCACGAGAGCCGACAGGGTGATGAGGTTCACCGAGAAGCCGATGATGTTAAGCACGAAGAAAGTGCCGACCAGGGCCACGGGGATGGCGATGGCGGGGATGAGGGTCGAGCGGATGTCGCCCAGGAAGAGGTAAACCACGAAGAACACCAGGATGAATGCCTCGATGAGGGTGTGGAGCACCTTGTTGATCGAGGCGTAGAGGAAGTCGTTGTTGTTCATCGGGATGGCGAATGCGAGCCCCTCGGGGAGGTCCTTCTCCATCTTCTCAACCTCGGCAAGACAGTCGTTGATGATCTGGGTCGCGTTTGAGCCGGCGGTCTGGAACACCATACACATCGAGCCGGGGAGGCCGTTGAGGGTGTTCTCGAAGTCGTAGGTCACCTTGCCGAGCTCGACGTCGGCCACGTCCTTGAGGTAGAGCACTTCGCCGTTGGCGCTTGTGCGCACCACGATGTTTTCGAATTCCTCGGGGGTCTCGTAGCGGCCGCGGTATTTGAGGGTGTACTGGAAGCTCTGGTCGCCCTGCGCGCCGAACGAGCCGGGGGCCGCCTCGACGTTCTGGTCGGCGAGGACGGCGGCGATGTCGCTCGGGTTGAGGCCGTACTGGGCCATCACCTCGGGCTTGATCCAGATACGCATCGAGTAGTCACCGCCGAAGCTCTGGACGTCGCCGACACCGTTGACGCGCTGGAGCACGGGGATGACATTGATTTTCATGTAGTTGTCGATGAAGGCCATATCGTAGCCGTCGGGGTCCTCGCTGTAGAGGGCCACGCCGACGAGCATCGACGACTGGCGCTTCTGGGTGAGCACGCCCACCTTGGTAACCTCGGCGGGGAGGAGGTTCTGAGCCTTGGCCACGCGGTTCTGCACGTCGACGGCGGCCATGTCGGGGTCGAAGCCCTGCTTGAAGTGCACGCTGATGTTGGCGGCGCCGGTGTTGGTGGCGGTCGATTCGATGTAGGTCATGCCCTCGGCACCGTTGATCGACTCTTCGAGGGGCGCGATCACGGAGTTGAGCACGGCCTGGGCGTTGGCGCCGCTATAGGTAGTTGACACCGAGATGGTCGGCGGAGCGATGTCGGGGTACTGGGTCACGGGGAGCGACACCAGGCCGATGATGCCGAGCAGGACGATGAAGATTGATATCACCGTCGATAGCACCGGGCGGTTAATGAATGTATCGAGTTTCATCTGTGATGTTGCTGTTTTCTGATTTTGAGGCTTTTTGGGGCGCTTTTCGCAATTCTCATCGGTCGCGACGCACGCGTCGCACCCTCTTCAAATTGAAGAAATATTCTCAAAACAGCTCTCAAAAACTATCGGAAAAATATTTAAACAGTTTCTTACTTGCCGGCCTGCTGCTGGTGCTGGGCTGCCATGGCAGCCTGCTTGGCGGCGAGTTCGGCGGCGTCGACGGGCTTGATCTGCATATCGGGCTTAACCTTGTTGCCCACGCCTTCGACCACGATGCGCTGCCCGGCCTGGAGGCCTGAGGTAACGACGAAGTTCTTGCCGTCGTTGAGCTGGTCGACGGTGATCGGGGTGCTGACGGTCTTGTTGGAGTCGTTCACAACGTAAACGAAGCGGAGGTTCTGGATTTCGTAGGTTGCCTTCTGGGGGATTACGAGCACGTCGTGCTTCACCACGGGCACGCGGATCTGGCCGGTTGAGCCGCTGCGGAGCATGCCGTTGGTGTTCTTGAAGCGGGCGCGCACGTTGGCGGCGCCGGTGCTCTGGTCGATCACGCCGGAGACGGTGGCCACCTTACCCTCCTCGGGGTACATCGAGCCGTCGGAGAGCTGGAGCTGCACGGCGGGCATCTCGGCGATGGCCTGGGCGATGCTCTTGGTGCCGTTGTCGGTCATTTCGAGAAGGTCCTTCTCATTGATGGAGAAGTAAGCGTAGATGTCGGAGTTGTCGCTGACGGTGGTCAGGGGCTGAACCATCGAGGGGGAGGCCAGGGAGCCTTCGCGGTTGGGGATCACGCCGACGAAGCCGTCGGAGGGGGCGGTCACCACGGTGTAGCTGAGGTTCTTGCGGGCGTTGACCACGGCGGCCTCGGCGGTGCGGAGCTGTGCCTCGGCCTGGGCGAGGGAGTTCTTGGCGAGCTGGTTCTCGTATTCGCTTATGATGTTCTTGTCGAAGAGGCGCTGCTTGTTGTCGGCGGTGAGTCGGGCGGTCTCGACGGCTGTTTTGGCGGAGGCGAGCTGAGCCACAGCCTGGTCGACGGCGGCCTGGTACTGCACCTGGTCGAGGGTGAAGAGGGGCTGTCCTTTGCGCACGGCCTGGCCCTCGTCGACGTGTACCTGGGTGATGAAGCCCGACACGAGGGGTCGTACGTCGATGTCGGTGCGCCCCTTGATGGTGGCGGCGTAGGAGTGCGAGAGGTCGGAATTTCCGGGCTGCACGGTCATTACGGCGATTTCGGGGGTCTGCTGCATCATCATCGCCATCTGTGCGGCGGCGTCATCTTTCTTGCCGCACGAAGCCAATGTAACTACTGCGGCCGCTCCGACCAGTGTCAAACCGCGGAGGGCGAGTCGCTTCTTGTTGTCAATCATTGTTTTACGCTAATATTTATGATGTATTTCTATTGTATTCAGCCTTATGAGATGAATGGTTCTTGGAAACCGAATGCAAAATTAGTCAATAATTTACACCGAAAATATGATATTTATCATACTTGTCGCCCCTTTAACACTATTTATATTATTGAGGCGCGCGTGTGGGGGCGAATGAAAAAAAATGTTTATATTCGCGCCCTATATGAGGATTCTCCACATAATATTCACTTTCCGCACCGGGGGCGCCGAGACTATGCTGGTCGACATAATGAACCGGCAGGCCGCGCTCGGCCACACGGTAGGCCTGCTGATAATCAACGACGGGGTCGACCAGGGGCTCCTGTCGACCATCAACGACCAAGTGGAGGTGACCCACTGGCCCCGCCGCCCGGGGTCGCGCAAGCTGTTGCTGGCCATGAGGCTCAACGCGTGGGTGAGGCTGTGGAGGCCTGACGCGGTTCATCTCCACGACCCCAAGCTCCCGGGGCTCCTGAGGGGCATGGACCATAAGCTCGTCTACACCATACACGCCCTGGGGCTGTCGCAGCAGTACCTCCGCCCGACGGTGAAGCAGGTGGCCATAACCGACGCGGTGCGCGACGATGTGCTGGCCATGCGCAGAATGGTCGATATAATGGTGATTCCCAACGGTATCGATGTCGACGCCATCCGGCGTCGCGACAGCGAGAGGCTCCCCGCCGAGGGTGAGTTCCGCATCGTGCAGGCCGGGAGGCTTGACACGGCTACGAAGGGTCAGGACATCCTCATCAAGGCGCTCGGAATCCTCAACCGCAAGGGTGAGGCCGGGGTGTATGTCGACTTCATAGGTGAGGGAGCCGACCGGCGCCGCCTCGAAGAGCTCGCCCGCGCCGAGGGGGTGGCCTCCAGGGTCACATTCCGCGGCCTGATGACGCGCAAGGAGGTCTATAACGCGTATGCCGACTACGACCTGATGGTGCACCCGGCGCGCTACGAGGGATTCGGACTGATTGTTGCCGAGGCGATGGCCGCCGGGTTGCCGGTAGCCGTCCCCGTTGACGGTGGGCCATACGAGGTGATCGACCGCGGCCACCTCGGGGAGACGTTCGAGCCGGAGGATCCCGAATCGTGCGCCGAGGCCATCGAGAATGTGAGGCGCTCCTATCCGTCGGCGTTGCTGCGTGCCGAGCTGGCCCGTTCGCGCGCCGCGATGAGCTACTCGCTCAACGCGATGGTCGACGAATATATCGACCTCTACCGCTCCCTCTCGCGAAAGTGACGCCGCGGCGTGTTTTTGCCGGTTTCGGGGCGTAAATATGCTGTAAAACATAGTTGTTAAGCCGCTTTGGAGCGGCTTATTTTTTTATCTGCGATTTTTTGGCAAGTTTTGGCCAAAAAATTTGTAACTCTATGAAAAACGCGGTACTTTCGTTGAATATTTAACCATACCGGCGTTGAATATTTAACCCTACTGAAACAAACATCTAACATAATACACGCCACATCATGAGTTATCTGAAGTTTGATAAAAACCTGATGATTAATCTCGAACAATCCCTCCCGAAGGAGATGCTCAGGACTAATCAGGCGGGCGCTTATCACTGCACCTCGATTGTCGACTGCAACACCCGCAAGCAGCACGGCCTGCTGGTGGTGCCCATCGGCGAGGAGGAGTATGACCCTCACGTTCTGCTGTCGTCGCTCGATGAGACCGTCATACAGCACGGCGCGCCCTTCAACCTGGGTCTGCACCGCTACCAGGGAGGGGTATACAGCCCCAACGGCCACAAGTATATCCGCGAATTCGACTGCGAGGGAGTGCCCCGCACCACCTACCGCGTGGGAGGCGTGGTGCTCACCAAGGAGAAAATCTTCATCCAGAACGAAAACCGCATCCTCATCCGCTACACCCTGCTGGAGGCCCACTCCCCCACGACCCTCCAGCTCCGCCCCTTCCTGGCGTTCCGCTCAAGCAACGCCCTCTGCATGGCCAACGACCGGGCCAACACCGACTGCCTGCCGGTGCAGAACGGCGTGGCCTGCTGCCTCTACGAAGGGTACCCCACCCTCTACATGCAGCTCTCGCGCAAGCCGGAGTTCGTGCATGACCCGCACTGGTACAACAATATCGAGTATGTGAAGGATATGGACCGCGGCGTGCCCTACGTCGAGGACCTCATGGTGCCGGGCTACTTCCAGGTGAGCATCAAGAAGGGTGAGTCGATCATCTTCTCGGCGGGCCTCTCCGAGGTGTCGACCCGCTCGCTGGGCAAGATGTACGAGGGTGAGATCGCTTCGCGCACCCGCCGCACCTCCTTCTTCAACTGCCTTAAGAACGCCGCCAAGCAGCTCTACCTCAAAAAGGACGGCGCCGAATATATGCTCTCGGGCTACCCCTGGGGCAAAATCCTGGCCCGCAACACCTTTATGTCGCTCCCGGGCAACACCATAGCCATCGGTCACCGCGAGGACTTCGAGCGCATCATGGAGACGGCCACCGCGGCCCTCGAAAACTTCATGGCCACCCTCGCCCACTCCAAGATGATCCACGGCATCGCCGAGCCCGACATACCCGTGTGGGCCATCTGGGCTATCCAGCAGTACGCCAAGAGCTACGGCATGGAGGCTGCCCGCGAGCGCTACCTCGGCCTTACCGCCGCGCTGCTCGACTTCGTGATCGCCGGAGGGAATCCCCGCCTGACCCTCGAAAGCGACGGCTTGCTCTCGACCGATGGCACCATGGCCCCCGCGTCGTGGATGAACTCCGTGTGGGAGGGTCGCCCCGTGGTGCCCCGCACCGGCAAGTTGGTCGAAATCAACGCCCTCTGGTACAACGCCCTGCGCTTCGCCGCCGAGCTCGCCCATGGCGAGGAGAAATATGAGGAGCGCGCCACCGCCTGGGCCGACATCGCCGACAAGGCGCGCGAGGCTTTCGCCCCGACGTTCCTCAACGACTACGGCTACCTCTACGACTATGTGACCGGCCAGTACTCCGACCCCTCGGTGCGCCCCAACATGGTGATCGCCGTGGGTCTCGACCACTCGCCCCTTGACCGCCGCCAGCGCAAGGGCGTGCTCGACGTGGTGACCCGCGAGCTCCTCACCCCCAAGGGTCTCCGCACCCTCTCGCCCAAGAGCTACGGCTATCGCCCCTTCTATCTCGGCTCCCCCCAGGAACGCGAGATCGCCCTCCACAACGGTCCGGCCCGCCCCTGGCTCATAGGGTTCTACGCCGACGCCTACCTGAAGGTGTTCGGCCTGAGCGGGCGCAGCTACATCGACCGTATGCTCATCGGGTTCGAGGAGGAGATGAGCCAGGGTTGCATAGGCTCGCTGAGCCAGCTCTACGACGGCAACCCGCCGTTTGCCGGCCGCGGCGCCATTTCGCACGCGACCAACATCGCCGAAGTGCTCCGCACCCTGCGCACCCTTAAGAAACTCGACTCCTGAACCACCCTGAAACCTAACACAAAAGAATGAAAGCTTTAATGTTCGGGTGGGAATTTCCACCCCACATCCTCGGCGGACTCGGTACCGCCAGCTACGGTCTGACACGCGGTATGTGGCAGTGCGGCGATATGGATATAACCTTCGTGATCCCCAAGCCTTTCGGCGACGAGGATAAGGAATTCGCCCACATAATCGGAGCCTCGCAGACTCCCGTAGGCTGGAGAGACGTATCCCGCGAATACGTCGAGCAGCGCATCGGCAAGGTCATGGACCCCGAACTCTACTTCCGCCTCCGCGACCACATCTACGCCGACTTCAACTATATGCGCCTCAACGACCTGGGCTGCATCGAATTTTCGGGCCGGTACCCCGACAACCTCCTGGAGGAAATCAACAACTACTCTATCGTGGCGGGCGTGATAGCCCGCACCGTCGAGTGCGACGTGATACACTCGCACGACTGGCTCACCTACCCCGCCGGCATCCACGCCAAGCAGGTCACCGGCAAGCCCCTGGTGATCCATGTGCACGCGACCGACTACGACCGCTCCCGCGGCAACGTGAACCCCACCGTGTTCGGCATCGAGCGCGACGGCATGCTCCACGCCGACCATATCATCACCGTGTCGAACCTCACCCGCCAGACCGTGATCGACAAGTACGGCATCGACCCCGCGAAGGTCACCACCGTGCACAACGCCGTGACCCCCCTCAGCCAGGAGAACCTCGACGTGACCGTCACCAAGCCCAAGGACAAGATCGTAACCTTCCTGGGCCGAATCACCATGCAGAAGGGGCCCGAGTACTTCGTCGAAGTGGCCGCCAAGGTGCTCAAGCTCGACCACAACGTGCGCTTCGTCATGGCCGGCTCCGGCGATATGATGGACAAGATGATCAACCTCGCCGCCGAGCGCGGCATCGCCGACCGCTTCCACTTCCCCGGATTCCAGAAAGGGAAGCAGGTCTACGAGATGCTCAAGGCCTCGGACGTGTATATGATGCCCTCCGTCTCCGAACCCTTCGGCATCTCCCCGCTGGAAGCCATGCAGATGGGTGTGCCCTCGATTATCTCCAAGCAGAGCGGCTGCGCCGAAATCCTCGACAATGTGATCAAGACCGACTACTGGGACATCGACGCCATGGCCGACGCCGTGTACTCCATCATCACCTACCCGGCGATGTACCAGCAGCTCCGCGAGGACGGTCTCCGCGAGGTCAACCAGATTACCTGGGACAAGGCGGGGCAGAAGGTCATCGACATCTACAACAAGGTCCTGGGCCGCTCCTGATAAATTCAAAACCTAACACATACACCATAAAGACATCCCCACAATGAAAGCGATTTGCTTCTACTTCCAGATCCACCAGCCGTTCCGCCTCAAACGCTATCGCTTCTTCGACATAGGCAACGACCACTACTATTATGACGACTTCGCCAACGACGACATAATAACCCGCATAGCCCACCGCTCCTACATCCCCGCGGCCGAGTCGCTCCTGAAAATGATCCAGGAGACCGACGGCGCCTTCCGCTGCGCCCTCTCCGTGTCGGGCGTGGCCCTGGAGCAGCTCGAAGTATATGTGCCCGAGTTCATCGACATCCTCCGCAAGCTGGCCGACACCGGCAAGTGCGAGTTCCTGGCCGAAACCTACGACCACTCCCTCGCCTCCCTGGCCGACCCCGAGGAGTTCCGCATACAGGTGAAGCTCCACGCCGACAAGATCCACGATCTCTTCGGTGTGACCCCCAAGGTGTTCCGCAACTCCGAGCTCATCTACTCCGACGAGCTCGCCCCGCAGATCTACGATATGGGCTACAAGGGGTGCATCACCGAGGGCGCCAAGCACATCCTCGGCTGGAAGTCGCCCGACTACGTCTACTCAGCCGCATCGTGCCCCAAGCTCAAGCTGCTGCTGAAGAACGACAAGCTCTCCGACGACATCTCGCTCCGCTTCTCCGACACCTCCTGGAACGAGTATCCCCTCACCGCCGACAAATACATCAACTGGATCGCCGACACCCCCGCCGACGAGCAGATCATCAACCTCTTCATGAACCTGGAGACCTTCGGCGAGTTCCAGACCCGCGAGACGGGCATCTTCCAGTTCCTCGAAGCCCTTCCCCGCTTCGCCAAGGAGCGCGGAGTCGAGTTCGTCACCCCCTCCGAGGCCGTCAAGCTCTTCAAGCCCGTGGCCGAGCTCTCCGTGGTCCACAACATCTCCTGGGCCGACGAAGCCCGCGACACCTCGGCCTGGCTCGGCAACCGCCTCCAGAACGAGGCCTTCAACAAGCTCTACTCCGTGGCCGAGCGCGTGCGCCTCTGCGACAACCGCCAGCTCAAACAGGACTGGGGCCGACTCCAGGCATCCGACCACCTCTTCTATATGTCGACCAAGCACCTGGCCGACGGCTCCAGCCACGCCTCCTTCTCGCCCTACGAGACCCCCTTCCAGGCGTTCACCAACTATATGAACGTGCTGTCGGACTTCATCGTGCGCGTCGAGGAGCAGTACCCCATGAACATCGACAACGAGGAGCTCAACTCCCTGCTGACCACCATCCGCAACCAGGCCCGCGAGATCGAGACACTCAACAAGGAGGTAGCCTCCTACCGCACCGACCTTGAGCACCTCAACGAGGAGCACCTCCTCCGCGCCCCCAAGGCCGACGCCCCCGCCAAGGAGGAAGCCCCCAAGGCCGACACCCCCAAGGAGCCCAAACCCCGCAAAGCCTGCAAGCCCAAGGCCGAGAAAGCCCCCAAGGCTGAAAAGGCCGCGAAGGCTCCCGCCAAGTCCAAGAAAGCCAAAGCCGAGTAATCCCCCGGCAGCAACACCAAGCTGCCCCTCGGCTCCCACCCGACTACCCTATCAAGGCCGGAGACCCCGCATGGGGCCTCCGGCCCTGCTTTTTGCCCTGGGGCTGACCTTGCGGGCCGGAGTTGGCGCCGCGAGGGGGAGTTGGCTCCCAAATTTTCCCCATATTTTCGCGGTTTTTTGAAAAAAATGGGGGGTTGGGGCAAAAAAGTGGCTGTGAAAGTTGGAGTTACGGCGGTTTATGGGTATTTTTGCCGTTGATACCTGAAAAACCGTATTATTGCGAAAATCAATCATTAACACAATATTTATCTGTTCCATGAAGAAGTTTCTGTTGATGGCGCTCGCCACGGCGGCTTTTTCCGCGTCGGCATTTACCCCCCCCAATCTAACTCGCTGGGGGATAGCGATGTAGCGAGAGTTGACGGCCGTTCGGCCAGGTTTTCTTACCAGCAGGGTGAGGTAATAGTGAAATTCAAGGCCGGGAGCGCCGCGTCGATCAAGGCGCCGAAGGCATCAAAGTTCCGCACCGCCAGGGTCGCCGAAGTCGACCGCGTGTTCTCGCGGCTCGGTGTCACCGAGGTCGAGGAACTCATGCCCCTCACGGGCCGCGAGGTCCACGCTAAAGCGGCCAAGGCGTTCAACGGCAAGCCCGTCGCGGCCGCCCCGATGGCCAAGGCTTACAGAGTGGCGCTCGGCAAGTCGGTAAGCGTTCACGACGCTGTGGAAGCCCTCTCCGCCCTCGAAGATGTCGAGTTTGCCGAACCCAACTACCTTGTTTACTCGCTCGCTTCCACCTCCGAGCCCGACGACCCATATTATTCGCTTCAGTACGGCATAAAGGATATAAACCTGCCTGAGCTGTGGGGGAAGCCCGTTATTTCGAAGGAGGGGCCAGTTATCGCGATTCTCGACACTGGTGTCGACATCGAGCACCCCGACCTCGCCGCGAATATCTGGACCAATCCCGCCGAGGTTTCCGGCGCATCGGGCTACGATGATGACGGCAACGGATTCATTGACGACCTCCACGGGTGGGACTTTGTGAACGAAACGGGCCGCATAGGCGACTATAACGGCCACGGCACCCATTGCGCGGGTATTGCCGCCGCTTGCGGCGGCAACGGCATCGGCATTACCGGGGCCAACCCCTACGCCCGCATCATGCCCCTCACGGTGTTGCAGAGCACCGGCACGGGCGATGTGGCCACCATTATCAAGGCCGTGGACTACGCCGCTGCCAACGGCGCTTCAATCATCAGCATGAGCCTTGGCTCCTACGCGAGTTCCCAGGCACTTGAGCAAGCCCTCGGGCGCGCCTATCAGAAGGCTATGATTGTTGCGGCCGCGGGCAACGACGGCTATTGCCTCAACCACGCCCATCCTGAAAAGGCGCAACAATACCCGATGCCGATGTTTCCGGCGGCGTATTCGTTTGTGCTCGGCGTGCAGGCATCCGCTCCCGACGGGGGGCTCGCCCAGTTCTCCAACTACGATGACAACGGCCCCAATTTCTCCGAAACCGGCGAGGACAAACTCTACAACTATGAGGTTACGGCTCCGGGCGTGTCTATTATGAGTACCTACCCCGGGGGCAAATACAAGCAGCTCAACGGCACCTCGATGGCTACGCCGCTTGTTGCCGGAGCGCTTTCGCGTCTGCTCCAGGCCAAGGAGTATACCAGCAAGGAGGAGCTTTTCGGCGATCTTATCTACTCCGTCACCCCGAAAGGGAATGTCGATTTCGCCGCGGCCTACAATATCAAGGAGTCCGACCGCAAGCCGACCCTCTCTCTTGTAAGCTACCGCGTCGATGATGCCAAGAGTGGCGACGGCGACGGCCGCCCCGATGCCGGCGAAACCGTATACATCTACCCCACTTTCCGCAATCTCTGGGGTAACGCCAAAAACATCTTCTATGCCTTGTCGCTGTCCGACTTGGAGGATCCCGAAATGGTAGAAATTATTGATGGCGGATTTGACCGAACGATTTCTAAACTTTCATCATATGCCTCAGTTGAAGCTGAGAATCCGTTAGTAGTAAAGATAAATCCGAATTGTGTTGATGGCAGACAGATTAATCTTAAAATGACACTGATATGGCAGGATTCCGAAGGCAATCTTTATAGCAAGTTACCTCTGGATGAAATCATCTTGACCATTGTTAATGGAGTTGAAATCGGAGGAGTAATAAAGTCTGATTTAACCCTGACTTCTGATAAAAATTATATTGTGACAAATACTTTGGCGGTGCCTGCAGGTGTAACATTAACAATAGAACCCGGTACTGTGCTAAAATTTAAGCAAGATGCTGGAATTGTGGTGACAAAAGGTGAAGCCTATAGTGAGCCGTTTATAGATGGAGGTAACCAATGCAGTTGGGCTATGCGACGAAATGATGGCAAAGTGATAGCAAAAGGTGAGCCCGGTAAGATGATAGTGTTTACTGCTGAGGATAGGGCTGAAAGAAGTATGCGTCAAACGTTCAATTTCGGATATAATTCAGAGCTTGATTATTGTCGATTTACAGGTTTTTTAAGTCAATATCTTGAAACAACTCTTACCGAAGCTTTTTATGCCGATACTTTTGTCGAGACTCAATGGTTACCCAATCAAATTAAAGAATTTATCGGAAAGGGTTTTGCACACAACTGCGTTATTGACAATATATCTTGTTATCAGTGGGACACAGGTTTGAGCCGACGTCAGTTTCTAAAGCAGAATCTCGCTTCTCGATTCTGCGACTATAGAGATATACAGGTTTATGGAACTATGGCAGTTCTAAAATCCTCTGAATCAAACTACACGAATATAGTAGCGACTGAAGGAACTATTGTAGCATACGAGGCAGAAAGTCTTACTGGTCGAAGCAATGTATTTTCGAATTATTGCAAGGGATTCACAATGTCGTTTAGTCCGTATGTAAGAGATCCAAAGGTTTTGCGTCCAACATTACCAATGTATTATGGTACTGCTAATAACGGAAAAGCTAAGGATGGAATCCTTGATATTGATAAAGGTTTTGAATATGCTTCGTATGATGTGTCGAATATGCTGACGAGGCCGGTGGCCACGGCGCACGGTATCGTGTGGAAGGTGGTTGTGAACGGGTTCGACGCTCAGGATGAGTACGATATGCTGCCGCCGCTCGGCGTGGGGCGCCACAAGTTCGAGGTATACTTCAACCGCAAGATGGACCACTCGACCACCCCGATGCTCGCGATGGGGGTACGCATGCCTTACACCCAGACGGCGATAGCCGAGGACGGGTCGTGGCGCACCGAGACGTTCGACGGCGACGAGGTCGACATTTATACCGCCTACCTCACTATCAACGGCCGCAGTAACTACGACGGCGTAAACCGCCTGTATGTGGCCGGAGCCTTGGACGATGAGTTCTTCGAAATACCCACGGAGAACGTGCGTTTCAACGTCAACGTGCAGGCCGCCGGCTCCCTCTCGGAAGGGTTCACCGCCGAGGCGGGGCTGGGCCGCGTGAATCTCCGTTGGGAGAACCCCGAGGAGGATTTCGACGATATGCTCGGCTACAATATGTACCGCTACTCGGTTGACGCGCAGGGCGCGCCCTCCGACACCATCCGCGTCAACCCCCGCCTTTTGGAGGCCACCGACACGGAGCTTACCGACTATGACGTGACCCCCGGAACCACCTACTGCTACTTCTACCGCGTGATGCGCACGAGCATGACGGAGAACGACCCCTCGAAGACCGTCGCCGTTACACCGATGACCTCCGTGGCGGGTGACGCCAACGGCTCGGGCGACGTCGATGTGGCCGACGTGATAACCGCCGTGAACTACGCCGCGGGGATGGACCCCAAACCTTTCATCTTCGAGGCAGCCGATATGAACGCCGACTCGGAAATCGACATCCTCGACGTGGTCGGCATAATACGCGCGATTCTGAATCCCGGAGCCGCGGCTACGGCTTCCGCTACTGCCCAGGCCACCTATTTTGTTGACGGCGGGGTGGTTTACATCGACACCCCCGTGGCGCTTGCCGGGGTGCAGCTTAACCTGAACCTCGACCGCGACGCCACCGTGGCCGCGGCGGAAACCCTCGCCGGATTCGAACAGACCGGCGCGTGGATCGGCGATAACGAATATATCTTCATGGCGTACACTATGAAGGGGCTCACCGTTCCCGCGGGGATTCACCCGATACTCGCCATCGGCGAGGGGGGCTCGGTAAAGAGCGTGCGCCTCAGCGACCAGGCCGGAGCCAACGTCGAGGCCGTGTACAGCGACAATCTCAGCGGGGTTGAATCGGTAGGTGTGTCGGCTCAGCCCGAGGCCAACGGCGTGTACAACATTATGGGTGTGAAGGTTGCCGAGGGCGCCGAGGCGCTTGACCGCCTTCCCGCCGGAGTGTATGTGGTCAATGGCCGTAAGATTCTTAAGTGATGAGATTCCTGTCAGTCATACTATGTTTGCTCGCCCTGTTGCCGCGGGCGGTAGCCGGGGCTCCGGCTACCGTCACGGCGGTATGCGAGGGGGGCGGCGGTGCCCCGGGTCAGGAGCTATCGGTTACCGTCGCGCTGGCCAACGATGCCCCGCTGAGCGCTTTGCAGCTTGAGATAGCCGGATTAGGCGCCTTAGGCGAGATCGTTGAGGGTTCGGCGGCGGGCACGGGGAGGGCCTCGGGGCATTCGGCAGCGGCCGGAACGCGCCCCGACGGCTCGGCCACCCTTATGCTCTACTCCACAGCGATGACCCCCATAGCCGCCGGGAGCGGCGACGTGGCATCGTTCAGAATACGCCTCGGGGAGCGCCCCGCCGACGCGTCGCTCCGGGTATCGGCCAAGTGCGCCAACGCCGAAGGGAACCCCGTGGAAGCCGCGGCCGGTTCGTTGCCGATAAGGGTAGTGGCCCCGCTGGCCGAATACCCCTCCGGCCCGGCGTATGACTTCGGGCGGGTGCCGATCAGGGGCACTTACCGCCAGGGTGTCGCCGTGCGCAACGCCGGAACCGCCCCGCTGGTTATCAGCGAGGCGCTGTTCACCGACCCGACATTCTCGGCCGACGGCCTCCCGATAACCATAGCTCCAGGCGCCAGTGCCGAGGTGAGCGTGGTGTACAACCCGGTGACGCGCGGCGCCAAGAGTTGCGCGATGACCCTCGTGGGCAACAGCGTCGGCTCCGACAATACCCTGCGGATGCTGGCCCAGCCGTTCGCTGTGAATGAGCTGAAGGTCGGCGACGCACAGGGGGTTAGCGATAGCGAGGTGGTCATCGCGCTGTCGATGAACAATATGGACGCTGTTTCGGGCTTCACTACCGAGTTCGAGCTCCCCAGGCAGCTCGAATACGTCGAGGGTAGTTTCGCGCTCTCGCTCCGAAAGGTCGACCACGCCGCCTCGGTGGCGGTCGATGGCGGGCGCCTGCGGGTGACGGCCTACTCGCTCACCGACACCCCGTTCAGGGGTAATGATGGAGCGATAGCGTCGTTCCGGGTAAGGCTCGCGGGTCGTTACAGCGCCTCGATAACCCCCTCCAAGGCGGTTCTCGCCGCGATGGTCGACGGGGTTGTAACCAACGTCACCTCGGCTGTTTACCCGGGTATGGTGACCATTTCCTACCCCTCGGTGTCAGTTGCCGGAGAGCTGTCGATGGGGCGCACGCCGGTTACCGAGGTCGCCTCCGCGGAGCTCCGGGTAGGCAACTATGGCACGGCGCCCCTCGTGATTGAGCGGCTGACGCACGACGGCATCGACATCCAATGCGCCGCGGAGCTCCCCCTCACCATAGCCCCGGGCGACACGGAGTCGGTTCGGCTCACCCGCGACAGCGACGTCGAGGGGGCTTTCGGTGGACTGCTTGGCCTTTACACCAACGACCCCGACAACCGTATGACGCATATCGCGCTCGACGGCATACGCTACGCGCCCAACGAACTGGTTGTGCAGCCTGAAGAGCTGTACAACAAGAACGGGCGGTGCGCGCTCCTTATCGGTCTTGACAACTACGACGCCATAAGCGCGATGCAGTTCGACCTCGTTTACCCCGAAGGGTTGACGGCGGCTGAACCTGAGGCCCAAGGGCGTGCTGCCGGATTCGCCATCGATACCCGCCGCGTCGGGGAACGGACAGTGCGATACTTCCTCTATTCCCTCTCCGGGGCGGAGATGGCTCCAGGGGTCGGCGACGTGGCGCGGATTCCGTTCACTTTCGTCGAGGGTGAGGCCGAGGGCACCAGGCATTTTACCATTTCCGGGGTGAAGTTGTCAAATCCCGCGATGGTCGACCGCCATTCGAAGCTGTCGGACTACACCGCCTCGCTGATCATCTCTTCGGCAACCTCGGTTGCCGGGGTTTCAGCCGATGCCGATTCCGAGCAGGTTGAGTATTACACCCTTACGGGAGTGCGGGTTGACCCCTCGGCGTTGATGCCGGGGGTGTATGCGCGCCGCACCCCGGCCGGTTCGCGAATCGTGATAGTCAAGTGATAAACCATTATCTTCCATTATATAGTCAATTAGAGAACTCTACTCCTCAGCCCCGCCCATTCGGCGGGGCTGAATCTTTTCAGGAAGGTTGGCTGGAGTTGGCTCCGTCGGACAGGTCGGACCTTTCGGACGGGTCGGACGGGTCGGACGTTGATGAAAGTGGGGAGGGTGTTGGGGGGCAGTGTTTAAAAACAGGGCGGATTTGTGAGGGGGTGGGCGGTATATTGCCGCGGATATTCCGTATATTTGCGAAGTATTCAAACCTTAATCCGCAATATCATCAACCTTAAACCGCAATATCAATGGAACTCCCTTTTGCCGAGTCATGGCGTATCAAGATGATCGAGCCTATCCGAAAGAGCAGCCGCGAAGAGCGCGAGCAATGGATTAAAGACGCTCATTACAACGTATTCCAACTTCCTGCCGAACAGGTATATATCGACCTGCTAACGGATTCGGGCACCGGCGCCATGAGCGACCGCCAGTGGGCGGCTATGATGACCGGCGACGAGAGTTATGCCGGGGCGCGCTCGTTTTTCAATATGAAGGACGCCGTGGAGCGCATCACCGGTTTCCCGTTCGTAATCCCCACCCATCAGGGACGCGCCGCCGAGAATGTGCTCTTCAGCGCGCTGGTCAAGGAGGGTGACATTGTGCCGGGCAACTCGCACTTCGACACCACAAAGGGGCATATCGAGAGCCGGAAGGCTTTCGCTGTCGACTGCACTATCGACGAAGCCCGCGACACGCAGCTTGAGCATCCGTTCAAGGGGAGTGTCGATATAGCGAAACTCGAAAAGGTGGTGAGCGAGAACCGCGGACGCGTGCCGTTCATTATCGTTACCGTGACGAACAACACCGCCGGGGGGCAGCCTGTGTCGATGGCCAATCTGCGCGCCGTGCGCGAGCTCGCCGACCGCCACGGGCTCCGCGTGCTTTTCGACTCGGCCCGCTTTGCCGAGAACGCCTACTTCATAAAGACGCGCGAGGAGGGGTATGCCGACAAGACTATCAAGGAAATCGTGCGCGAGATGTTCTCCCTGGCCGACGGTATGACGATGTCGGCCAAAAAGGACGCCATAGTGAATATGGGGGGCTTCATTGCCACCCGCCACCCCGACTGGGTTGAGGCCGCGCAGAAGTATTCGATACCCTTCGAGGGGTATCTGACCTACGGCGGCATGAACGGGCGCGACATGGAGGCTCTGGCCGTGGGACTCGACGAGAACACGGAGTTTGACAATCTGCACACCCGCGTCCACCAGGTCGAGTACCTCGCCAAGCGCCTCGACGAGTTCGGCATCCCCTACCAGCGTCCGGCAGGCGGCCATGCGATATTTGTCGACGCCTCCAAGATTCTCACCAATGTGCCGAAGGAGGAGTTCCCGGCCCAGACTCTCACCGTAGAGCTGTACCGCGAGGCCGGTATCCGCGGCTGCGAGATCGGCTACATCCTGGCCGACCGCGACCCGGTGACGCGCGAAAACCGTTTCGGAGGCCTCGACCTGCTGCGTCTGGCCATCCCGCGCCGCACCTATACCGACAACCATATGGATGTGGTGGCTGTGGCGCTGAAGAACGTCTTTGACCGCAGGCACGAGATAACCCGCGGTGTGAAAATCACCTGGGAAGCGCCCCTGATGCGCCACTTCACCGTGCAGCTCGCCCCCGCCGGGGAGTGATGCCGGGCGGGGTGGTTGCTCCGAACTTGCGCCGAACTTGCTCCGTCGAACGGAGCAAGTTCGGCGCGTTTTTTGGGGAAAATGGGGTCGATTGGAAAAAGGTTGTGAAAAAAGTGTGGCGGAAATTTGGCGGGTTCGCGGAAAACGCGTAACTTTGCAGCGCAAACAATCGGGGTACTAGCTCATCTGGCTAGAGCGCGACACTGGCAGTGTCGAGGTGAGCG
>CAJUKE010000029.1 GCA_910587075.1 uncultured Muribaculaceae bacterium
TGCGGCGCACCGACATGTTTTCAGTAACCTTGTTTACGTCGTTGAGCAGGATGACGCCGACGTTGCTTTCCTCAAGGTTGAGAGCCACGCCTTTTACGCCGTTCTCGAACTCCACCAGCTCGTTGGCGCACACGTTGTCGAGGCCGTAGACGTGGGCAACGCCGTCGCCTACTTCGAGCACTGTGCCGACCTCCTCGAACGACACGGATTTATTTACAGTCTCGAGCTGCTGTTTTAATATCTGGGAAATCTCGCTTGGATTGTTCATGGTGTGGGGGTTACTTGCTTAGGAGTTTAAGCCGGAGTTGCTTGAGTTCGTTTTTGATGGAGGCGTCGAGGCGCTCGGAGTTGATGCTCACGGTGAAACCGCCGATGAGCGACGGGTCCAGGGCGAAGGTGTATTCCATTGTGCCGCCGTCGAGATGCTTCGCGATGAGGTCCTTGAGTCGGCGCTCCTCCTCTTTGTCGAGGGGCGCGGCGGCAGTGACTGTCACCAGCGAGATCTTGTTGGCCTTACGGTAGATGTCGCAGTAGGCTATCGCCGCGGCGCGGGCGATGTCGAGGCGCTTGTTGGTTGCCAGAAGCTTCAGGAAGTCGGCCGCGACCTGGTCGTCCTTGGAGGCGTTGGCCGCCGTGGCCAGGAGCGCTTCCTTCTTGTCGTCGTCGATGAAAGGGTTGTCGAGCGTAGCCTGCAGCTCGGGGTTCTCGCGGAAGCTCGCTTCGAGCGTGTTCATCAGGCGGTAAACGTGTTCCGCCTTTCCTCGTTCTGAGGCGAACTCGAAGAGCGCTTTCGCATAGCGTTTCGGAATAAGGCCTTCGTTCATCTTCTCGTGTGGGGTTGTTTGGCGCCGGTGGCGGATTAGTTAGTGGTTTCGATTTCGTCGAGGATGGAGTTCACGAGGCGTTTCTGGGCCTGGGTGTCCTTCATCTGGTCGCGGGTAACGCGGTCGGCGATTTCAAGCGCCACCTGGCTTACCTGGTCGCGGAGGTTTTTCTCGGCCTCGCGGCGGCTCTGCTCGATGGATACCTTGGCGGCGTCCATAACCTTCTGCGCCTCCACCTTGGCCTCGTCGTGGGCCTGCTCGATAATCTGGGCTTTCATCTTGTTGGCCTCGGCGATGATGTCGGCCTGCTGGTGGCGCGCCTTGGCGATTTCCTTTCGGGCCTCTTCCTGGGCGTTGTCGAGCTGTTCCTTGGCGTTCTGGGCGTATTCCACACCTTTGTCGATAAGGTCGGCGCGGCCGTCGATTCCTTTGATGATCGCGGGCCAGGCAAACTTCCACAGGAGGAAGAAAAGGATGAGGAACGATACGAACATCCATATCGTAAGGCCGAAGTCAACTTTGAAAAGTTCCATAGAATCTCAGCTTTTGACGGCCTCCCGGGGTGGGTGAGCCGTAAGGTGTTTTTTTAGAGAGGTGTTGGCGTGTGGGTGTGAAGTGGTTGTAAAAAGTCGCTTTTTTGGAGCGGCGCCCCTTTCGGGGCGGTGCCGCGGCAGTGCCGCGCCGGGTTTCCGGCGACGGTGAGTGCCGCGGCTCCGCTCGCGGCGGACTTATACGAAGAGGGCCAGGATGCAGACGATGACCGCGAAGAGGGCCACACCTTCGATAAGGGCGGCGATCACAATCATGTTGGAGCGGATGTCGCCGGCAGCTTCGGGCTGGCGGGCGATGGCCTCCATAGCCGATGCGCCGATTTTGCCGATGCCGATACCGGCACCGATGGCTGCGATGGCGGCACCGACGGAGGCACCGAGACCTAAGAGAGCTTCAACTGCTGCTAAAATCATTGCTAACATAACGGTTGGTTTTTATGAGGTTTGAATATATTTCGTTGTTGGGGTTGTGTTTGAAGTTGTTCAGGCTTTGGCGGGTTCGGCGTGGTGGGCGTCCTCCTTGCCGTGGCCGTGGCCGTCCTCCTGCGCGAGGGCTATGAAGATGGTGGAGAGCATGGTGAACACATAGGCCTGGATGAAGCTGACCAACACGTCGATCAGGAGCATGAACACCGAGAATGCCACCGAAATCACCGCGGTGCCGGAGGCTACGGCGTAGCCCATGGCTGCGAAGATGAAGATGAGCATCGTCAGAATCAGCACGATCATGTGGCCACCCATCATATTGGCGAACAGACGCACCGTGAGGGCCGCGGGTTTGGTGAAGATACCGAAAATCTCGATCACCTGCATGATCGGCAGCGGGAACTTGAGCCACAGGGGCACGTCGGGCCAGAAGATTTCCTTCCAGTAGTGCTTGGTGCCGAAGAGGTTGGTGATGAAGAAAGTGAAGAGGGCCAGCACGAGGGTGATCGCTATGTTGCCGGTGACGTTGGCGCCGCCGGGGAACACCACGATGAGCCCCAAGAGGTTCATAAAGAAGATGAAGAAGAATACCGTGAGCAGGTAGGGGGCGAACTTCGGCGACTTATCCTTGAGGGTCGACTTGATTACGCCGTTGTAGATGAACTCAACGAGTGCCTCCATCGCGCCGGTGAGGCCGCGGGGTGCCTTGTAGGGGTTCTTCTTATCCCATTTCGCCAGGCGGAAAAGGAGCAGGAGCACCAGGAGGCAGGCGATCATCAGGGCGCACACGTTCTTGGTGATGGAGATGTCGAAGGGCTTGATTTCCTTGCCGTCGACCATCTCTACAACCTTGCCTTTGAATTCCCCTTCGTCGGCGAGCTTGAAGGTGGCGTCACCGTCGGTGTAGACGGCTCCGTGCTCCAGGCGCGACGATGAGAAGATGTGGGCGCCGTCGGTGCCGAACACGATCACGGGGAGGGGTATGCGCTTGTGGTGGTTGAAGGGCACTTCCCAGCCGTAGCCGTCGCCGAGGTGCTCGAATATGATTTCCTTGAGGTCGGGCTTCTCTTCGGAAGCCTCCTCGCGGGTTTTGTCGAGAGCCTGTTCGACATCCTGTTCAGCCTGCTGCCCGACAGGTTCGGCCGCCATGGGGAGCCATGTCGCGAGCAGGGCGAATATCAAAAGGAGTTTCTTCATTCTCAGGCGCTTTATGGATGGGTTTTAATCGCTTTTATTTTGATTGGTTCTCCCGGGAGGGGGTTCAGTAGACGCACACGGAAACCACGTCGTTGTCGATGTCGGCTATGCCACCCTCGACCTCCACTTCCCTGCGGGCGCCGTCGGCAGCCTCGGTGTAGCTGATTTTCCCCTTGGTGAGGGTAGATACCAGCGAAGCGTGGCGGGGCAGGACTGTGAACAGCCCCATTTCGCCGGGGAGTGTGACCGAGCGCGTCTCCCCTTCGAAGAGGATTTTCTCGGCAGATATGATTTTCAGTGTCATTGCTTAACGCTCTGTAGTGGTTTTGTTTGTGATGGTTGACCTGTATTCCCGGTGGGAGGGGTTGCCGCCTGGGCTTATTTGACTTCGGCGAGCATTTTCTTACCCTTCTCGATGGCCTCGTCGATGGTACCGACGTTGAGGAAGGCCTGCTCGGGGTACTGGTCCATCTCGCCGGCGAGAATCATCTTGAAGCCGCGGATGGTCTCGCTCAGGGGCACCATCACGCCGGGGAGGCCGGTGAACTGCTCGGCGACGTGGAAGGGCTGCGAGAGGAAGCGCTGGGCGCGGCGGGCGCGGCTTACAACCAGCTTGTCCTCGTCGGAGAGCTCGTCGACGCCGAGGATGGCGATGATGTCCTGGAGCTCGTTGTACTTCTGGAGGAGCTGCTTTACGGCCTGTGCGGTGTCGTAGTGGTCCTGGCCGATGATGTTCGGGTCGAGGATTCGCGAGGTCGATTCCAGGGGGTCGACGGCGGGATAGATGCCGAGCTCGGAAATCTTACGCGAGAGCACCGTGGTGGCGTCAAGGAAGTTGAAGGTTGTGGCGGGAGCGGGGTCGGTAAGGTCGTCGGCGGGCACATAGATGGCCTGGACCGAGGTGATCGAACCGTTCTTTGTCGAGGTGATGCGTTCCTGGAGGGCGCCCATCTCGGAGGCGAGGGTGGGCTGGTAACCCACTGCCGAGGGCATACGGCCCAGAAGGGCGGATACCTCGGAACCGGCCTGGGTGAAACGGAAGATGTTGTCGATGAAGAGGAGGATGTCTTTACCGCCGCCGTCCTGGTCGCGGAACTGCTCGGCCACGGTGAGGCCGGAGAGAGCCACGCGCAGACGTGCGCCCGGGGGCTCGTTCATCTGGCCGAACACGAGTGTGGCCTGCGACTCCTTGACCTGTTCCATATCGACGTCGGCAAGGTTCCATTCGCCTTTCTCCATGCCTTCCTCGAACTTCTTGCCGTATTTCATAACGCCGCTCTCGATCATCTCGCGAAGGAGGTCGTTACCCTCGCGGGTACGCTCGCCGACACCGGTGAACACCGAGAAGCCGTTATGTCCTTTGGCGATATTGTTGATCAGCTCCATGATGAGCACGGTCTTGCCCACGCCGGCGCCGCCGAACAGACCGATCTTGCCACCCTTGCTGTAGGGTTCGAGCAGGTCGATCACCTTGATGCCGGTGAAGAGGATCTCGGTGCCGATGGTGAGGTCGTCGAATTCGGGAGCGGGCTGGTGGATCGGGCGCATGTTGTCGCGCTTGAGCGCCGGGAGGTTGTCGATGGCGTTGCCGATGACGTTGAGCAGGCGTCCCTTCACCTGTTCGCCGGTAGGAACGGCGATGGGGTGTCCGAGGGATTCCACGCGGGTGCCGCGCTGAAGGCCGTCGGTGCTTTCCATGGCCACGCAGCGCACGGTTTCCTCGCCGATGTGCTGCTCCACTTCGAGAATAAGCTGCGAGCCGTCGGGGCGGTCAACCTTCAGCGCCGTGAAGATAGGGGGAAGGATGTTCTCCTTGCCGTCGAAGGTAACGTCGACCACGGGGCCGATAACCTGGGCTATTTTTCCGAAATTGTCGCTCATTTTATGGAGTGATTTTATGTTTTATGCTTTTGGGAGGCTGACTGCCGGGAAAGCTCGTCGGCCCGGTTTGTTTAAGGTTTCTGAAGTAGGCTTTAGGCTCAGTTGGCGCCGAAATACCATCCCTGGATCACGATGATCACCATCAGCACCAGGTTGAAGAGGTTGATGGGGAGGAGGTATTTCCACTCCAGTGTGAGGAGCTGGTCGATGCGGAGACGGGGGTAGGTCCACTTGAACCAGATGATGATGAACGACAGGAGGATGGCCTTGCCGATAAACCATACTACGGAGGGAATGTAGCCCATGATTTCGTTGAAGCCGTCCCATCCGGCCACGCGGAAGGGCATCCAGCCGCCGAAGAACATCAGGGTTGCCACGCCGGATACGATGAACAGGTTGAGGTATTCGGCCAGGTAGAAGAAACCGAAGTGAATGCCGGAGTACTCGGTGTGGTAGCCGGCGGTGAGCTCGCTCTCAGCCTCGGGAAGGTCGAACGGGCCGCGGTTGGTTTCGGCGGTGCCGGCGATCATATAGATTACGAAGGCTATGATGGCGGGGATGTGGGCCTTGAAGATGAACCAGCCGTCGGCCTGGGCCTCGACGATGCCGACGATGTCCATGGTGCCGGCGAAGGCTACCATCGTGAGGATCGACAGCCCGACAGAGAGCTCGTAGCTGACCATCTGGGCGCCGGAACGAAGGGCGCCGATGAGGGTGAACTTGTTGTTGGACGACCAACCTGCCAGCAGAATGCCGAGCACGCCGATCGAGGAACAGGCGATCAGGAAGAAGATGCCGATGTTGAAGTTGATGAGCTGCAGCCCGTTGCCCCAGGGGAGCACGGCGAAGCAGAGCATCGAGGCGATGATCACCAGGTAGGGGGCCAGAGCGAAGAGGAACTTGTCGATATGTTTCAGGGAAATCAGCTCCTTGATAAGGATTTTGAACATATCGGCGCAGCTCTGCAATATGCCCCAGGGGCCTACGCGGTTGGGGCCGAGGCGGCACTGGAAGTAGGCGCAGATCTTACGCTCGTAGAGGATGTAGAAAAGCGCCAGCACCGAGTAGGTCAGCAGCAGGATAAGGCCGACCAGCACGCATTCGATCGTGGTAGAGAGCCACGAGGGGAGCACGCTGTTGAGCGCCCCGTCGAACCATTGCGCGAATGAGTTGAAGTTGTCTATCGTGTAGTTACTCATCTTGTTTCAGTGAGCTATGATTGGTTTTGATGTGTTGAGTGGCTTGTTGCGGCCCGCGGGTCAGCGGTCCATGTCGGGCACGATGTAGTCCATCGAGCCTCCGATAGTGATGAGGTCGGCGATTTTCTGGCCCGAGGTGATGTGGTCGACAACGGCGGCCGCGGGGAGCGACGGGGTCGCGAGCTTCAGGCGGAAAGGCTTGGTGGAGCCGTCGCTTTCGAGGTATACGCCGAAGAGGCCGCGGCACCCTTCGACCACCTGGAACCAGTGGCCCTGGGGGAGTTTGAGCACTTTGGGAACCTTGGCGCAGATTTCACCTTCGTCGGGGAGCATCTCCAGGAGCTGCTCAAGGATGGCGGCGCTCTGCTCGATCTCTTCGAGGCGGTTCTTGAAGCGGGCCATGGAGTCGCCCTCCTCGCGCACTACCTGCTCGAACTTGAGTTCGGGGTATACGGCGTAGGGGTGGGTCTTGCGCACGTCGCACGCCCAGCCGGAGGCGCGGCCCGAGGGGCCGGTGATGGCGTAGGAGATGGCGTCCTCGCGGGTCAGCACGCCGACGCCCTCCAGACGGTTCTTGGCGATGACGTTGCCGGTGAATATCTTGTTGTATTCCTTGACGTTGCCGGGGATGGTGTCGAGCAGTGCGCGGATGTCCTTCTTCAGGTCGGGGTCGGGTTCGGCCATCACGCCGCCGATCACGTCGTAGTTGAAGGTCATGCGGGCGCCGCAGGTCTTCTCCATGATGTCGAGAATCTGCTCGCGTACGCGCAGGGTGTAGAAGAGCATCGTGGTGGCGCCGAGGTCCATGCAGAAGGTGCCGATGAAGAGGCAGTGGGAGGCGATACGCGACAGCTCGTCGAAAATGACGCGGAGAATCTGGGCGCGGCGGGGAGCCTCGATACCGGCGGCCTTCTCGATGCAGAGGCAGAGGCCGTGGTGGTAGTTGTGGGCCGAGAAGTAGTCGAGACGGTCCATGAAGTGGAGCGTCTGCATATATGAGAGGTCCTCGCAGAGTTTTTCGACGCCGCGGTGGATGTAGCCCATGTAGACGTCGATTTTCTTGATGGTCTCGCCGTCGATGGCCGTGCGGAAACGGAGCACGCCGTGGGTCGCGGGGTGCTGCGGGCCGATGTTCACCACGAAGTCGTTCTCGTTGAACACGCGCACCTCCTCCTTGTGGAGCTTGCCGTCGGCGTCGCGGGTCCAGGTGTCGGTGAAGTCGCTCTGGCGCTCGTTGTCGGTTGTCGGCGGGTTGAGCGCGGGGTCGGCGTCGTAGTCCTTGCGCAGGGGGAATCCCTTCCAGTCGATGCTGAGGAAGAGGCGGCGCATATCGGGGTTACCGGCGAAGATGATGCCGTAGAAGTCATAGACCTCGCGTTCGTAGATTCCGGCGATGCGGTACAGGTCGGCGATGGAGGTCAGGCAGGGTTGGTCGCGGTTTTCGGTCGATACCTTTATGGAGACGAACTCCTTTGTGGCGGTAGAGGTAAGGTAGTAGACGCATCCGAGCGAGGTTACCCAGTCCATGCCCACGATGGTCACGAGGTAATCGAAGGGGTTTTCGGCGTCGTCGCGGAGCGACTTGACCAGATCGTGGAGCTTGTTGTCGGGAATTTCGACCAGCAGAATCTCCCCTTCGGTGAATTTCGCTTCGGGGAAGGCTTTTGCAATCTTTTCCTGCAGGTTGGCCATATTATGGTTTTGAGAGTTTTAAAACTTAGTTATCGGCTTGAAAGCGGTGTTGTGCGGGGTGGGAGAGGGGACTCAGTCGTTACCTTCGAGTTTCTCAGCCTGCTCGAAGAATTCCTTGCGGCTCTGCTGGCGGTTGACGCCTCCGAAGAAGCGCTCCACCTTGATCTTGCGGGAGAGCTGCATGATGCCGTAAATCATGGCCTCGGGGCGGGGAGGGCATCCGGGCACGAACACGTCGACGGGCACGATGTCCTCTATACCCTTGGCGACGTGGTACGACTTGCGGAAGGGGCCGCCGGAGATGGCGCATCCGCCGCAGGCGATCACGTATTTAGGTTCGGCGAGCTGGTCGTAGAGGCGCTTGAACACGGGCACCATGCGGTTCACGATCGTGCCGGCGACCATCATGAAGTCGGCCTGGCGGGGCGAGGCGCGGGCCACTTCCCAGCCGAAACGCGCCATGTCGAAGCGCGCGGCCCCGAGCGACACGAACTCAATGCCGCAGCAACTGGTGGCGAAGGTGAGGGGCCACAGCGAGTTAGACCGCCCCCAGTTGATAAGTTTGTCGAGCGAGCCCACGAGGACGTTGACGCCCGCTTCCTGAAGCTCCTTGACGAGGTTTTCGATGTATTCGTTGTCCTTCCACGCCTCGTAGGGCATGGACTTGGTGGTTACTTCTTTCATTTCCATTCAAGGGCTCCTTTCCGCCAGGCATAAGCGAGCCCGAGCACTAAGATTCCGAAAAATACAGCGACGCTGAGCACACCGTCCCAGCCGAGCCCTTGCAGCTTCACTGCCCAGGGGAAGAGGAAAACGGTCTCAACGTCGAACATGAGGAAGAGGATCGCGAAGAGGTAGTATCCCACGCTGAAGCGGGTCATTGACGCGCCGCGTGTAGGGATGCCGCACTCGTAGGCCTCACCTTTCTGAGGGTTGAAGGAGCGGGGCGAGATCAGCCCGGCCAGCCACAGGGCGATTGCCACAAGGCCGGCACCTGTGAGGAGGGCGACTATGGCGAACACTGCGGCATCGATACCAAAGATTCCTAAAGAGATCATGTATGTTTATGCAAGAGTGGTTTTTTATGGTTGGTTCTCAGCGTGCGGGGCCGGCCTCGGCCGGCTTCGCGAAAATGGATAAAAGGCGCTCGCAAACAAGTGAGTGCCAAAAGGATAACGGCGTTATGCCCCCTGATTCGTGGCATAACCTACCCATTTTCAGGGCAAAGGTAACAAAAAAATGCCAATCAAATGTTAAAAATCAATACCAATTTCACCCGCTGTTGATAAAAAAGTCGGCGCCCCGGCCGGGGCGACCCCTATCCCGCCGCCTTTCACCCCCTTGCTGACCGCCCCGGGCGGGATGTTTGCCCACGATCTCTGTCGCGTTATCTCAAATTGAAAGCTGGAGCTGGTTCTTCACAAGCCGCCAGTAGGCCCCTTTTCTTTCGCACAATTCGGCGTGGGTGCCCGTTTCCAAAGCGCTTCCGTTTTCGATGTAAACTATTCGGTCGGCGTTCTGAACCGTGCTGAGGCGATGCGCCGCGATAACGATGGTTTTCCCGGTGCCGAACCGCGTTACCTTGTCGACGATGTTCCTTTCGTTGTTGGCGTCGAGCGACGAGGTCGCTTCATCGAGGAACAATATGTCAGGGTTCTTATACAGAGCCCGGGCTATCAACAGGCGTTGCTTCTGCCCTCCGCTGATTTCCAGGCCGTATGTGCCGATTGTCGTGTACACCTTCATCGGAAGGGTCGCAATGAATGATGTCAGCCCGACGGCCTCGATGGCTTCGGTAGCTTTCGCCAAGTCGGGTTTCTCGTCGGAAAGGGTTATGTTTTCCAGAATCGAGCCGGAAAATATCTTTCCATCCTGCATCACAACGCCGCAATGGCTGAGCCATTCGGAGTTGTCGATGTCTTTCGCTGAATGGCCGCTGAGGGTTATTTCACCTTTTTGAGGGATATAGAAGCCAAGCATCAGTTTAACGAGGGTCGATTTGCCGCATCCGCTTTCCCCCACCAGCGCCGTCACCTTTCCTTTCTCAACTGTAAGTGAGAAGTCCTTGATTACGAATGGCGACGAGCCTCCGGCGTATTTGAACCAAACATTTTCGAGGCGTATCGACGGCTCGCTGTACTTTTCCCGCCCTCTCAGCTCGGAGCAGTCGCTTATCACGTCGTCGATTCTCTGGAACGAAAGTAAAGCGCTCTGCACTTGGCTTATGGATGATGATATTGTGCTGAACGGCTGGGATAACCGCCCGGTAATATAGCCGAGGGTCATCATCACGCCCATAGTCATATCGCCGTAAATGACCATCGCGGCCGCGATACCTGTCACCGACAATTCCTTTATGCGGCTTATCGCGGAGTGGCCGCTGCTTTGCGTGAGCGAGAGCCATGCCGTTTTCATCGCGACGTCGTTAAGCCGTGCCTGTGTCTGCTTCCATTTGCCGGTACGGCTCTTCTCGGCGTTGTTTACCTTGAGGTCGGCCATCCCGTTGGTAAGTTCATATGTGTGGTTTCTGCTTTCAGATACGTTTGTGAAATAGGCGTAGTCGAGCGATTTGCGGCGGCTCAGAAACAGGGCGTTCCAAAGAATTTCCACAATGGATAACGCGAGGAACAGAAAAAATATGAAAGGGCTGTAGTGGAATAGCAGCACGGAGAATACGGCGAGGGTGAGCGTCGTAATTATTATTGTGTTCGGAAAGCTGAGAAGGAAATCCTTGATGCGGTCCTGATCATCGACTTTCTGAACGAAATCCGAGCTGACTTTCTTGTCGAAATATGAGAGGGGGAAGCGTGCGAGGCGTTCAAGGTAGTGGTTCGACATTTCCAAGCCTATGTTCAGGCCCGTTTTAGTCAATAGTATCTCCATCCCTTTCGACGAGACCAAGCCCCCGAGCATTATTGCGAGTTGGCCCAACAGGAGCGCGGCCACGAGTCCGACGTCGCGCAGCCCTATACCCTCGTCGATTGTGCGTTTCAGCATCAGCGGTACGCAGAAGTCCGCCGCCATAATCAATAGCGTTATCAGCAGCGCGGCGCCAAAGTTCCTTTTGTGATTTCTTATGAAGCCGAGGATGTATTTTTTGAATCTGTTGAGGGTGTTGTCCCTGTCGTATGATTTGGTTGGGAAATCTTCATTAGGCTCCGTTAGTATCGCGAGTCCCTTAGTGTCCCCATCGGGGAGCCAGTATCTCTCTAATTCATCGCGGCCGTGGGCTATCAGCCCCTGAGCCGGGTCGGCAATGTGGTAGCGCCCTTTTTTCTCATCAATTTTATGTAGTACCACAAAGTGGCGTTGCTGCCAGTACAGGATCGCCGGCAGCGGCATTCCCGCCATATGGTCTATGCCCAGTTTTACGGGTACGGCTTGCAGCCCTACTTTGTCGCAGCAATCAGTGATGTCCTTGATTGACATGCCGAGTCGGTTTAGGTCAGCAATCCCTTGAAGATGCCTTGCCGGAATCTTCTTGCCGTAGTGTCGGGCTATCATCCTTATGCAGGTGATACCGCAGTCGGCGCTCTCTACCTGTCTGTAGCATCTGAACATCTGTTTTCGTGCGTTTGCTCTTTTCGTCCAAATTTATCGGAGTATGCTGGAGTCAACCGACTGCGGGCCGGAGATGTCGATCGACTGGTCGACCTTCTTGCCGTAGCCGAAGGTGTAGGTGAGGCTCACACCGAATTTGCGCCCGGTGCCATATTGGTTTGAGACTATGTCGTAGCAGTTGGATTGAAATTTAGTCCAGGATTTCGAACGGGTGTTAAATATGTCAAGAACGTAAGCCGAAAGATAGAGATTGCCGTTACCGTAAGTGAAATAGAAGTCGCAATTGTTGCGATAGTTGAACCGCTCCATACCAGCGTTAAAAAGTTGTTCGCGCGGGTGATGGTATGTAAGGGAGAACCGGCAGTTCTTCAAAGTATATGCTGCATTGGCATAAAATGAAAAAGTGCGCAGTGAGCCGGCATACTTTCCAAAGGCTCTGTAGTAGTTATATTGAGGACCGAGTGATAAAGTTAGCGTGTTGTTTAATAGACTGAAGCGTGCGTTTATGTCTATTTGGGCTTGCTCCTCTGGGCTCGCGTTGTATGGCGTTTTCAAGATTCCGCCATACTCTTGTGGCATAGCGGTGTAATCAAATGTTTTGAAATCCGTTGTACGGGAGTAAGATACGAATGCGGAAATATCTATCCAGTTTTTCGGAATATAGCTTGCCGAAAAGTAGCTGTCAAAACTGTAATCGCCTTTCAGATACGGGTTGCCCTTTACCCACAGGATTTCAGACTGCCGGGAGAGGACCGGATTCGTATAAGCGCTGTTTGGCGGGTTGCTCGTAAGGTTGGCGTCAAGGTTCAGTGACAGTTTGCTGCTCGCGGTTACCGACAATGCCGCACGGATTGTGGGCCTCACAAGCCTTTCTCTCAAATCGCCTGTCGACCATTCCGAGAAGTTGATGCCTGGTAAAAGCGTGGCGGTGATGCGTTTTGTCGGCTTCCAGATAGCGCGGAGCATGCCAGTGAAGTCGCCGCGCGTCATAGCGGAATTCTGACTCGAATACCCGGAATAATGAGTGTCGAACCAGTTGATTGAGCCGTTGGTGTTGATTTGGAATATCCATTTGGGCGATGCCAAGAATGCTACGGAGTAATCGAAATTAAGCGAGTTCGCATTTTCCACACTTCCGCTCTCAATCGCGTCGGTGTCGGCGATCTTGCTCAGGGTGTTGTTAGTGTTGTGGGAGTGGGCGTAGCTCCAGCCACCCCACATCGTCCATTTTTCCGAAAGATTACCCTGGTACTCTCCCCTGATCTGAGGAGAGAAAGATTTGGCTTTGGAGTTGAAGAAAGAGTTGTCCTCAGTGAATAACGATGGTGTCCAGCTGTCGTGGCTAAGCTGGTTGTCCTCGGGCTTGTTTCGGAACCCGAGCGAAACGGTGTGCGTCGCTATGAACGAGCCGTTGGTGTACCTGGCGTTCAGCGCGGCGTTAAGATTCCTTTCTTTCTGTATGTTTTCCTCGTGAAAATCGCGGGTGATTTCGTCGAAGTGTGTGCCGTTGTAAAATAGGTTTTTATAAGTTTCCTTGCCGCGTTTCTCCGTTTTGTCGTCTTTGCTCATGCTGCCACTAAAAGTCGCTCCAAAGGTCATTTTCTTGTAAACCAGTTTGGAGGCTATGGAGACATTCCCCTCGCTTGGAGTCCGAAGGCCGATGTCGCCTTTTGTGATGCCGCCGACCTCGTATTCGGTCATAATGAAGTTTACCACATAGGTATTACCTTGGTATTTCGGGTCAGGCGAGTTCTCAATATACTCAACTCTTTTTGCGAGCTTCGGCCAAAAGGTAGCGAGGTCGTTCTGATTGGCTCTTACTCCGTTTATGAAAATAGAGACATTATCGCCCGACATACTCGTTATAGCTCCATCCTTGACTCTCAGCATCGGCAGGTGCATCGACTCGATGAGCGAGGCGGGGCTGTTGGAGAGGTTTTTCTCGCTTTTCGAGGGGAGGAACACGATTTTGCCGTCCTCAACCCAGCCGCGGTCGGCCATAACGGTAATCTCTTGAAGATGTTTCTCGGAGAGGGATGTATCTTCTGTCTCTGAAGAGGCGATATCTGCCATAGCCTGCGGGATTCCGATGACGGAGAATGCGCCAGCGATGATAGCCTTTATGTGGGTTGCGATCAAGTTTCTCATATGGTGACGTTGTTAGTGCCGTATAAGTGTTCGAATAAGTTTAAGATGATGTTGTCTTTTGCTTCTTCGGTATATCCCATAGGGCACCCTGGTGTATTAATCGATTCCAGCGCGCGCTGTTTGCAGCCGCCACCGCATAGCGGTGCTATTCTGCAAGAGTGGCATATAGGCTTGGAAAACTTTGCGGATTGTCTAAGAGTGGCAACGGGCTCTTTGTATGTGATAGTGCCATCGGCGTTAAGTTTGCCTATGCAGTTGTCTTCAGTAAAGTTTCGGGCTGTGCATCCGAACACTAATCCGTCATAGTTTATTAGTAAGTGGTTGATTTTGTCACCATAACATGACTCGGAAGCGTTGTGTGGGATGTAATTGGTGAGTACAGCGAAACCTTCCCTTCGAAAGAGCGCTCTTGCTGATTGTGCTTTTCGGTCTGCATCGTCCTCACTGTTGCCCCGCTCCTGCCATACTCGTTGGAAATCAAATCGGATGAGATTCTTTTGCTCGTCACTTAGCGACTTGAAGTAATCCAAGACTTTGACTGATTCGCCAATATTACGGCTTGTGTAATTGATGCGTGTTATAACAGAAACGCCGGCATTTGCGAGTTGCAAAATGTTGTCGATTATTCGATTATAACTCCCAGTCCCATTGGTGAAGAAACGGGTTCTATCGTGGTCGTCTTTGTCTCCGTCGAGCGTTATTTGGAATCCGCATGAATAATGGGAAAGGAACTCGATTATTCCCTTATTCAGTAAAGCTCCGTTTGAGGTGAAATTAATATGGAAATCAGTGCCAAATTTGTCGCATAATGTGGCTGAGTATTCTATTAACGGTTTGGAAATGCTTTGAAAATGAAACAATGGCTCGCCTCCGAAAAATCCGAGATTAAACCGCTTTATCCCTCTTGAAATAACAGCGGCAATGAATTTTTTTGTCGCATCCATTGTGGCCTCATTCATCTTTGAATGGGGCTTATGATTTTCATAACAATACCAACATTTGAAGTTGCAATCCAGGGTCGGGTTGATATGTAAGAGGAATTCATCAGAGTTATTATCTGTAGAAAGTATCAAATCCTTTATCAGAGCTGCTTCATCCTTGTCGTCATCGACGATAATTCCAAAATCTGTCATAAGTTGGCGTAATTTGTCATTCTCAGACAAATATTCTTCCAGGGAATTGCGTTTAAGAGCGCTTTTAACGGGTAAAAACCGGTTTGTTAACGCATTGTAGATTAGTTGGCTGTTATCGGATATATTGATGATGGAGTTAAAAGTGCTGAATTTCATAATTGTGGTTTTATTATTGAATTGCGAATAAGAGTAGCAAAATCCTGTTTGTGAATCTCGCTACTCTTATTATCGTGTTTCCTCAGCAGGATGCTGGATTCACTGGTGTAAGGTGGCTGTCATCGAAACAACTGCCTTCATTTGTTGAGTTGTTACACATAAATTGTGCGTTAAAGCAATTGCCTCCATTCGAAGAACCTTTGCATTTATCTAAGGAACTGTTTGAGCAGTGGCCACCATTCTTCGATGTGCCCCCGGTTAAGTCCATCTTAGACGGCAGTAACACGGTTGTGGCTTCGGGAGTCTCCACGTCATTAGGCAGAGACTCGATGAATCGTTCGATTCGGTTCAGCTTGCCGTTCATGTTGGTTGGATATTAGTTTGGTAAGTAGTAGGTTGGTCCGTCCTTTATTGTCTATCAAAAAGCTAATGCTTGTTTCTAATATTTGTAGGTATCAATGAAAGATGTTTAATTGTTTTAAAGATGTAAGCCTGTGCAGCAGATACCGCAGTCGGCTCCCTCTTTTATAGAATAAGAACATCAGTTTTGACTCGTTTGTTCATTTCATCTAAAATTTATCGGAGAACGCTGGAGTCCACCGACTGCGGGCCGGAGATGTCGATTGACTGGTCGACCTTCTTGCCGTAGCCGAAGGTATATGTGAGGCTCACACAGAATTTGCGGCCAGTGCCATATTGGTTTGAGAATATGTCATAGCTGCCGGATTGAAATTTAGTCCAGGATTTCGAACGTGTGTTAAATATGTCAAGGACGTAAGCCGAAAGATAGAGGTTGCCGTTACCGTAAGTGAACTCGAAGTCGCAATTGTTGCGATAGTTGAACCGTTCCATGCCAGCTTTATAAAGTTGCTCGCGCGGGTGTTGGTATGTCAGTGAGAACCGGCAGTTCTTCAAAGTGTACGCGGCATTGACATAAAATGAAAAAGCGTGCAGCGAGGCGGCATACTTCCCTAAGGCTCGGTAGTAGTAGTATTTAGGGCCGAGTGCGAACGATAACGAGTTGTCTAATAGCCTGAAGCGCGTGTTTAAGTCTATTTGTACCCGTTCTTCAGGACTCGCATTAAATGGCGTTTTCAAGATTCCGCCATACTCTTGCGGCATAGCTGTGTAATCAAACGTCTCGTAATCCGTTGTGCGGAGGTATAATACAAAAGTCGAAATGTCTAACCAGCGTTTAGGCAAGTAGTTGGCTGAAAGGTAGCTGAAGAGCCTGTAATCGCCTTTCAGATACGGGGTGCCCTTTACCCACAGGATTTCAGACTGCCGTGTGAGGACTGGGTTCGTATAAGCGCTGTATGGCGGATTGCTCGTAAGGTTGGCGTCAAGGTTCAGTGACAACTTGCTGCTCGCGGTTACCGACAATGCCGCACGGATTGTGGGCCTCACAAGCCTTTCTCTCAAATCGCCTGTCGACCATTCCGAGAAGTTGATGCCTGGTAAAAGCGTGGCGGTGATGCGTTTTGTCGGCTTCCAGATAGCGCGGAGCATGCCAGTGAAGTCGCCGCGCGTCATAGCGGAATTCTGACTCGAATACCCGGAATAATGAGTGTCGAACCAGTTGATTGAGCCGTTGGTGTTGATTTGGAATATCCATTTGGGCGATGCCAAGAATGCTACGGAGTAATCGAAATTAAGCGAGTTCGCATTTTCCACACTTCCGCTCTCAATCGCGTCGGTGTCGGCGATCTTGCTCAGGGTGTTGTTAGTGTTGTGGGAGTGGGCGTAGCTCCAGCCACCCCACATCGTCCATTTTTCCGAAAGATTACCCTGGTACTCTCCCCTGATCTGAGGAGAGAAAGATTTGGCTTTGGAGTTGAAGAAAGAGTTGTCCTCAGTGAATAACGATGGTGTCCAGCTGTCGTGGCTAAGCTGGTTGTCCTCGGGCTTGTTTCGGAACCCGAGCGAAACGGTGTGCGTCGCTATGAACGAGCCGTTGGTGTACCTGGCGTTCAGCGCGGCGTTAAGATTCCTTTCTTTCTGTATGTTTTCCTCGTGAAAATCGCGGGTGATTTCGTCGAAGTGTGTGCCGTTGTAAAATAGGTTTTTATAAGTTTCCTTGCCGCGTTTCTCCGTTTTGTCGTCTTTGCTCATGCTGCCACTAAAAGTCGCTCCAAAGGTCATTTTCTTGTAAACCAGTTTGGAGGCTATGGAGACATTCCCCTCGCTTGGAGTCCGAAGGCCGATGTCGCCTTTTGTGATGCCGCCGACCTCGTATTCGGTCATAATGAAGTTTACCACATAGGTATTACCTTGGTATTTCGGGTCAGGCGAGTTCTCAATATACTCAACTCTTTTTGCGAGCTTCGGCCAAAAGGTAGCGAGGTCGTTCTGATTGGCTCTTACTCCGTTTATGAAAATAGAGACATTATCGCCCGACATACTCGTTATAGCTCCATCCTTGACTCTCAGCATCGGCAGGTGCATCGACTCGATGAGCGAGGCTGGGCTATTGGAGAGGTTTTTCTCGCTTTTGGAGGGGAGGAACACGATTTTGCCGTCCTCAACCCAGCCGCGGTCGGCCATGACGGTAATCTCCTGGAGGTGTTTCTCGGAGGCAGAAGTCTCGGGAGCATCCTGAGCGTGGCCTTGAGCGTGTGCCAACGGGCCACATATCGCGGCTAACGCGAGGGCAATTTGGGTGTGGTGAAGCGTGGCTGTCATAGGGGTTGGCGATTGTTAGATATTGGGGTGTGGTATGAAATATTGAATGGAATTGACTATCTGTCGCAAAACTAATGAATATGGTTGTTATTTCCAAAAAAAACTAAAGAATTTGTTTTGGTTTCCGAAATAATAGTGCAAGAAGCGTGAAAAATGTGTGTATTCGGGTAGTGCTCGCGCTGTGCAAGATCTCCGACCTTGCTTTAGAGGGTTAGGCAAGAGTCCCCATCAACCGCCGCTTGACGCGGCTTATGATGGGGTTCCCAAAGTGCAAGGTCTCCGACCTTGGTAGTGCCATAAAGCCCTGCTGATTCGGGTTGGGGCTTTGTGTAGCGGCTGAGGGGGCGCCGGTGGCGGCGATGCGGCGAGGGGTGGTTGTCAGGCGAGGGGGAGGAGGAGGGTGGTGGCTGAGGGGCGCCGGTGGCGGCGATGAGGCGAGGGTGGCAGTCAGGCGAGGGGGAGGAGGAGGGTGGTGGCTGAGGGGGCGCCGGGGGCGGCGATGAGGAGGAGGGGTGTTTCGATGTAGGTTGTGGAGTGGATTTCGCCGGTGAAGGGGTATAGGCGGAGGGTGGGGCCGAGACGGTCGACCACGATGAGGCGCTCCTCGCAGCCGTTGTGGCGGAGGGTGCGTGCGAGTACTCGGCGGTCGGTGATTATCAGGGGCATTGCTCCGAAATTAGTTGGCGCTGACGGTTGGCGCGTCAGATGCGGCGGGCGCTCTTCGATGGGATGGCGCGCTGCGAGGGGTTGACCGGCTGCAGGGCGTCGGTTTTCGGGGTGGCGTTGCCGGGGGCGCCGTGGTCGGTGGATGCATCGGGAGCCGTTCGCCCATCGTTCCCCGCTACCTCGGCAACGGAGTCGGCTTCTTCCTCGGGGGAGTCGCCGAAGCGGAAAGTCCTGTGGGGGAAGAAGGCGTTGGGCTTCGATTCGAGGCGGGTGCGCACGAGCGACATACTGTCGATGTGGAAGTAGTCGCGGCTGTCGGGGTCGAGGATTATGTAGCCGTAGACGCGGTTAGGCGTGCGGGTGGTGTCGAGCTGGAGCTTGGCGTTGGTCCACCCCTGGCTCACTCCGGCCTCGTCGCGGAATGTGGTTGTGCCGTCGGTGTAGTCGGCCAGAATGCGTGAGGCAACCCTGTTGCGGGCGTTTATAACCTTATAGTTGAGGGTGTAGATGTCGCCGGGGCGCCAGTTGGTGTCAGGCTCGATTGTAAAGGTGAGGATGCGCGACAGCATTCTCGGCGAGCCGATTATGTGGGGGGCGTTGGGCCATAGGTCAACCGAGTCGCCCGCCATCGCGATTTGGGCGCTCGCTCCGGCGGCGATGTTGCTCTGGCGCTCCTGGAGAATCTCAAGCACGCGGTCGCATACGTCCATATACTTGTCGAGGTGGGCGCCGTACCACATAAAGGAGGTGTCGAGCTGCCGCTGGCTCACGCCGTGGGCGGCGAGCACGCTCTGTTTGAGCGCCTGGCGCGATGAGTCGGTGGGGTAGTCGCCGTAGCTCAGCGAGGTGACGCCGTCGGCTATGTGCAGGTCGGCCACCACGAGGGCCATATCATCCTCCGACAGCACCCCCTCGGGCTGCTTGCGGCAACCTCCGAGCGCGATCGCGAGGAGCACCGCCAACACCATTAACGCAGCCGCCTGTCTCATTCGCCCTCCTCCTTGCTGTTTTGGGACGCGCCGGCCGGGGCACCGCGCCTGAACGAGAACGGCACTTCGGAAATCTGGCGCGAGTAGAAGAGTATCAGCGCGATAATGCCGACCGAAATCGCGGCGTCGGCCAGGTTGAATATCGGGCGGAAGAAGATGAAGTGCTCACCGCCGACCCACGGCATCCAGTCGGGCCAGTACCACGAGGCGAGGGGGAAGTAGAACATATCCACCACCTTGCCGAAGAACACCGGCGCGTAGCCCCCCGACGCGGGGAGGAAGGTGGCGGTTTCGGGAGGGAGCGGGTTGTTGAACACCAGGCCGTAGAACACGCAGTCGATGATGTTGCCGGCCGCTCCGGCAACAATCAGCGCCAGGCATACGATGTAGCCCGTCAGCGCTTTGGCCTGACGGTGGATGCGGCAGATGTAATATATGAGGAACGCCACGACCGCGATGCGGCCGAGCGTCAGCAGGAGCTTGCTGCCGATTTCCCATCCGAAGGCCATGCCGTTGTTCTCGATGAACACGAGCTGGAACCAGGATGTCACCGGGAGGCTCTCGCCGAGGTAGAAGCTGGTTTTTACCTTGAATTTGATAGCCTGGTCAAGGACAACCAGCAGGATTATGATGGCCGCGGCCAGGATGCCGCGGCCAGATTTCGAGGGTGTTTCCAATATGGTGTCTTCCAAAAGGATGTCTGACGGATGGGTGCGAAATGCCGTGTCGGGCGGTTTACTGCTTCGACTCGACGCTGAGGGTGGCGTGGGGCACCACGCGGAGGCGCTCCTTGGGGATGAGCTTGCCGGTGATGCGGTCGATGCCGTAGGTTTTGTTCTTTATGCGCAGAAGGGCGTTCTGGAGCTTCTGTATGTACTGGCCCAGGCGGAGGGCCTGGCGGCCGGCCTCCTCCTTGGAGAAGGTCGAGGCGCCCTCTTCGAGCACTTTGAACGTCGGGGAGGTGTCGTCGGTGTCGTTGCCGTCGGAGTTCATCACGTTGGCGCGGAGCATCTCGTAGTCGCTGCGGGCTTTGGCGAGTTTCTCCTCGATGATGGCCTTGAACTCTTCCAGTTCCTCGTCGGTGTAGCGGGTCTTTTCACTCATTGTAGCACAAGTTAAGCGGGTTTGACGTTGATAACCACCCGGTTGCCGTCGATGTCGAGCACCTCGTCGTCGGCGGGGCACTCTACCGGGGCAACCCGGAGCGAGGAGGCGAGCACCTGGCGCGAAATATAGTCGGCGAATTCGGCCACTGCCTTGTCGGTGAATTCTCCCGGGGCGATGTCGACGCTCACGCGGTCGGTGATGTTGTAGCCGCGGCTCTTGCGGATATTCTGGATGCGGTTTACCAGCTCGCGGGCGATACCCTCGTTGCGGAGTTCGTCGGTGAGGGTTACGTCGAGCGCCACGGTCACCGAGCCCTCGTTGGCCACTAGCCATCCGGGGATATCCTCGTTGTGGATCTCGACGTCGGCCAGTTCGATGGTCGCGGGCGCGCCGTCGATGCTGAGCGTTGCCTGTCCGTCGCGTTCCAGAGCGTTGATTTCCTGCTGGGTCATCTCGCTTACCGCCTTGGCCACGGCCTTCATCTGCTTGCCGAATTTCGGGCCGAGCTTCTTGAAGTCGGGTTTGATGCGTTTCACGAGCACTCCCTCGTCGCTACCTACAAAACGCAGATCCTTGACGTTTAGTTCGGAAAGGAGCAGCGGGGCTATCGCGTCTATGTCGGCGCGGCGCTCGGCCGAGTCGACCGGGAGCATGAGCTGGCGCAGCGGCTGGCGCACCTTGATCGATACCTTGCGGCGGAGCGAGAGCCCCAGCGAGGTAACGACCTGGGCCAGGTTCATGCGTTCTTCGAGCTTCTTGTCGATGAGAGCCTCGTCGGCTTCGGGGAAGAGGGCGAGGTGGACAGACAGGGGCTCCTCGCCGCGGGCTTCGGCCGCGGGGGCGGTGAGGTCGCGGTAGAGGCGGTCGGCGTAGAAAGGCGCGAAGGGAGCCATCAGCCTGGCAACGGTTTCGAGGCAGGTGTGGAGCGTCTGGTAGGCCGAGAGCTTGTCGGCGTCCATCTCCCCGGCCCAGAAACGTTTGCGGTTGAGGCGCACATACCAGTTGGAGAGGTCGTTGTTCACGAAGTCGGCAATGGCGCGGGCGGCGCGGGTGGGCTCGTAGTCGTCGAGCGCCTCGTCGACATTCTTGATCAGGGTGTTGAGGAGCGAGAGTATCCAGCGGTCGATTTCCGGGCGCTCGCCGAAGGGCACCTGGGGCTCGTTGCCCGTGAAGCCGTCGACGTTGGCGTAGAGCGCCAGGAAGGAGTATGTGTTATGGAGAGTGGCGAAGAGCTTGCGCGCGGTTTCCTGCACTCCGGCCTCGTCGAACTTGAGGTTGTCCCAGGGCGACGAGTTGGAAATCATATACCAGCGCAGGGGGTCGGAACCGTACTTCTCGATGGTGGTGAAGGGGTTCACGGCGTTGCCGAGGCGCTTCGACATCTTGTTGCCGTCCTTGTCGAGTACCAGTCCGTTGGAAATCACCGCCTTGTAGGCTACGGAGTCGAAAATCATCGTCGCGATGGCGTGGAGGGTGAAGAACCAGCCGCGGGTCTGGTCGACACCTTCGGCGATGAAGTTGGCGGGGTAGAGCTCGCCCGAGTCGAGCCCCTCCTTGTTTTCGAAGGGGTAGTGGATCTGGGCGTAGGGCATCGAGCCGGAGTCGAACCAAACGTCGATGAGGTCGGTTTCGCGTCGCATCGGGCGGCCCGAGGGGGAGAGGAGCACGATGTCGTCGACGTAGGGGCGGTGGAGGTCGATTTTCTCGTAGTTCTCCTTCGAGAAGTCGCCGGGTTTGAAGCCTTTGGCCTTGTAGGGGTTCTCCTTCATCAGCCCGGCCTCTACGGCGCGCTCGATTTCATTATAGAGGTGCTCAACGGAGTCGATGCAGAGCTCCTCGCGGCCATCGTCGGTGCGCCATATGGGGAGGGGAGTGCCCCAGTAGCGGCTGCGCGAGAGGTTCCAGTCCTGGAGGTTCTCAAGCCATTTGCCGAAACGGCCCGAACCGGTCGAGGCGGGTTTCCACTTAATAGTGTCGTTGAGTTCCATGAGGCGCTCGCGGGCGGCGGTGGTGCGGATAAACCAGCTGTCGAGTGGGTAGTAGAGCACGGGCTGGTCGGTGCGCCAGCAGTGGGGATAGTTGTGGGTGTGCTTCTCGACCTTGAACGCCTGGCCGTCGCGCTTCATCTCCACGGAGAGGGTCACGTTGAGGTCCTCGGGCTCCTCGGCCATTTCGGGCTTGAACCAGCGCTCGTACTGGGGCTTGACGTATGCCCCGGCGTAGCGGTCGTAAAGAGTCGTGTCGACGCAGCGCTCCACGAATTCGGGAGCGAGCTCGTCGAGGGGGTAGTATTTGCCCTGGAGGTCGACCATCGGGCGGGTCTCGCCGCGGAGGTTGATCATGAAGAGCGAGGGGATTCCGGCCAGGCGGGCCACCTTGGCGTCGTCGGCGCCGAAAGTGGGCGCGATGTGCACGATGCCGGTGCCGTCCTCGGTGGTGACGTAGTCGCCGGGGATTACGCGGAACGCCTCGTCGGCTATTTCGACGAACTTATCCTTGCCGACCTCGAAGCATTTCGCGGGATTGGCGGAGGCGTAGGCGGTTACGTTCTCCGGGGCGAGGTCGTCGACCTTGGCCACGGGTTTCACCCAGGGCATGAGCTGGCGGTAGCGGGTGCCGACGAGCTCGGGGCCTGTCCAACTGCCGACTTCGCGGTAGGGGAGCACCTTGTCGCCGGGCTTGAAGTCGTCCATCGACGCCTCGGCCCCTTCGGGCTTGAAGTAGTTGCGCACGCATTCGCGGGCCATCACGGCGGAGATTTTCTCACCGGTGTAGGGGTTGAACGTGCGCAGGCAGACGTATTCGATTTTCGGCCCAACGCAGAGCGCGGTGTTCGAGGGGAGGGTCCAAGGGGTTGTGGTCCACGCCAGGAAGCAGGGTTTGCCCCATCCGGTCATCTCCGGGCGGGGTTCGAGTATTTCGAAAATCGCCGTGGCGGTGGTGTCCTTCACGTCGCGGTAGCATCCGGGCTGGTTGAGCTCGTGCGAGCTGAGTCCGGTACCGGCGGCGGGGGAGTAGGGCTGTATGGTGTACCCCTTGTAGAGGTATCCCTTGTCGTAGAGCTGGCGCAGGAGCCACCAGATCGACTCGATGTAGCGGTTGTCATAGGTGATGTAGGGGTTTTCGAGGTCAACCCAGTAGCCCATCATATCGGTCAGGGTCGACCACTCCTTGGTGTACTTCATCACCTCGGCGCGGCACGCGGCGTTGTACTCGTCAACCGAGATTTTCTTGCCGATGTCCTCCTTCTTGATGCCGAGCGCTTTCTCCACTCCGAGCTCCACGGGGAGGCCGTGGGTGTCCCATCCGGCTTTGCGCTTGACGTGGAACCCCTTCATGGTTTTGTAGCGGCAGAAAATGTCCTTGATGGTGCGGGCCATCACATGGTGTATGCCGGGCATTCCGTTGGCCGAAGGGGGGCCTTCGTAAAACACAAACGAGGGGCACCCCTCGCGCACTTCCATGCTGCGGTTGAAGAGGTTCTCTTCGTTCCAGCGGGCGAGCACCTCCTTGTTGATTTCAGAGAGGTTGAACTTGCTATGTTCGGCGAATTTCATCGGGTTTTAGAGTTTTGAGTCGGTGCCGTGGGCACGCGTGAATTTTTGCCCGCAAAGTTACTAAATTCCGCGGTCAAATCAAAACAATCGTTAAAGCGCTAAGTGATACCCGATAAGAAGGTGGCGCGTCAGTCGAGGAACTGCGAGGAGAATATCGAGTCGGTTTTCTCGGTGATGATTCTGTCGAGGAGGTCGATCTCGTTTACCGGCTCTTTCGGCGCGTCGGTCCGAGAGGCCTGCGCCGGGGTGGCCGAGGCGGCGAGCAGCGAGCCGATTTCCGAAGCGGCGACCGACGGTGCCTGGCGGTCGGGGGGCGTGAGTGCCGGAGCCTGCGCCGGTGGCGGGGTGGAGGCGGGTGATTTGGCCGCGGCCATCTCGCCTTGGTCATATATAAGCTGGGCGGGCGACTCCGCTGGCGCGGGGACCTCTTTTGCGGGTTTCCCCTTGCCGCGTCGGGGGCGGTTGAGCGCGGCCCAGGCTTCGCGGGCGCTCTCCACGCGTCCGCCGGTCAGGTAGCGGTCGGCCCAGTAGCCGTTGTCGATGTCGCTGACCACCACGCCCCTCGACGATGAGGCGTGGATCATCGAGCCGTTGCCGACGTAAAGGCCGACGTGGCTCACATCGCTTCCGTTAGCGAAGAATACCAGGTCGCCGGGGCGTATCTTGTTGCGGGCCAGGTTTGTGCAGTATCTCACCTGCTCACGGGTAGTTCGCGGAAGCTTCATCCCCGTCACGTCGCGGTAGAGGCTCATAACGAGGCCCGAGCAATCGACTCCCCCCGTGGTGGCTCCCCCGTAGGAGTAGGGTGTTCCGAGCCAGCCGTTGGCCTCGGCTATGAGGTCGCGTGCCATCGGGTCGTCGATGTCGGCGAGGTTCACCGGCCTCGGCTGCGTGGCCGGTTTGCGGCTTCCGCCACCGCCATGTCGCCTCTCATTCTTCACCACCCTCCCTTGCGAGCCCTTGACCGACGAGCGCGACGAGCCGCATCCGCCGAGCATCAGCCCGCCGAACGCCACCGCGCACAAAAGCGCCGTCCTAACAGTTCGCGCAAAAATCATCAGGTTAGAGAAAGAGCCGCGTTTTTACGATGAGGTTAAGGCTCTCGAAGAGCTACCGTACATACTGACTGCAAATGTAATTGTTTCTTGGCGATTTTGCAAGCACGCATTGGCCGAGGCACCTCTTCTTAAACAATCTTAAAAACTGTTTGAAGTTTTTTTCATTGTTAATTCCTCAGTATTTTGTATTATCTTTGCGACACTTATGACTGAAAAACGCTATACAGAACCTCATATCGTCAGGGTCAAGGATTTCAAAATTGATGCTGACTATGCCGCCTGGGTCTCTGAAATCAAGAGCCGTTACCATTCTGCCCAAGTCAATGCGGCTATCAAGGTTAATGTCGAAAAGTTGTACTTCAATTGGAGTGTTGGGCGAGATCTTGTAGTCCGTAAGGCCGAAGAGCGTTGGGGGACCGGTGTGGTCGAGCAACTTTGTCTTGACTTGCAGGCGGCGTTCCCCAATGATAAGGGTTTCGGAACTACAAACCTCTGGGCTATGAAAAAATGGTATGCGTTCTTTTCAACGCCGCAAGCGGCCGAAAAACTCCACCAACTTGGTGGAGAATTGCAGCCATTTGTTAATCATATAGATATAAAACTTCGCCAACTTGGTGGAGAATTGGAGTTCCCTATGGTGCTCGGTCTTGTGCCTTGGCGTCACCAGGTGAACATCGTCACAAAGAGCAAGTCGGTTGATGAGGCGGTTTTTTATTTGAAAGAGTGCGTTACGGGAGGGTGGAGTCGATCGACGCTTGATAACGCGATCAAGTCAAACTTGTATCGCACCCATGGGAACGCGATAAGCAATTTTTCAGAGCGGTTACCGGAAGCGCAAGGCAGGCTGGCCCAGGAAATCACAAAGGAAAACTATGATTTCGGTTTTGTCAAGGTTCCTGTCAATTACAAAGAAGAACAACTGGAGGAGGCTCTTGAGAAAAATATAACCCGCTTCCTGTTGGAGCTTGGCACAGGCTTCGCATTCGTGGGTCGCCAAGTGCAGTTGGTTGTCGGCGGGCGAACGCGCAAAATAGATATGCTGTTTTACCACATTCGCTTGAAAGCGTATGTGGTTGTTGAATTGAAGGTCGTGCCGTTTGAGCCGGAATTTGCCGGAAAACTCAATTATTATGTCAATGCTGTTGACGAGTTGATGAAAGGTGCCGATGATAATCCTACGATAGGTCTTCTGATATGCGGCGGCAAGGATGAAACGGAAGTTCGTTGGTCGTTCAAGGGTGTTCAGACCCCGATGGGTGTCGCATCCTACGATAATGTGCGGATTACGCCGGTCGCCAATATGCTGCCCTCGGCTGAGGAGTTGCAGGCGAGGGTGCGTCTCGTAGAAAAGGAGATAAACGAAGCTCGTGAGTGAATTCCGATGACGGCTGTAAAAAATATGCTTTAAACCGACGCTTGGTGCAACTAATCGCGGGTTGAATTCGTCAAATTAACGTTTGGGGGTGGAGGGTCTCCCAAAAAAATGTTAATTTTGCCAATTAAATCAATCACGCGATCTAAATGGATATTCTTCAAATTGAAAACGTCAGCAAGAGCTACACCAATCATAAGGCTCTCGACGACGTGAGTCTGGCGGTGCCCGCGGGCTCGGTCTACGGGCTGCTTGGGCCTAACGGAGCCGGAAAGACGACACTGATACGCATAATAAACCATATCACTGCCCCGGATGAGGGCCGGGTGATTTTCGACGGCCATCCCCTGAAGGCCGACGATGTGGCCCATATAGGCTACCTCCCGGAGGAGCGCGGCCTCTACAAGAAGATGAAGGTGGGCGACCAGGCCCTGTTCTTCGCCAAGCTCAAGGGGCTTAAGGCTTCGGAAGCGGCTGTGGAGCTCCGCCGTTGGTTCGACCGGCTGGAAATCTCCGACTGGTGGGACAAGAAGGTCGAGGAGCTCTCCAAGGGTATGGCGCAGAAGGTGCAGTTCATCGTGACGGTGCTCCACCGCCCCAAACTGCTGATTTTCGACGAGCCGTTCTCGGGCTTCGACCCCATAAACGCTGACATTCTCACCCGCGAGATTCTGCGCCTGAACCGCGAGGAGGGCTCGACAGTAATCTTCTCCACACATAATATGGAGAGTGTCGAGGCACTCTGCGAGAACATCACGCTGATCAACCGCTCGCGCAACATCCTTTCGGGCAACGTGGCCGAAATACGCGCCCGGTTGGGGCAGGGGCGCTACACGATCAGCTTTGACGGCGACCCAGACGCGCTGTTCGCCGCCCTGGGCGACAGGATTCTGGCCAGCTCCGTCACAAAGGAGCACGGGCTGCTCAAGGCATCGCTGCGCCTGCGCCCCGACATTGACCGCCGCGAGGTGATTTCGCTGGCCAACAACGCCGTTGACCTCGTGACCTTCGACAGGGCGCTCCCCTCAATGAACGATATTTTCATCCGCACCGTGGAGGACTATAACCGCCGCCACGGCATAACCTCCACTGACGTATGAGCAATAAGATAAACATTATAATTGGGCGCGAGTTCCGCGAACGCGTTGCCAAGAAGAGCTTCCTGATCACCACCCTGCTGATGCCGGTGCTGATGCTCGCCCTAATGGTGACCCCGGCGCTGATAGCAGTTTTCTCGACCCCTTCGCAGAGGGTGGTCGCTGTCGACGACCCCACGGGAGTCATCTATCCCGCCCTGAAGGGTGCCGACCTTGAGTATGCAAAGTTCGTGGAGGTGCGCGGCGACGCCGACTCCGTGCTCCGCGACACGCAATACGACGCGGTGTTGGCCGTTTCACCCGACGTGGTGAGCAACCCTGCCACGGGCGTGACCCTCTTCCTTCACGACGCGGCCTCGATGGAGCTTGAGTCGGCCATTCGCAACGTTGTCAAGCAGGCTGTCGAGGAGCAGCGGCTCAAGTCGTACGAGATCGAGAACCTCGCCAAGATTCTCGACGAAATCCAGGCCGACGTGAACCTGCGCACGGTGCGTATCGACGAGAGCGGCGAAGGGGAGAGCACCTCATCGATGCTCTCCTACGCCATAGGAATCTTTATGGCCTTTATCCTCTATATGTTCCTGCTGATGTACGGCCAGATGGTCATGACCTCGATTATCGAGGAGAAGAACAACCGCGTTCTCGAACTGGTGGTCACCTCCGTGAAGCCTATGCAGTTGATGCTCGGCAAGATACTCGGAGTGGGGCTGGTGGCCGTGGTGCAGGTCGTAATTTGGGGCGTGCTTCTCTGCCTGATTTCCGCGTTCGTGGTTCCGGCCATACTGCCCGAGTCGATCACCCAGCAGGTTGATATGCTCAACGCGGGCACGCTCGACGCCGCCGCTGCCACTACCGACATCGACCTTCTGCAGGCCATCTCCGTGCTCGGCTCGGTTTGGTTTATCGCCAAACTGTTCGGCTACATCCTTCTGTTCCTTGTGGGGGGCTTCCTGTTCTATGCTTCGATTTTCGCGGCCATCGGTTCCGCCGTCGATAACATCCAGGACGCCTCGCAGCTCCAGTCGTTCGCCGTGCTGCCGATCATTGTCGGACTGATTATTGGCATGGCCGCTGCCGCCGATCCCAATACCCCCCTGGCCTTCTGGTCGTCGGTTATCCCGTTCACCTCCCCGATGGTGATGCTCATACGCATCCCGTTCGACATCCCCGGATGGGAGATCTGGGTGTCGGTGGCGGCTCTGTACCTCTCGTTCGTGCTGATGGCCTGGTTCGCCGCCAAAATTTACCGCGTGGGCATCTTCATGCACGGCAAGAAACCCTCGCTGAAGGACCTTATCCGCTGGGCGAATTACAAATAACCCGTCGTGTGACACCAAAATACGCCAAAGCGCCGGCTCAATCGGGCCGGCGCTTTGGCGTATTTTAATATCGGCGTGTCACTTCTGACCGCGGTACTGGGGTAGCATCGGCACGGGGAATTTCGAGAACAGGGTCTGCACGGCCTCGGTGATGCTTTGCAGGTTGCGGTACTGGCCGCTGCCGTTGTCGATAATCGTGGCTACCGAGGCGGAGTAGAGCGGCACCTTGGTGTCGATGTTCACGAAGTCCATCGTCAGCACGCCCTCCTTGTATATGCCCGTGATAACCTGGGCGTTGTTGTAGTAGGCGGGGTTCCAGTAGGGCCCGTAGTTATATCTCGGCCAAACGTACGAAGGGTAGTAGGGTCCGTTGTAGGGGAAGTAGCCGGGAGGGGGCATCAGGGGTTCGGTCTGGATCTCCTTATGCGTGGTCACGGCGATGTTGATCAGCAGCGGCGACTCGGTTGATTCCGTGAAGCCTCGCATGACCATCTCCTGCCTGATGGCGGCGGCGATATTGTAGTAGGTCACCATCTCCATCCCCTCGGGGAGCTTGCCCATATTGGGGGTCACGATGCGGAATGTCTTGTATTGCGCGAGGTCGGCGTTGTTGTATACCTCGCTGTTGACGAGCTGGAACGGCGAGCAGCCGCAAAGGAGCGCGATCAACGCTATAAAGCTGAAAATCTTTTTCATACCCTCGGTTTGTTTTATATTATATAATGCGTTTTTATGTATTCGGTCGCGGGGCGCCCGCGAGGGCGCGCGTACTTTAATAACGCCCTCCGAATCCCGAAAGTTTGCGGCGCGGGTCAAGGTGGGGTATGGTTTTGCCGCGATGAGGTCCGAGGGAAAAAGCGCGGGGCGGGAGATATTTCGGGGGATTTTCCGTAACTTCGCGGGAAAGACCTTAAACGATTATGAAGAAAGCTCTTTGCGACCTCACGGTTTCCGAAAACCGAACGCTCGGCCCGCGGTTCAACATGCTGACTCTCCGCGGCCGGCTCCCCGAAGAAATACTTCCCGGCCAGTTCGCCCAGGTTCGGGTCGACACCAGTAAGCCGACGTTCCTTCGGCGCCCGATCTCGATATGCGACGCCGACCCCGCCGCCGGGGTGCTTCGTCTGCTGGTGCGCCGTGCCGGAGCCGGCACCGAGGCGCTCTGCTCCCTGCGCGAGGGGGACGCGGTTAACCTACTCCTCCCTCTGGGCCGGAGTTTCGCCGCCCCGGAGAGGAAGGACGCGAAGGTGCTGCTCGTAGGTGGCGGCGTGGGTGTCGCTCCGATGCTTTTCTACGGCAAATGGCTTAAGGCCAACGGTTACCAACCTGAATTCCTCACCGGGGCGCGCTCGGAGGCCGAGCTGCTCCTGCGCGATGAGTTCGAGGCGATAGGCAAGGTGCACGTGTCGACCGACGACGGCTCGGCCGGGCACAGCGGCCTCGTGACCCTCAATCCGGCGCTCGACGCCCATTGGGACCTCGTGGCCTGCTGCGGCCCGAAGCCGATGATGGTCGGGGTTGCCAAGAAGGCTATTGAGAGCGGCTCCCCCTGCGAGGTGTCGCTGGAGAATATGATGGCGTGCGGCTTAGGCGCGTGCCTCTGCTGCGTGGAGAAAACCGTCAGGGGTAACGTGTGCGTATGCACCGAGGGCCCCGTTTTCAATATCGAAGAACTTACCTGGTTTGACTGAACTGTATGGAAAAGAATACCGCTGCCGCCCCTTTCCTGGGCGTTGAAATAGGCTCGCTGAAGATGGCAAACCCGGTAATGACCGCTTCCGGGACTTTCGGCTACGGCGAGGAGTTTGCCGACCTGCTCGACATCGCGTCGCTCGGGGCGTATATCGTGAAGGGCACCACCCTCCACCCCCGCCAGGGCAACGACTATCCGCGTATGGCCGAAACCCCTTCCGGCATGCTCAACGCCGTGGGGCTTCAGAACAAGGGGGTCGATTATTTCGCCTCCGAGATATATCCGCGCATCCGCCGCCAGGGCTCCAACCTGATAGTGAATATCTCGGGCAACACCCCCGAGGAGTACGCGGAGGCCGCTCGCCGGCTTGCCGCGCTCGACGATGTCGCGGCGCTCGAAGTCAATATCTCCTGTCCCAATGTGAAGCAGGGGGGACTCGCCTTCGGCACCACCACCGATGGCGCCGGATCGGTGACCCGTGCCGTGCGCGACGCCTGGCCCCGCACGCTCATCGTGAAGCTCTCGCCCAACGTCACCGACATCACCGAGATAGCCCGCGCCGTCGAGGCCGAGGGGGCCGACTCGGTTTCGCTGATTAACACACTGATGGGTATGGCCGTCGATGTGGAGCGCCGCCGCCCCTGCCTGTCGACAGTCACGGGCGGACTGTCCGGCCCGGCTGTGCGCCCCGTTGCCGTGCGCATGGTGTGGCAGACGGCCAAGGCCGTCAAGATTCCCGTGATCGGGCTGGGGGGTATAGCCTCGGGCCGCGACGCGATGGAGTTCATCCTCGCCGGGGCCACCGCCGTGCAGGTAGGCACCGCCAACTTCCTCAACCCCGCCGTGTGCGCCGAGATCATCGACTATATGGCTGACTACTGCCGCCGCCACAACGTCGCCTCGATTGCCGACCTCGTCGGCGCCCTGGAGGTCTTAGTCTGATTCAGTCACCCATTGTCGGTCGGACGGGTCGGACGAGTCAGACTTGGATATGCCAGTCGGACTTGGATTCCCCATCGTCTGACTCGTCCGACTTGTCCGACCCGTCCGACCTCCCATTGCCTTCAAACTCCTCCGGGTGCTCTCTCATAGGCCGCAACGCCTGTGGCCCCGCGCTCCGGCACTTTGCAACGTGCCAAAGGCACGTCCCTACACAATGATTTCCGGCATCAACAGAATGATTTCCGGCATCATATGTAGGGACATGCCTTTGGCATGTCGAACTCGCGGAGCCTCCTCGTGGGGTTCGTGGTAGACGCTGCTATTACCCGTCCGAACTCCCAAGGTTATTTGAATTGGCTGAGGAGCCAGCGGTGTATGGCGCGTTCGGTGGCATCCGAGGTCCAGTGTTCGTTGATGGGGGTGAGGAGCGCCTCCTTGGGCGCTGTGATCGAGTTGTATACGGCGTAGCTTGTCGTAGGCGCGCAGGTGTTGTCGTTGTAGCCCCAGGTCATGAACACGGGGCAGCGCAAGCGGCGGGCGAAGTTCACCACGTCGTAGTAGGCCATGGTGTTCAGCTTCTCAGGGGTGTCGGAGCCTGGGATGTGCGAGAAGTGGGGGTAGCCGTCGGCCCGTCCGGCCTTGAAAGCCGCCATATCGCTCAGGGCGGGGTGGTTGGCGGCCACGGCGGTGACCCTCGGGTCGAGCGTCGCGGTGACAATGGCCAGAGCTCCACCTTGCGAGCCACCCTGCACGCCTATGTCGCGGCCGTTCCACTGCGGGAGCGATGTCAGGAAGTCGATGGCCCGCACGCATCCGAGGTATACGCGGCGCATATAGTAGTTGTCGCGGTTGTCGAGTCCGTTGGTCAGGTAGCCGTTCTCCTTGCCGGAGAACGCTTTAGAGATTTCGCGGAACTGCTCCTCGGTCATCTCCGGGTTGAGCCCGTGAATCTCGATTTCGAAGCGTATGCACCCGTTTTCGGCGTAGTACCTGTGGCGGAGCGGTTCCTTGATGGTTTTGATTCCGGCTCCGGGAGGGCAGAGCACCGCGGGGCAGCTACCCGGCTCGGCCCCTTTGGGCATGGTGAGGTAGCCGTAGACAGCCTGCCCCTGGCGGTTGATTGTGAGCTTTACCAGGAAGGCGTCGATTTTGTCGGTGGAGTATTTCGGCGATGGTTCGATCGTGTAGCTCAGCGGGGTTTTGGCTAATTCTTCGAGGTTCGCCGCCCAGAACTCGTCGAAGTCGGAGGGCATCTTGGTGTACGGTTCGATTTTTTCGGCGTCGAATCCCACTTTGACGTGGTGGCGGAACGTCTGCCCGTCAACCTTGGCCGTGAGTTTCAGGTCGCGGAACCCGGGTTTCTTCATCGGCTTCATGCGGAGTTTCGCCATGCCGTTCTTGAGAGTGATCACCCCGGAGTCGTCGGGGCGCGTAAGGTCGTCAGCGGCCTCCCAAGTTACCTCCACCCCGTCCTGGGGGATGCCGTAGCGGTAAAACTGGATGTCGATTTCGGGAGATTCCCCGGCCTTGTAGAGCCAGTCGGCGTGGTCGGGCTGCGCGACCCACAGCGCGTCGGCGCGGTAGGGATAGTTCTCGGCCGCGGTGATTAAGGCTATGAAAGCGCAGAGCAGCGGCAGTAATTTTCGGGTCATAGGTAACGATGGTTAAGGATTGTCGGTGTTGATGTTGTTTCGCGAATTTACAAAATATTCCTAATTTCGCGGTGTAAAAACGTTTCTACGAAATGATACAGGAGATTTTGGAATACAACCGCCGCTTCGTGGCCGACAAGGGATATGAGCGGTTCATAACGAGCAAGTACCCCGATAAGAAAATCGCCATCGTTACCTGCATGGACACCCGCCTGGTGGAGCTGCTCCCGGCGGCGCTCGGATTCCGCAACGGCGATGTGAAGATCATCAAGAACGCTGGCGGCGTGATCACCAACCCGTTCGACTCCACGGTGCGCAGCATACTGGTGGCCGTCTACGAGTTGGGGGTCAAGGAAATAATGGTCATCGGGCACACAAATTGCGGTGTGCAGGGCATGGACGCCGACGAGATGCTCGACCTGATGCGCCGGCGCGGCATCCCCGAGGAACACATCACCCTTATGATGCATTGCGGCATCGACCTCAAGAGCTGGCTCCACGGCTTCGAGGACACAGACGAGGCGGTGATGGAGACGGTCGACCTCATTGGGCGCCATCCGCTCATCCCCTCCGACATCGTGGTCAAAGGGTACGTTATCGACACCCTCACCGGCGAACTCCGCCCTCTTTGACCCCTCCAACACGCTAAAAGATACTGAAGGCCCGAAAATCAGCGATTTTCGGGCCTTCTTAGTGTTTCGGATTATTGTGGGGCGGTTTACTTCACCAGCACTTTGGTGGCTTTGCCGCCTTGGCGCTTGATATAGAGGCCGGGGGTGAGAGCCTCGCCGTTGACGCGCACGCCGTTGAGATTGAAGAACTCAGCCGGGGCGCCGCTGTCGTTGGCAGTGATGTTTTCGATGGCGCTCACGCTTGAAACTTTCACCTCGCACGATTCGGTGTGAGGTACGCCGTAGCCGTCGACAACGGTATAGGTGATGGTGGCGGTACCTTCACCTACTGCTACCACTACACCATCGGCAATAGTGGCTACCTCGGGATTGGAGGTTGACCAGGTCTCCGACGTAACAGTCACGTCATCGTCCTTGGTCACTGTGGCGGTAAGTGTGGCGGTTTCGCCCTCCTCGATAGAGATGTTTGATTCGCTCAAAGTAATATCGAGCGCGCCCATCTCGCGGAAGTCGGTGAAGTGGCTCCACCCGTCAGCTACGAAGTAAGCCTTGAAAGAGCCCTTGGGTATATATACGACAGCTGTTTCGGGAACATGCCTGAACGAATCGTTGGAACTACTGGGGGGAGTTGTCGGCAGTGCGTAGATTGTTGTCAGGCTGGTGCAGACGAAGAAAGCAGAATTCTCGATTTTAGTCACGGAGTTGGGGATAGTCACCGAGGTCAGGCCGGTGCAATATGAGAATGCCATTATGCCGATTTCAGTCACAGAGTTGGGTATTGTGACCGATGTCAGACTACTGCAACCAGAGAATGCGTACCAGCCGATTTCAATCACAGAGTTGGGTATTGTGACCGATGTCAGACTACTGCAACCAGAGAATGCGTACTTGCCGATTTCAATCACAGAGTTGGGGATTGTGACCGATGTCAGACTACTGCAACCAGAGAATGCGTCCCTGCCGATTGCAGTTACAGAATTGGGGATCGCATAAGAAGACTTCTTGGCACCAGGGCACTGAATAAGCGTGGTTATCCCATTGTTAAACAATACTCCATCTTCCGAGGTGTATTCTGTATTGCCCTCTTCCACTAAAATCTCCTCTAATGAAGAGCAACCATTGAATGCGGAGATGCCGATTTCAGTCGCAGAGTTGGGGATTGTGACCGACGTCAGACTACTGCAGCCATTGAATGCGGAGATGCCGATTTCAGTCACAGAGTTGGGGATTGTGACCGACGTCAGACTACTGCAACCTGAGAATGCGGAGTGTGAAATGTTAGTCACAGAGTTGGGGATTGAGACCGATGTCAGGCTGCTGCAGCCAGAGAATGCGGACCAGCCGATTTCAATCACAGAGTTGGGGATTGAGACCGATGTCAGGCTGCTGCAGCCAGAGAATGCGGACCAGCCGATTTCAATCACAGAGTTGGGGATTGTGACCGATGTCAGGCTACTGCAACCAGAGAATGCGTCCCTGCCGATTGCAGTTACAGAATTGGGGATCGCATAAGAAGACTTCTTGGCACCAGGGCACTGAATAAGCGTGGTTATCCCATTGTTAAACAATACTCCATCTTCCGAGGTGTATTCTGTATTGCCCTCTTCCACTAAAATCTCCTCTAATGAAGAGCATCTACCGAATGGGGCCGTACCGATATAAGTCACAGAGTTGGGGATTGTGACCGATGTCAGACTATCGCAACCAGAGAATGCGTACTCGCCGATTTCAGTCACAGAGTTGGGGATTGTGACCGACGTCAGACTACTGCAACGTGAGAATGCCACTCTGCCGATTTCAGTCACAGAGTTGGGGATTGTGACCGATGTCAGGCTAAGGCAATCAGAGAATGCGGACGAGCCGATTAAAGTTACGAAATAACGTGATGACTTGTTGCTGACGAATGAAGGAATAACTAAATCTCCTTCGGGTTTAGTCACATAACCCTTAATGCTGACTTCGTGGTCTGCTTCTGAGAGGACTTGGTACTTGAGGTTGTCAACGGTGAACTCATCGCCGTCGGCTGCGCGGGCAGTGACGCCGAGCGTGAGCAGGGCCGCGAAAAGAAGTAGAAATTTCTTCATTTCTTTTGATTGGTTAATATATTATGATTGTTGGTTTTTCTGTTTTTCGCGTTCAAGAAGGTCGGCATACGCCCTCAAAGGGTATGGAACACGCATAGGAAGTTTTCACTCCCAATACTCAACATCCTTGTGGTTGGGGAATTTGGCCAGGGCTTTGATCTTATCGAGGCACCGCTCCCAGTTGCGGCGCGTCTCGGCCTGGTAGCCGGCCACGAGCGCGCCTACGAAGTTAACGTCGCAGAGGCAGTGCCGGCGGCAAGCCTCGCGGTCGAAGTCGCGGCCCCGGTTAAAGTCTGAAGGACGGATGAATGGCGGTTCGGTCATAGCGCTTAGCCGTTGCCGCCGTGGCTCACTCCGAAGGCTGGTTATGATAAATGGTTGGTTTATAAAAAGAAAGCGTGAGAGCCGTATCTGTTGCCCGCTCCCACAACTTGAGGCCTTCGCATTGCCCGATATAGTAAGAACGGGTCAGTAGATATTTCCGGTTGGTGAGGATGGTGGATTGCCGTATAATGCTTA
>CAJUKE010000030.1 GCA_910587075.1 uncultured Muribaculaceae bacterium
AGCTCATCATGGAATTCGAAAAGGAATTCGGCATCCAGATCCCCGACGACAAGGCTGAAAGCATCTCCACCGTAGGCGATGCCATCAAGTACATCGAAGAGGCTAAATAAACCAGCCCCCTAACCCCGCGGCCCCAGGGCCGCGCAATCCCCTCTCCCCAATAAATCCCACAGACACCATAGGAAAACGCTGCCCCTGAATGACGCGGCAGCGTTTTCGCAATATGGCTTCCTCAGAGAAAGCATTCAGAATATGGAATTAAAAAGAGTAGTAGTGACCGGAATGGGTGCCATCACCCCTATCGGCAACGACGTTGAGACTACATGGAACAACGCCCTCGCCGGCGTTAGCGGCGCTGCCCCCATCACCCATTTCGACGCCTCGCTTTTCAAAACCCAGTTTGCCTGCGAGGTTAAGAACTTCGACGCCAACGAGCACTTCGACCGCAAGAAGCTCCGCCAGCTCGACCTCTACGCCCAGTACGCCATGGTAGCCGCCCGCCAGGCGGTAGCCGACTCCGGCTTAGAGAACGACCAGAACCTCGACAAGAACCGCGTGGGCGTAATCGTCGCCGCAGGCATCGGCGGCCTCCACACCTTCGAAGAGGAAGCCGGTTATTACGCCATCAACGCCGCCAACGGCCCCAAGTACAACCCCTTCTTCATCCCCAAGATGATCGCTGACATCGCCAGCGGCCACATCTCGATGGAGTACGCATACCACGGCCCCAACTACGGCGTGGTTTCGGCCTGCGCATCATCGAACAACGCCATCATCGACGCCTTCAACCTCATCCGCCTCGGCAAAGCCGACGTGATGCTCACCGGCGGCGCCGAAGCCGCGGTTTACCCCGCCGGCGTGGGCGGCTTCAACTCGATGCACGCCCTCTCGACCCGCAACGACTCGCCCGAAACCGCCTCGCGCCCCTTCAGCAAGAGCCGCGACGGATTCGTGATCGGCGAAGGCTCCGTGGTACTCGTGCTTGAGGAGCTCGAACACGCCAAGGCCCGCGGCGCGAAGATTCTCGCCGAGGTAGCCGGCGGCGGCATGTCGGCCGACGCCTACCACCTCACCGCGACCCACCCCGAAGGTCTCGGCGCCATCCTCTCGATGCGCAACGCCCTTGAGGACGCCAATATGAAACCCGAGGATATCGACTACATCAACGTTCACGGCACCTCGACCCCCGTTGGCGACATCTCCGAGGTGAAGGCCATCGTCGAGCTCTTCGGCGAACACGCCCACAAGCTCAACATCTCCTCGACCAAGTCGATGACCGGCCACCTGCTCGGCGCTACCGGCGCCCTGGAGGCCATGTTCAGCATCAAGTCGGTGATGAACGACATCGTGCCCCCCACCATCAACCACGAGGAGGGCGACGAGGACGAGGAAATCGACTACACCCTCAACTTCACCTTCAACAAGGCCCAGGAACGCCCCGTGCGCGCGGCCCTCTCCAACTCCTTCGGTTTCGGCGGCCACAACGCCACCGTGATCGTCAAGAAGTACGAGGAATAAAACAGCCCTACGGAGCACCCTGAGCGCCCCACCGCAAGACACCGATTTAACAAGGCCGGAGATCTCCCGCGAGACCTCCGGCCTTGCTTTGCGCCCGAAAGCATCGTTCTACCCAAAGCATCGTTTTACGCGCCAAAGTATCTTTTAACTATCCGCCGCTGACAAGACAAAAGGGTGTTTCGCGGAAATTTCGTAACTTCGCGGGTTAAGCAACCCCAACCTCTCCAACGATATGGATTTCAAGCTGAATTCACAATACAAGCCTACCGGCGACCAGCCCGAGGCGATAGCGCAGCTGTCGCGGGGCGTGGCCGAGGGGGTGCCCGCGCAGACGCTACTCGGTGTCACCGGCTCGGGCAAGACCTTCACAATGGCCAATGTCATTCAGGAGGCGCGCCGCCCTACCCTGATCCTTAGCCACAACAAAACCCTCGCCGCGCAGCTCTACGGCGAGTTCAAGCAGTTCTTCCCCGAAAACTCGGTGCAGTACTTCGTGTCGTACTACGACTATTACCAGCCGGAGGCCTACATCCCCTCGGTCGACAAGTACATCGAGAAGGACCTGATGATCAACGACGAAATCGAGAAGCTGCGCCTCGCGACGGTTTCGGCGCTCCTCTCCGGGCGCCGCGACGTGGTGGTGGTCAGCTCGGTTTCGTGCCTCTTCGGTATGGGTAACCCGGAGGACTTCGACGCCAACGTGATCGACATCCACGCCGGGATGAAGATTGCCCGCAACGCGTTTCTGCGCCGACTGGCCGAATCGCTCTACTCGCGCAACGAGGTGGAACTGAACCGCGGAAACTTCCGCGTGAAGGGTGACACGGTCGATATTCGCCTGGCCTACGAGGAAATACTGCTGCGGGTGGTGTTCTGGGGCGACGAGATTGAGTCCATATCGGCCCTCCACCCGATCGACAACGTGCCGCTGGGCAAGTACGACCAGTTCCGCATATACCCCGCCAACCTCTTCGTGACCTCACGCGAGCGCCAGGCTTCGGCCCTGGCGCAGATGGAGGTCGACCTGGGGCGCCAGGTGGGCTACTTCAACGAGGAGATGAAAATGCTGGAGGCAAAGCGCCTCTATGAGCGCACCACCTACGACATAGAGATGATACGCGAGGTGGGCCACTGCCCCGGCATCGAGAACTACAGCCGATACTTCGACGGGCGCCAGCCGGGCATGCGCCCCTTCTGCCTGCTCGACTATTTCCCGAAGGACTATCTGACGATTATCGACGAGAGCCATGTGACCATACCGCAGATACGCGCCATGTATGGCGGCGACCTCTCGCGCAAGCAGAACCTCGTGGACTACGGGTTCCGCCTGGAGTCGGCCCTCGACAACCGCCCGCTCCGTTTCGAGGAGTTCGAGCGGCTCACCAACCAGACCATATACGTCAGCGCCACCCCAGCCGACTACGAGCTCCAGAAGAGCGAGGGGGTTGTGGTGGAGCAGGTGATCCGCCCGACCGGCCTCCTCGACCCGCTGATCACCGTCAGGCCGTCGGAGCACCAGATCGACGACCTTATGGAGGAAATCGAGCAGCGCCGCCAGCGCGACGAGCGCGTGCTGGTGACCACCCTCACCAAGCGTATGGCCGAGGAGCTAAACGACTACTTCCAGAAACTCCGCATAAAGACCGCCTACATACACTCCGACGTCGACACCCTCGACCGCATAAAGATTCTCGACGACCTGCGCGCCGGCACCTACGACGTGCTCATCGGCGTGAACCTGCTCCGCGAGGGGCTCGACCTGCCGGAGGTGTCGCTGGTGGCCATCATCGACGCCGACAAGGAGGGGTTCCTCCGCTCGCACCGCTCGCTGACGCAGACCGTGGGGCGCGCCGCCCGCAACCTCAACGGCATGGTAATCATGTATGCCGACAAGATAACCGACTCGATGCGCATGACCATCGAGGAAACCGAGCGCCGGCGCGCCAAGCAGCTCGCCTACAACGAGGAGCACGGCATAACGCCGCAGGCCATCGTCAAGGCCCGCAACCGCATCATAGGACTCGACAAGGAGGGGGCCGACGAGACGCCACGCGGACAGCGCCGCGGCCAGGGCGCGGCGTCGCCGAAGGTCGTGCCCTACGAGCGCGAATACACTTCGAGGGTCGACATCGCTGCCGACCCGGTGATCCCCTATATGAGCGCCGACGAGATGCGCCGCTCCATCACCCGCATGCGCTCCGAAATGACCGCCGCCGCCAAAAACATGGAATTTATGGAGGCCGCGCGGCTCCGCGACGAAATCGTGAAGATGGAGGAGCTTCTCAAAAATATGTAATCGGGTATGAATCAGATTGACGTACACAGGCCGACCGACTGGCTCCCGACCTCGGTGAAGGAAATGAAGGCCCTGGGATGGGACGAAGTCGATGTGGTGATTTTCTCCGGCGACGCCTACGTTGACCATCCCTCGTTCGGCGCCGCCGTGATCGGGCGCACGCTGATGGAGGTCGGGGGATACAAGGTGGCCATCGTGCCCCAGCCTAACTGGCAGGACGACCTGCGCGACTTCCGCAAATTCGGCCGGCCGCGGCTCTTCTTCGGCATCTCTCCCGGCGCCATGGACTCGATGGTCAACCACTACACCGCCGCCCGCCGCCGACGCAGCGACGACGCTTACACCCCCGACGGGCGCCACGGAATGCGTCCCGACTACCCGACGGTGGTCTACTCCGAGATTCTGCGCCGCCTCTACCCCGACGCGCCCATTATCGCCGGGGGCATCGAGGCTTCGCTCCGCCGCTTGAGCCATTACGACTACTGGCAGGACCGCCTGCGCCCTTCGATCCTCGCCGACGCTCCGGCCGATGTGATCGTCTACGGCATGGGGGAGAAACCCGTGCTCGAAATAGCTCGCCGAATAGAGGCGGGCGAGCGCATGGCCGACATCAAGGACGTACCCCAGACCGTGGTATGGGAAACCGCCGCCCCCAAGGCCGACGACAATAACATCATACTCAGCTCCTACGCCGACTGCCTCCGCGACAAGCGGCTCCAGGCGGCCAATTTCAAGCATATCGAGCAGCAGAGCAACCGCTTCGCCGGGGCGACCCTCTGGCAGGAACAGGCCCCAGGGCGCTTCGCGAGGGTCAACCCGATGTACCCCCCGATGACCACCGAGGAGATCGACCGCTCGTTTGACCTCTCCTACACCCGCCTCCCCCACCCCCGCTACAAGGGGAAGCGCATCCCGGCCTACGAGATGATACGCCACTCGGTGAACCTCCACCGCGGCTGCTTCGGAGGGTGCGCCTTCTGCACCATATCGGCCCACCAGGGTAAATTCATCGCCTCGCGCAGCAAGGAGTCGATACTCCGCGAGGCGCGGCAGGTGACCCGCATGCCCGACTTCAAAGGGTACATCAGCGATCTCGGGGGCCCCTCGGCCAATATGTACCGCCTCGGGGGTAAAGATAAGGGAATCTGCGCCAAATGCCTCCGCCCGAGCTGCCTCCATCCGCTACCCTGCCCCAACCTCGACACCGACCACCGCCCCCTGCTCGACATCTACCGGGCCGTCGACGCGCTGCCCGGCGTAAAGAAATCGTTCATCGGCAGCGGCGTGCGCTACGACCTCTCGATGCACCATACCGGCGACCAGAAAATCGACGCGGCCAACCGCGCCTACAACGAGGAGCTGATACGCAACCACGTCAGCGGGCGGCTCAAAGTGGCCCCGGAGCACACCGAGGACCATGTGCTCGAACTCATGCGCAAACCCTCGTTCAAGCAGTTCTACCAGTTCAAGGCCATCTTCGACCGCATGAACTCCCGCGAGAACCTGCGGCAGCAGCTCATACCCTACTTCATATCGTCGCACCCCGGGTGCCGCGAGGTCGATATGGCCGAGCTGGCCGTGAAGACCCGCGACCTGGGCATACACCTGGAGCAGATACAGGACTTCACCCCCACCCCGATGACCGTGGCCACGGAGATTTACTACACCGGTTTCCACCCCTACACCGGCAAGAAAGTCTACACCGCGACGCATCCCGCCGAGAAGCTCGCCCAGCGCCAGTACTTCTTCTGGTACGACCGCGCCTACCGCGCCGGCATCACCGCCTCGCTGCGCCGCCTCCACCGCCCCGACCTCATCCGCCGCCTCTTCGGCAACTAACCCAAAACCCTCATCATAAAAAACTAAAGACGGTGTGCCTCGCGAAAGCGGGCACACCGTCAAACCATATTACCTAAAATTTACCTGATTACGGTTTTGGAGGTACGGACGGAACCATCGGAGAGGGTCTCAACCACGATGTTCAATCCGCTGAAGGGGGTCGCGGACTTTATGCCGAGGGGATTGAGGTAGACGCGGCTCGCGACTTCCGAAGCGGAGTACGCGGAACCCACGCCGGTGGTGCCGCTCCCGACCGTGGCGGGGGAGCTGAGGCTGCCGTACTCGTTGACGGCTTTCACCGTGTAGAAATCGGAGGCAGCTCTCGAAACCGGGGCGAAGGATGTGTCGGTGGTAATCTCTACCACGTTGTCGTCACCGTTGATCACGATATAGCATACGGCGTATTCCGAGGGGTCCCATGAGAGAGCGCCCGAGGCCGAAACAGCGAGGTTGGCGGGAGCGTCGACCGCTTCGAAGAATTTGTGCGGATTCCAGTCGTCGGCGCCTTCGACCACATTGGCGTAGGTGTAACGCACGGCGTCCTCATCGGAGAGCACGGCCTGGCGTTTAACCTTGTCGGCCTGGCCGTCGACCTTGTACTCGGTGCGGCGGCTCGAAAGGTCGAGCGGGTTGCCCTCGGCATCGACACTGTTGTATTCGGCGAAGAGTTTCGGGGCTATGTGCCACTCGCTCCAGCCTTCGGGGGCGAAAGAGGTTTTGAAAGTCGTGTTGAGGAACACGGCCATCGGCTCGTTCTGCCAGGCGCGTCCGAGCTTATGCTGCGACCCGGGTCCGTCGAGCACGCACCGGTCAAACACATACCCGTACTTAGTGCCCTCTTTGTGGCAGGGGGCCACAATCACCGAGCCCGTGGCGCGTGCCTGACGGAATACGGAGTTCTCGACATAGACGTCGCCGGCACCGTAGAAGTAGTCAACCGCACCCTCGATAAGGCAATTGTTGACGTAATGGCGGTCGGCTATGTTGGTAGTAGAGGTGAACCAGGTATCCTGGAAAGAGCGGAACGCGCAATTGTTGAACGCGAGGCGGTCGTTGCACGACCTCATCGCGAGCCCCATCGGCCCCGACTGGGTCTCAACGCCGTATGAGTCAAGGAAAGTGATATTTTCGGCGTAGAAGTCAGTGGCGTCAATCTGGAACACGCCCTGGTACCCATAAGTCTTCGACGCGGGATTGTTTGTAGAGTATTCCCAGCCGGTGTCACCCTGGCCGCCGTTGTTGATCCAGTATTTGATCACGGTCTTTTCGCGGTCCTGACCAATAAGGTGTATGAAGGGCTTAGAGGCGGGAATCTTCACAAGTTCCTCGTATTCGCCATTCTTCACGAATATAATGTAGGGAGCGATACGGGCCTCGGGCGCAGCGTCGACAGCGGCCTGCACGGTAAGGAAATCGCCGGAACCATCGGCGGCCACCACCGCGTCGAAAAGACGGGCCTCAGGCCGGGGGCGCTCCATTGTGGTAAACGCCAAGATGGCGCCCTCGAAGATGTTTCCGCTCATATCGGTAATAGCTCCGGCGGGTATTTCGAGAGTGTACTCAGCGCCGTAGGCGAGCTTCTTATAGGGGAAGGTGACGGTCTTGGAGCCGTAAATCCCTTCGAGTTTCAGCCCGTTGAGAGTGACGTCGCCGCTACCGGCTTTCACCCGCTCGTTGAAGGAGAGCACTATGTTGCCGCTCGCCGAGACGTTGGCCGCGCCGGCCGCGGGAGCGCTCGCGAGGAGTATCGGGGCCTCGGTGTCGTTGACCTCCACTTTGTCGGCGAACACCGCTATGTCGGCGAGGTAGAAGCCTTCGGTATCGGTCGATTTAGGTGTGCCGAGCAGGGCGGAAGAGGTGTCGCCGATCCAGCGGACATACACGGTTTCAAGCCCTTCGGGGAGAGTAACGTCGAAGTTGACCCATTGGTTTTTGACCATGTCGAACCGGGCGAGGTCGGTGTATTCGACACCGTCGGTCGAGTATTGCACCTTCTGCACCGAATGCACGCAGTCGTTATCGGCCGCGGCCAAAGCGTGGACCCTCACATTTGTGTACCCCTTAGCCGAGAACCGAGCCACGAACGAACGGGGATTATCCATATCGGCCATATTAGTATAGCGCCGTATGCAGTTGGTGGCGCCGGTGCCGAAATCGCGGGTCGAACCGCCCCAGTTGGTCTGGGATCCGTCGCCGTTGAAAATATTCAGCAGCCCGGTATTGTAGGAGGCGAAAGCGTAGTCGGCCTGGCGGTTGCCGCGCGGCTCGGAAGTCGCGAAGTCCCAGGCCACGATGAAGGGCACTACGTCGAAAGTGGCTTCAACCTCGCGCGGGGAGTCCATCTTCACAGACCTCGCCAGGTCGCTCGCCCCATCCTCCCAATAAAGGAAGCGCGTCACCGAATTGGGCACTACCGAAACCACGACCTCCGTACCCGTCTCATACACGCCGTTGACAGGCTCGGGGTTGATCACGACCGTGCCCCATTTCGCGCCGTCGCCCGCGGTAGCCACAGTCAGGGCGTAAGTGTCGACTGCCGAAAACACACCAGTCAGGCCGGTATTGTCGGCGATGTTGAACACATAAGGATTCTCTGTCGAGACAACGGCACCGTCGGCATCGCGCCACTCCTTGAAGCGGTACCCGTAATTAGCCGAGGCCGATACCGACACCTCGTCGCCGGCGTTCAGAACAGCCTGCGCGGGCGACACCTGGCCACCCTCGGCGGGCTCGGCTACAACAGTAAGACTCACAGCATCAGTCACCTGTTTGAGCCACCGCGGGTCACCGATCACGCCGCCTTTGGTCGAGGCCGAAGCCAGGGGCGATGTCGAGGCGATTGTGAAATCGCCCGCGTCGGGATTTGTGAACGACAACGCGTCGAGTCCGAGAGCGGCGAGCGAAAGGTCGCTTACCGATTTGTCGGTTATATTATAGTCGCCATAATCGACCACGAGATTGTTCGAGGCCGAGAGCGAGCCGCTGGCCGCATGGACCACATAAGGCTTAACCCCCTCGGCACCACCCTTGAAGATAATGTTATCGGTGAAAGTGTAAGTCGAGCCAGGGCCGTATTTCTTCTCCACCTTGGCGAGGGCGCGGTCGTTGCTCTTGCCCCAGCGGTACACCGTGTTGTTGTTGAAAGTGAAGGTAAAGGCGTTTTCCGTGTCAGCGGCGTTCGGACAGAAGAAACTCTCGCCGTTGGCGTAGTTGTAGAGAGTACTGTTGCTTACCGAGACACGCTGTACGATATGCTTCGGATAAATGAAGTTCCATCCACCGCTGCCGCAGTCGCGGATCACGCAATCGTCGAACACGATCTCGCCTATGCGATAGCCGGTGTTGTTGGTGCGAAGGAAGCAGCGGGCCACATTCGAGATTTCGCAACCGCGCACGGTGATTGTCGCGATGTCGCCGTAGCTGTCGAGGTTGATGAAATAAGAGTCAGTGATCGCGATGTCGAGTCCGTCGAGCACAATGCCGCCCCCTGAGAGCGCCGCGTCGTTGGCGCGGAAAAGCGCCGCGAAAGTCACGTCGGCCTCGGGAGCCGCCTTGATGGTCACAGTTTTTTGGTCGGGGAAAGTCAGAGTTCCGCCGTAGGCCCCTGATTCGAGCAGCAGCACGTCGCCGTCGGCAGCCTGCGAGTAGGCGTCGAGAAGCGTAGCCGGACCGACCGGCACCTCGGCGCCACTAAGCCCTACCGCGGCGAGCAACGCCATTGATAAAAAAACTTTACGCATAAAATATTACTGATTTAAGGTATCCGCTTGGTATGACGCGGTCAAAGCCGCATCCGCCGCGAAATTATAACCCCGGAAGCCACCTTAACCCGAAAAATGGGTCAAAGCGCGTGAAATTCGGCCCAAATCCACCTCTTGCGGCGAAAAATACCACCTTTTGCCCCCTTTCATTTATCCACCAAGCCATCAAGGCCGGAAACCTCGCGCCAATGGTTATCGCACGAGATTTCCGACCTTGGAGAGGTGTGTCGGCACCTGGGGCGTGGTTGAACTGTTGCCTCGGGGCCAGGCATAAGCATAAAAAAGAACCGCGCCACTGAGTGACGCGGTTTGATGGTAGCGGGACCGAGAATTGAACTCGGGACCTCCGGGTTATGAATCCGACGCTCTAACCAACTGAGCTATCCCGCCATAATTACCAGCAATCGGCAGACTCTCCCGCCGTTTTGCGAGTGCAAAATTACGCGCTTTTTCCGAGACCGCCAAATTTTTCCCGCACTTTTTGAGAAAATTCGAAAAAACGACGTGCAACGACAAACAGCAGGGGGGCGAAGGTATAGCAATGGGGCGCACGGTTGCTTAGATATAAATGCGAATGAATATACAGCGAGCCCGCTGCTTCGCCGATGAAGCAGCGGGCTCGTTATCGGGATGCGCGGCGGAGTGGAGAGGGCGCCGCGGTTGGTAAACGGGATATTATGCCGCGACGGGCGTCAGAAGCGGTAGGAGGCTCCGAACATCAGGCGGCCAATGGCGGTGAAGCGCGAGGTGCTTTCGTAGTTCGGGGTTACGCGGTTCATGATGAACGAGACGTTGGGCTCGATGTGCACGTCGATGTTGGCCGGGAGGTTGTAGCGGAACTGCACGCCGCCGCCAGCCGTAAGGCCCGCCTTGGAGTACTCCGCGTCGCTGAAGGCGATACCACCGCCAACGACTCCGATAATGTGGAATCGGCGCGACTCGTCGCGGGTGATGAGCGACGTTACGTTGAGGAGGTAATCGGCGCGGACTATACCGAGATTGAGGCGCTTGCTCGCATCGCTGTCGGGCATGAAGTCGTATGAGGCACCGAGGCGGAGACCCGACACGAGGGTGAACCAGCGCCCTACGTTCACGTCGAGCGCGCCGTTGATGTTCCTTAGCCCGAGGTTGCCGCTGAACGCAGCCGGACCGACTGACAGGGAGGCGAAGTTATTGCGCCCCTCCATAGGCGACTTGTAGATGGCATCGGCGGCGAAGGAGTCCTTGCGGCCCAGGCGGTAGGCCAGACCAGCCATAAGGCGCAGTCCGGGGTTCCACCCGTCGGAATAAACGCCGGTCGACTTCATGGCCACGAACTGCGGCTCGATGAACAGCTCCAGTGCGTCGGAGAGGCGGAAAGCGCCGTGCAATCCGACCTTGGCTCCGAACATAGGCTTCACGGGGCCCTCGGTGTGCGCCATACCGCCGGTGATGCCGACCACGCCCGAGAGGTCAAACAGGCGGTCGGGGTTGAATCCGGCCATCGAGGTCGAGATGCTGAACATATAATCAGCCGAGAGACCAAGCGACACAAAGCGGGGTGAGTTGTTGAAAATCTCACCGTCGGCAGTGACGCGCCACGAGGATACCGGGGTGAAACGCTTGCCGAAACCTACTGACCCGGCGGCGCCATAACCATAATTGCCTCTGAGGCGCTTCGAGGGCGCGCCCGACAGGGTGAGGAAATAGTTGTTGGCCTTAAGGTATTCGCCGAGGCTCTCGGGATGGTCGTGGTAGAAGTTGCCGATAGTATAAGTGAGGCCCGCCATAACGGAACCCATGGGAGCGAGATAGCGCCCCTTGCCTGCGGCCTCTGAGAAGCCGCGTGTGAACATCTGCACCTGGGGCTCTATGTAAAGGCTCCAGTTGGGTGAGAGGCGGAACGAGGCCGTCAACCCTGCCTCAACGCCGGGATACAGCTTGCCGGACGACTCGTTGACATACCCGGCGCCCACGCCGAGGTTGAGGTTAAGGTTGAACACCTCGCTGGGTCGGTAGCCGCCGAACGCGTTGGTGATGTTCCACACATAGTCAAGCATACCGCTGGCAATGTAGCGGCGGTCAGGGTCGAGCCAGGGGGTCTTGTAGCGCCCGAACTGGGCCTTGATGCGGAGTCCGGCGGCTGAGGAGAACCACTTGCCGACATATATCTGCGCTTCGGGGCCAAGCGAGCTACGCGAGGCGTCGCGCAGGAAGGTGGAGGCACCTACACCGGCACCAAAGAATAGGTGGCTGTCGTCGACGTTGAGGAACGGCTGGGTGCCGTTGGCGCGCTCAGCCCCGCGGAGGAGCCTGTAGCCCAGCCCGACATAGAACGACATATCGGGGCGGAAGCGGCGCTCCTCGTCGGGAATGCCGCGGTACTTGGTACCTGCCGACATAGTAAGGCGCGGCTCCAGGTAGAGGTAGAGCGAACGGCTCACATTGAAGCGGGCCTGCAGCGAGGCGCGGATGCCGAGCTCGTTGCCCCACACACCCTCGCTCCTCTCACGCCGGTATTCGGCACCGATGCCGCCGACGAGTTCGAACCAGCGGCCAGAGCGGTGGCCCCGCAGCAGCGAGGTGAAGTTGAGCAGATAGTCGGCCGAGACGGCACCGAAGTAGGGGTACGGATTTCCGCGTTGCACCGACAGCGCTCCGGCGTTGAAGGCGACGCGCCAACCGTGAACCGGGGTCACCCAGTCGCCGAGCTGAAGTTCGAGCGCGGCCCCGGGGCGGGTGTGCAGTCCCCCCATCGACACCCCGGCGCCACCGCTCAGAAACAGGTGGTCGCCGAAGCGCTTGTTTTCGAACACGGGATTGCCGAGCGGCTTCTGCAGCACATGGTCCAGGGCGTTGAAGCCCGAGCGCACCGTGTCGTTGAGTTTGTAGGTCATCCTGGCATCAGCCTTCGACGGAGCGCAGAGCGCCACCGCCACAACCGCGGCCGCGGCCACGCGGCGTGCCAGGTTTCGGTATATCTTATTTTCCATTTGTTTCCCCTCCATTATCAAGTTCACCTTCGACATCTTCAATCAAGTCAGAGAGATCGCCATCGACCCGGGCCACATCGCGCAGCGAGCTGTCGAGCCTCAGGGCGTTCTCAAGATGCACCAGCGCTTCGAGGTAATTGTCGACGCGGTTAGCCGCCGTGGCCTTGATATATTCCTCCAAGGCCGAGTCGCCGAGTTTCTGAGCCTTCTGCCAAGCTGTTTCATTGTCCTTCAGCGCCAGGAGCAGTAGCACTTCGTTGAACGGCGAGTCCTCCGATATTTCCTGCATCACATCGACGTAGTGGCCGTTGAGCGCGGCGCAGTAAGCCTTACCCTTGTGGAACTCGGGAGTGTCGGGGAGATCGCACATCAGCGAGTCGGCCAGGCTGAAACGCATCTCGTTCATAGCGCTGGCGGCCATATCGAAACGGGAGTTCTCCGGGAGCTTGAGCCACGTCTTGGAGTCGGCGAAGAAGGGTTCGAGCACCGACTGGTCGGACCGCCCGTCGTTGATCAGGAGCGCCGAGAGGTCGGTCGCGGCGGCGAGGAAGTCGGGGTGCACCTCAAGGGCGCGGCGCATAGCGGCCTCGCGGGCGGCGGAATCCTCCACCCCCTTGTAGTAGCGCCAGAAGTTGTACTTCGACATCTGGGAGGAGTTCGAGGCATACATGGCGGCGATTTCCTCGTCGTTGAGCGGGCGGTAGCGCGAAGTCACAATCTGATAGCTCACCTTGCGGAGGCGGGGCAGGTAATGCTCCACGAGTAACGACTTGTAGAACGGGAGCCGGCGCATGCGTATCGACTGCGCGTCGGCCGAGCCGGGGTTGGAGGCAATCACCTTGGCCACGGCGTCGGCCTCGTCGGCGTGGCCGTCCTCGCGGAGCAGACGCTCAACCTCGCTCCATCCGGCCACCTGGGCGTCGGTCGACATCTGGGCGCCGCGGCGCAGATTCTCTGGCACCGACCGCAGAATCACATCCATGGCCGAGCCCATACGGTCGTTGGCCAACTGGAGGTTTTTGGCGTAGCTACCCTCAGGCGAGGCCGTGCCGGAAATCGTGAAGCTCTTAAGGGTCATATCGGGGTCGTTCTCGATGGCGCGGAACTCGCCGAGCATCGCCTCGATTTCGGAAGCGTTGTCGCCCAGCCCCATATCGAGGTTCGACTTGCCCACCTCGAACACCAGCTTCATATCCCCCTGGCTGTCGCGGAGGAACACCTCCGGCTGGGGGAGGTAGCGCTCGTCGGTCATCTCGTAGCCCTTAAGCGAGTACGAGAGGAAGCGCAGAGGGTTCACCGTGCCGCGGGCTATCATAAAGGTGTCGGCGTATACCACCCGGTTGTAGTTCTCCATCGACGACATCACGACGCACATAAAGTCGTCCTTCGGATTCTTCACATACAGCGAGTCGGAAATTAGCACCACGTCGTCGGTGCGGCGGTTGGTGTGCTTCACTCCGCGGAACGGGGTGAGCGAGTCGAGTTTCTCATCCCAGTCGTACATACGGCGCTGCGTAATGGCGTAGCGGTAGCCGTCGAACACCACCGGTTTGAGGTAGTAGAGGTGGCGTTCGGTGACGTTGTAGATCGTCGGCTGGATGATCATACGCATATTCGAGGAGAAGATTCTGTGTGGAATCTTAACGTGCTTCTTCAAGTAGATATAGTTACCTTTCACGTCAAGCTCAGCGGGGTCGATCACCAGCGCGTCGGACTTGGCCTTGGCGACCACCATCACCTCCTCCAGCTCGTGGGTCTTCGGGAAAAGGGCCACCTGCATGGTGTGCCGCCCGTCGACGGGCACGGTGAGGTCCTCGCACCCGATGAGCGAGAACAGGAGGCTGCCGGTATCCTCGACCGATACGGTGAATTTACCCTCCATGTTGGTGGTGCCGATGAGATGGCCGGTTTCGGCATTTCGGATCGTGACACCTTCGAGGGGTTCGTTGGCGCCCTGACGGGCCACGGAGCCGCGGACGTTTATGGCTCGCGAAGCCGCGGGGAGCGCCCCCGCGAGCGACACAAGCAAAGTCAGGGCCGCCAGAATGGCATGTTTATGTCTCATATTTCGTACTGCCAATTATTTAAAGATATAAGCGAAGGAGAGCCCCAGACGTATAGGCACGGGCACCACCTTGGAGAAATTCTTCGTGTCGGGCTTGTCGTCCCCCTTATAGTTGAAGGCGCTCACATGGGCCAGCCCCAGGCCGACCTCGACCTCCATATTCCAATGGTTGGCGAGCACGAGGGCGTAGCCGTAGGATATGCCCGCGGCCACGGCGTCGCCCTGGAAATGGCGTGTGGCATGGCGGAAATTGAACGCGGCCGCCGTGGCCGACAGCGCGATGAAGTGGCGCGCCATGGGGCGATTGAACCAGTAGCGGAGCTCGGGCTCGACGCGGTAGTTGGTCCAGCGGGTGTCGAACACCGAAACGGAGAGCGGATTGGCCGCGAAAGCCAGTTGCAGCGAGAGGCGGCGGCTCAGCCTGGCCTCGACAGCCAGGTTGGGCGACAGCGCTACCCAGTCGACAGTGTTTGTTTTCAATGCCACGCGTTGCGCCTGAGCGTCGGGAGCGCAAAGAAGCGCCAACGTGACAAACAGCCCTGTTAAAAATGCCTTTAAGAGTTTAGACATAGCGGTTGCTTAAATTGATATGTAAGAAGCCGGCAAACCGATGGGAGAGTGTGTATCAGAAACCGATGTGAATTGACTAATGTGTGTAGAAACTGTAGAGTGTCCTAAAAATGCCACGCGAAATTAACACTTTTGAACGCAAAAACGGCGATAAAAACATAAAAAAATGCCAACACCACACCATTTTGCCTTAAAAAAGCGACTTTCTCGCATTCACACAAATTAACACGCCAAGGGCACTAATGGTTCACTGCCCCCGTACAGAGGGGGCAGCTCCGGACATTCCTCGCCGGGCATTCCGTTAGCGCCCGGGGCCGGAAAGGTTGGCGGTTTGAGCGGGATTGCTTAACTTTGTAGAATATTTCCGACATCAAAACTCCGCCCCGAAATGGCTAAAGAAAACATATCGCTCCACGCCGACTGCCTCGCAGCGCGCCAAATTCCAAATTATGCCGAAAAGTGCCCGCCGGTAGAGGGGGAACTGCGCATGCTCTCGCTCTTCTCAGGGTGCGGAGGCATGGACCTCGGCTTCGAGGGTGGCTTCATATGCCACCGACGCTCGGTGCCCGAAGGATCGCCGTGGATTCAGGAAGCGGTGAACCCCGACTGGGTCCTCCTGCGGCGCAACCGCTTCTCGACCGTGTTCGCCAACGACATCCTGAAGGAGGCCAAAGCCGCCTGGAGCAACTATATGGAGCGCTTCGGCAAAGACCCCGCCATATACCGTTTCCGCAGCATCGTGGAGCTCGTCAAGGAGCACCAGACGGGCCAGGAGGGTGTGTTTCCCGAAAATATCGACCTGGTGACCGGCGGTTTCCCCTGCCAGGACTTCTCCGTGGCGGGCAAGCGCGCGGGATTCGATTCGGGCAAGATGCACGACGGCACCAAGCGCGAGGGTGACGCCCCTTCGGAGGAGACCCGCGGCAAGCTGTACTTTTGGATGAAGCAGGTAATCGACATCGTGAAGCCGAAGGTGTTCGTGGCCGAGAACGTAAAGGGGCTCGTAAGCCTCGGCGAGGCCAAGGAGATCATACAGCGCGACTTTTCGGGCGCCGACGGCAACGGCTACATCGTGCTCGACCCGAAAGTGCTCCACGCCGGCGACTACGGCGTGCCCGAAACCCGCGAGCGCGTGATATTCATAGGGATACGCAAGGAGGCGCTCCGCCCCGAGGTTAGGGCCGAATACGAGCGCACCGGCCAGCTCCCCGCCGACCCCTACCCCGCTCCGACCCACAGCCACACTTCGCGCGGCGCCGAGGGACTGCTGCCGCCGGTAAGCTGCCGCGAGGTGTTCGCCTCGCTCCTGGAGCCGGAGGAGAGCGCCGACCGCTCGCAGCGCGACCACTCCAGGGCCAAATATATGGGGAGCCACTGCCAGGGGCAGAGCGAGATATCCATCGACGGCCTGGGACCGACCATACGCTCGGAGCACCACGGCAACATCGAATACCGCCGCCTGTCGGCCGAACACGGAGGCACTATGGCCGACGAGCTCGCCCGCGGCCTGCGCGAACGCCGACTGACGCCGCGCGAGTGCGCCCTGATCCAGACCTTCCCGCCCGACTACCCCTTCGTGACCCCCGCCTCCGAGGCTCCGGCCCAGGCAAGCGTCAGCCCCTCGGGCGCCTACAAGGTGATCGGCAACGCCGTGCCCCCGATGCTCGCCTACAACATAGCCCGCCGCCTTCAGGAAGTGTGGCCCGTATACTTTGGATAACTGACTTAAACGACTCTCTCCATGCCAGACAACAACCAACACGCCGCGGCGCCCTTCGAGGTATTACTTGCCAGGGCCACGGAATCGCTAAACGCCCGGGCGGCTGCCGACCCGCTGTTTCTCAAAGGCGCGAGCTCCTCGGAGGTTGAAGCCGCCGTGAGCGACGCCCTCCGCGAAAGCGCCGACGGCAACCCGTTCCATCCCGAAGACATACGTCTGGTGTCGGGCGCGAGGTTTCCCGACATAGTGATTGCCGGGCGGTTCGGAGTCGAGGTGAAGTCGACCATCCACGACCACTGGACCTCGACCGGGAGCAGCATCGTGGAGACAACCCGCGACCCGGCGGTCGACACCATAGCGCTGATGTTCGCCAAACTCGGGGGAGCGAGGGCCGAGTTCCGCTGCCGACCCTACTCCGATGTACTCAAAGAGATAGCCGTGACCCACTGCCCCCGCTACCTCATTGATATGGACCAGGCGGCGGGCGACAGCATTTTCGACCGCATGGGCACCGACTACGATTCCTTCCGCACCGGAGGGAACGCCATCGCCACTGTGCGCGATTACTACCGCCGCAAGGCTCTGGCCGAAGGGAGGCACGAGATGCCCTGGTGGCTCGGCGATGCCCAGGATGATGCCGCGACCTCCGTGACGGTCGGATTCTGGAAGGACCTCCCGCCATTGACCCGGGCCGACTACCAGGCGCGTATGTTCGCGCTCTTCCCCGAAGTGCTTAAAAGCGATTTCGACAACGCCTCGCTATGGCTCGTGACCACCAAGAGCGTGCTCAACGCACATATCCGCGACACGTTCACCGCCGGGGGCACCGTGAGCGAAATCAACGGCGAGCGGCTCGACAAGCCCGTGCCACAGATTTACAAACGGCTGATCGCCGCCGCGCCAAGGGCGCGCCGGCTCCTTGACGACCCCGAATTCCTATCCACCGAGGTAGCCGTGTTCAATCCGGCTCTCCTACCCGACGCCCCCGTAAGGCGCGACCCCCACGCCACCCCTTCACTTTTCGACCAGCCAGATAGTGGTAAGCCGGCAGAATCCCCTTTCGACTTATGGCTCGCGCAAATAGAGAAAGCCGCCGGAGACCGGCGGCTCAAAGAGTGGATTATCAAGGCTGTGGAACTCGCTCAGGAGTAGAGGTAGCGCTTGATTGATTTTTTCGGGGTTTTCTCGAACTCGTGGGGTATGAGCTGTACGCGGTCGACGCGCTCGTAGGGGGCCACGAGCGAATTGAGGTCGGCGCGGTTGCGCTCCATAATCGGTTCGAGCTGGTCGAGGGTCACGCCGTCGGCGTCCATGCGCTCATAGTCGGGGTACACGATAGCCGTGAGACCCTTTCCGCGCTCCACAATCAGACATTCGTTGACGTAGGGCATATTATTGAGTTTCGCCTCGATTTCCTCGGGATAGATATTCTGGCCCGAGGCGCTGAGTATCATAGTCTTGGAGCGACCGCGGATAAAGAGCACGTTGTCGTCCGAAAGGGTTCCCATATCGCCCGTATGGAGCCATCCGTCCTCGGAGAGCACCGCCTCCGTGGCGTCGGGGTTCTTGAAGTAACCGGCCATGACGTTCTGGCCGCGCACGCATATCTCGCCCGGCTGGTTCCGAGGGTCGTCGGAGATGATTTTCGCCTCCATATTGGGGAGAACGCGGCCACAGGAGGTAACCTCGAACTCGCGCCAGGGCATATAGCTTATAAGGGGGCCGCACTCGGTCATACCGTAGCCGACGGTGAACGGGAACTTGATTTTGTGGAGGAAGGCTTCGACTTCGCCGTTGAGCGGCGCGCCGCCTATGATAACCTCCTCGAAGCATCCGCCGAAAGCCTCGACCAGGCGGTTGCGTATCTTGGCGTAAATCGCGCTGTCGAGCAGGGGCACGGCGAGGGCCCACCGCATGGCGCGGCGGGTAATCATCGGCACAATCTGCTTGCGGTAGATTTTTTCAAGTATCAGGGGCACGCACACCACCAGGTTGGGCTTCACCTGCGCCAGGGCGGCGAGGAGCAGCTTCGGGGTCGGGGTCTTGGTGAAGATGGTGACGAAGGTACCTACCGCCAGGGGCACCAGCATATCGAACGCGCACCCGTAGGCATGGGCCAGCGGGAGGAACGACAGGCAGCGCGAACCCTCGTAGTGGAGCCTCGACTGCACACCGAACACCACGTTGCCGGCGAGGTTGTCGTAGGTGAGCATCACCCCCTTGGAGAAGCCGGTGGTGCCGGAGGTATAGTTGAGCACGGCCACGGCGTCGCGGGGCATATTGGGATACGCCACATCCTCGCGGCTGAATCCGCGGGGATATTTCGCCCGGAAGCGGCGCGTGAGGTTACGCACGATGCGCTCGGCGGTGTTCTCCCCGTCGGGCACGCGCTCGGCGAGCACCTGCCGGTTCTCAAGCGAAACGACGACGCGGAGCGCCGGCATCTGCTCGAACTCGTAGGTTTCCCACAGCGAGGAGCTTACCATCAGCACCGAAGCCTCGGAATGGTTGATGATGTGCTGGGCGTCGCGGGAGTTGAACTCCGGGAGGATGGGCACGATAGTGGCACCGTAGGTTATGGTGGCCATAAACACGGTAACCCAGGTCATGGAGTTCCTGCCGAGGAGAGCAACCTTGTCGCCGGGGCGGAGCCCGAGCTGGCTGTAGAAGAGATGTATGCGGGCAATGCGCCGTGCGAACTCGCCATAAGTGAGCACCTCGTCGCGCCCATACTCAGCCAACGCCGGCAGCTCCCAGTTTTCACGGAAGCTGTCGGCGTAGACGCGGAGCAGATGGTCGTCGTATCGAATCATCAGTAATCAGTCTTTGGTAGCGTAACCGGCATCGGCAAGCGCCTTGCGGATACGTTCGATATGTTCGGAGTTAAGCGTTTCCAGCTCAAGATGGAGCACACAGGAGTTTACCTGCGAGGCCGAGCCGATGCGCTCGTGGTTCACGGAGAGCACGTTGGCACCCTGGTCGCCCACGACTTTGAGCACGTTGGAGAGGATGCCGGGCTTGTCCTGCACCTCCAGCTCGAACTGGCACACGCGTCCGGCCTTGGCCAGGCCTCGGTTAATTACGCGGTTGAGGGTGTTCACGTCGATGTTGCCGCCGGAGACAACGCACACCACGTCCTCCCCAGCAATCGGGAGCTTGCCGAACATGGCGGCGGCCACGGCGGCGGCTCCGGCCCCTTCGGCCACGAGTTTCTGCTTCTCGACCAGGGCGAGGATCGCGGCCGCGATTTCGTCGTCGGTGACGGTAACCACCTCATCGACGTACTTGCGGCAGAGCTCCAGGGTGAGGTCGCCCGGCTCCTTCACGGCAATGCCGTCGGCGATGGTGAACACCGAGTCGAGGTGCTCGCGCTTGCCCGACTTCAGCGATTCGGCCATCGAGGGAGCGCCCGCGGCCTGCACGCCGTAGACCTTGATGTCGGGGCGGAGGGTCTTGACAGCGAAAGCCACTCCGGCGATCAGACCACCGCCGCCGATGGGCACCACGATGGCCTGCACGCGGGGCATCTCTTCGAGAATCTCAAGGCCGATGGTACCCTGCCCGGCGATAACCAGCGGGTCGTTGAAGGGGTGCACGAAGGTGTAGCCGTGCTTCTCCTTGAGCTCGATGGCCTTGGCGTAGGCGTCGTCGTAGACACCCGGCACGAGGCACACCTCGGCCCCGAGGCGCTTGGTGGCCTCGATTTTCGAGATCGGCGCCCCGGCGGGGAGGCATATCAGCGACTTAATGCCGTGGTGGGTGGCTCCCAGGGCCACACCCTGGGCGTGGTTGCCGGCCGAGCAGGCTATCACGCCGTGGGCCTTCTCCTCGTCGGAGAGCTGGGAAATCTTGTAGTAGGCGCCGCGGAGCTTGAAGGCCCCGGTGTGCTGGAGATTCTCTGGTTTGAGATATATGTTGCAGCTTGAGGAGAGCTGTGTCGGACCGATGATTTTGGGATGACGGGCGACGTCGCGGAGCACCATTTGCGCGCGGTATACCTCGTCAATCGTAAGTTCCTTGCTCATTGCTTTATTCTCTTTATCTTAAAGTGTTGGTTATTTCTGCGAAAGCCGGGCGTCCATGGCGGCGGCGGCGCGGCGGCCGTCGCCCATGGCGAGAATCACGGTAGCCCCGCCGCGCACGATGTCGCCACCAGCGTAGAGGAGCGGGAGGGTGGTTTCGAGAGTCTCCTCGTTGACCACGAGGGTGCCGCGGCGGGTCACCTCAAGCCCTTCGATCGAGTCAGGCACGAGCGGGTTGGGGGAAACGCCGACGCTGACGATAACCTCGTCGACGGGCATCTCAACAATGTCCCCCTCGATGGGTACCGGCGAGCGGCGACCCGAGGCGTCGGGCTCGCCGAGCTCCATGCGCTGCAGACGCATAGCTTTCACGCGGCCACTCTCGTCGGTAAGGTACTCGATCGGGTTGTGGAGAGTGAGGAATGTAACCCCCTCCTCCTTGGCATGGCGCACCTCCTCGACGCGGGCGGGCATTTCGGCCTCGCTGCGGCGATATACGATGTAGACCTCCTCGGCACCCATGCGGCGGGCGGTGCGGCAGGAATCCATGGCGGTGTTGCCGGCCCCGACAACGGCCACTCGCTTACCCTTGATCACGGGGGTGGCCCATCCGGGACGCCCGGCACCCATCAGGTTGATGCGGGTGAGGTATTCGTTGGACGACATGACGCCGATGGCGTTCTCGCCCGGAATACCCATAAAGCGGGGGAGCCCGGCGCCGGAGGCCACGAACACGCCGTCGAACCCGCGGGACATAAGGTCGTCATAGCCGAGCGTCTTGCCTACGACGCAGTTGGCCATAAACTTGACCCCGGCGGTGCGGAGGGCGTCGATTTCGATGTCGACCACCTTGTTGGGGAGGCGGAACTCGGGAATGCCGTACTTGAGCACGCCGCCGATTTCGTGGAGCGCCTCGAATACCTCCACCTCGTAGCCGCGGCGGGCCATATCGCCGGCGAACGAGAGAGCCGCCGGACCGGAACCGACCACGGCGACGCGCTTGCCGTTAGCGGCGGCGCAGGGAGGAATCGGAGCCTCGCCCCGGGAAGCGGCCTCGTTGGCCGTGTCGGCGGCGAAACGCTCCAGGTAGCCGATGGCCACCGCGGGGAGGTTCATCTTATTATATATGCATTTCGACTCGCACTGGCGCTCCTGGGGGCACACTCGGCCGCACACGGCGGGGAGCGCCGAGGTTTCGCGGAGCGTCGCGGCGGCGGCGGGGAAGTCGCCCCGCTCGATGTTCTTTACAAATCCGGGGATGTTGATGCCCACGGGGCATCCCTGGACGCACGTCGGGTTGGGGCAGTCGAGGCAGCGGGTGGCCTCCAGCACGGCCTGTTCGGCGGAGAGCCCCTGGTTGACCTCCTCGTTGCAGCTTACGCGGTACGAGGGGGGGAGCTCGGCCATCTTGACGCGCGGAATCTCGCGGCGCTGCTTGGGAGTGTGGGCCTTGCGCAGTTCCTCGCGCCACTGGGCGTCGCGAGGCGATATGGTATCCTGGTTCATAGGGTCTACAGGTTAAGGGCTTTAATTAATATGAACGGAGTCGGGTGAGCATCTCGTCGAAGTCGACCTGGTGGGCGTCGAACTCGGGGCCGTCGACGCAGACGAAGCGCATCTTGCCGCCGACAGTCACGCGGCACGCGCCGCACATACCCGTGCCGTCGACCATTATGGTGTTGAGCGAGCATATGGTGGGCACTTCGTATTTCTTCGTCAGTAGGCTCACGAACTTCATCATGATGGCCGGGCCGATGGTGCACACGAGGTCGACTTTCTCGCGCTTGATCACCTCCTCGACACCGTCGGTAACGAGGCCCTTGCGGCCATAGGAGCCGTCGTCGGTCATTATTATCACCTCGTCGGCGTGGCGGCGCACCTCCTCCTCAAGGATTATCAGGTCACGGGTGCGGGCGGCGAGCACGGCCACCACGCGGTTGCCGGCCTGCTTCATGGCGGCGAGAATAGGGAGCAGCGGCGCCACCCCGACTCCTCCGCCGCAGCACACCACCGTGCCGTAATCGCGGATGTCGGTGGCGCGGCCGAGGGGGCCGACAACGTCGTGGAGATACTCGCCCGCCTCCTTGGCGCAGATTTGGGCCGTGGAGGCACCGATGGCCTGCACTACCAGGGTTATGGTGCCTTTCTTGACGTCGGCGTCGGCGATCGTCAGCGGGATGCGCTCCCCTTTCTCATCGCAGATCACGATCACGAAGTGACCCGGGCGGCGCGCCTTGGCGATCAGCGGGGCCTCGACCACGAGCTTCACCACTTTCTCCGAGAAATATTCCTTGGAAAGAATCTTGTTCATTTAACTAACCTAAAAGTAAGCTTTTCAACAAAAAACCGACCCGCGGCCCCCGGGGGTCAGCCCCGCGGAAAAGCCCGGCCTGCTATTACCCCGCAAATATACGAAACTTCCCCGCCACCTCAAAATAATATTGCCTCCCCGGCCCGGCGTCAGGCGGGCGGCATCAAAAGCATTTCGAGGAAATTTCAGAGAATTGTTGCGGGAAGAGGGAAATTTCGTTAATTTTGCACCCGAATTATCGGAAATGGGCAACTTTAAATCCATACAGCAATCACTCGCGCCGGAACTGACCAGGCTCAACAGCCTTATCAGGCAGACTCTCGACTCCCCCAACGAGCTGATGAACCGAGTGATAGCCACCTACCTGAGGAAGGAGGGAAAACAGGTGCGCCCGATCCTGGTGATGCTCTGCGCCAAGCTGTTCGACGAGGTTACGGAGAAGGCGCTCAAAGGCGCCGCCGCCGTGGAGCTGCTCCATAACGCGTCGCTGATTCACGACGACGTGGTCGATGACACCACCACCCGCCGCGGCGAGCAGACAATCAACGCCTTGTGGGACAACCATCTGGCCGTGCTCATAGGGGATTTCTTCCTCTCGAACGCGCTGCTCCAGGCCGCCGCCACCGACGACATACGCATCGTGAACTCGATTTCCGAGCTCGGACGACTGCTTTCGATCGGCGAGCTTGACGAAATCTACACCGCCCGCTTCAACAATCTCGACGAGGAGGCTTATTTCCAGATTATTTTCCGCAAGACGGCATCGCTGTTCGTGGCCTGCGCCGAGGTTGGCGTTTTCGCCGCCGGAATCGACAAGGAGGACCCCAGAGGCGCCGCGCTCGTAGAATACAGCCGCCTGCTCGGCCTCTGCTTCCAGATCAAGGACGATATTTTCGACTATTACGCCGACGCCGCCATCGGCAAACCCACCGGCAACGACCTCCGCGAGGGGAAAATCACGCTGCCGCTGCTGCATACACTCCGCGACGAGACAATCGCCGGATGCGCCGCGATGCGCGAACTCGCCCGCAAGGAGTCGCTCACAGCCGATGAAATCGCGACACTCATAACCTACGCCATCGACAACGGGGGCATCGACTACGCCTACAGCGTGATGAGGGGGTTCCGCGACCGCGCCTCCAAGCTTCTCGACGATACCTTCGCCCCCTCCCCCGCCCTCGACGCCCTGAAGTCGCTCATCGACTTCATCATCGAGCGCGACCACTGAGAAATGCCGCGTACCCGCCAGTCAGGACGAACCATATAAAGCCGCTCGGCGACGACATACCGCGTCAACAGCTACCGTTTGGCAAAGCGTCACAATCCCATACTTCAATCGCAACCAGAATCAAAACCCATACGCCATGTTTGGTCTGATAGAAAAATCACGCTCGCTTATAGCGACCGCCATAATCATATCCGCAGCGGCTGCGACAAATGTCGCAGCCGAAGAATTGGGCTATTACGCCTATCCACCCACCGTGGCGGCGTGGGGCGAATACAGCACCCCTGAGAAATTATCGGTGAAATTCTGCGGGTTGAATTCCGGCTTTTCCGGGTCATACAGCCTCACCTGCCCCGACGACTGGAACGGGAAAATACGCATCACGGCGGCAAACGGATCGAGCGTGCGCATAAGGAGCGTCGTTCTTTACGGGTCGAACCTTGAAATGTCGATGTCGGGCGACTTTGAAAAAAATGAATCGATAACCCTGCATATCGACAAAGGGGTGGTCGTAAAGAATACACAGACTTCCGACGGCTCAGCAATGGTTGAAGAGAGCCCTGCCATCGACCTGACATACCGATATGTTAACGGGCCCGCGACGACCTACCAAGCTTTCGAAAAATACGCCTTTGGCGACTACGAGGTCAAGGGGAATTTGTCGAATATCACAATTTCCGACGGCAACTCCATTGTTGCACGGGCTACCGGGCTCAATAACGGCGACCTGACGTTCTCCTCCGTTCTGGAGGACCGTGGTATTTACAAGATGGTGATACCCGAAAATATGTACATCACCCATTACGAGCTCGGCGACGAGGACAAGCCCGTATATAACGAGCGTATGGAGGTTTACCTCAGCGTCGCCGGTAATCCTTTCGACGTCATCAGGACACTTCCGGCGCAAGGGAGCACCGTGGAGAGTATAAATAAATTCACACTGATATTCCCCGATGATGTCGCCGAGCTGGTTTACAAGGGTTCGACCCAAATCACCCTTACCAACAATGACACCGACAAGACGTACCATATCGGCGGCAGCTATGAAAAGACCTTCGCCAACGCGCTCGACATATCCTTCGCGGAGGGGATAATCGAGCCGGGGCGGTACACCCTGCGCATACCCGAGGGGACAGTCAAGTCATACGGCTGGTCAAAGTTCGCCAACGAGCCCTTCAGCGTCGACTTCACCATAGCCCCGTCCGCCGGAGTCGAATCGGTCGAGGCCGACGATGACAGCAATTCGGCAACCAGCTACTTCGGCATCGACGGCACCAAGCTCTACCGCGCGCCCTCTCACGGAATCTTTATCGAAAAGAGAGGCGACAAAGCTCGGAAAATAATCAGATAACCAACTACCCATAACCATACTACAGCCAGCGCCATGGAATCATTACGCCAGCTTTTCAAGATAGGCAACGGGCCGTCGAGCTCCCACACGATGGGACCGCGCAAGGCCGCTCAGATTTACCTCTCGGAACTCCCCGAGGGGACAGTCAAAGTGGTAGTCACGCTCTACGGGGCGCTGGCCGCCACGGGCAAGGGGCACCTTACCGACAAGGCGGTGCTCGATGTGCTCACCCCCTCCATCCCGACGGAGATCGAATGGCTCCCCGACACGGTGCTCCCGTTCCACACCAACGGCATACGGTTTGAGTCGTTCGGGGCCGACGGCGCGTCGCTCGGCTCCGAGACCTTCTACTCGATAGGGGGCGGCGACATAGTGCGCGAGGGTGAGAGCCGCCAGGCCGCCGAAAGCATCTACCCGATGACGAAAATCAAGGAGATTCTCGCCTGGTGCGAGCGCACTGGCCTGAGCTACTGGGAATACGTCGAGCAGACCGAGGGGCCCGAAATCTGGGACTACCTGCGCGAGGTGTGGCAAGTGATGAAGAACGCCGTAGAGCGCGGCATCGAGGCCGAGGGGATTCTGCCCGGCGGGCTCGGCGTGAGGCGCAAGGCTGTGAGCTACCATGTGCACGCGGCGGGCTACAACTCGTCGCTCAAGAGCCGCGGCCTGGTGTACGCCTACGCCCTGGCGGTCAGCGAGGAGAACGCGGCCGGCGGCGAGATAGTGACCGCCCCGACCTGCGGCTCGTGCGGCATAGTTCCGGCGGTTCTGTACCACCTCTATACCTCCAAGGGGTTCTCCGAGAAGAGGATACTACGCGCTCTGGCCACCGCCGGCCTGTTCGGCAACGTGGTGAAGCACAACGCGTCGGTCTCCGGGGCCGAGGTGGGATGCCAGGGCGAAGTGGGAGTGGCGTGCGCCATGGCCGCCGCCGCGGCCTCGCAGCTTTTCGGAGGCACTCCGGCGCAGATCGAATACTCCGCCGAGATGGGGCTTGAGCACCACTTAGGGCTGACGTGCGACCCGGTGTGCGGCCTGGTGCAGATACCCTGCATCGAGCGCAACGCCTACGCCGCCGCCCGCGCCCTCGACGCCAACCTTTATGCCGCCTTCTCCGACGGGCGCCACCGCGTCGATTTCGACCGCATCGTGGAGGTCATGAAGCAGACCGGCCACGACCTCCCCTCCCTTTACAAAGAAACCGCCAAGGGGGGCCTCGCCGCCATCCAGTGACCCCCGGCCCCGCCACCCACATTTCCAACGATACCCGGAGGGTGTCCCGCTATGATGCCGGACACCCTCCGTTATATTTTATTAACAAAAGCCGGCTCATTGTATGTTAAAGAATGTGTATCTTTGCAGTCAGTTAGTTACACAATTCACATATCCATTATCACGCGCGCTGACCCCGCGCCGCATAACCTTTATGAGAAAAATCCTTGCCCTGCTCCTAATCGTTCTGACCGCGGCTACCGCGGTCGGGAAAAATCCCTACGCGATGTCGTCGAACCGCAAAGGAGGCGACAAAATCCTTCTCCGCGACGGCAACTTCTTAGACGCCCAGATCCAGCAGATAACCCAAAACTCGGTGCGCTTCAACAATCTGACCAGGGGAATTAAGTTAGACGAACTGCCACTTACCGACATTTACCTCATAAAATCAGGGAAACGCGGGAATCTGTTTTTCACGCAAGGCGGCAAACGCAAAACCGGCGACCAGCTGGAAATCGACCCTAAGGCTACCGTTCTTTACACAACCGACTATCGGGAGATACCCGTATTCACCCTTGAATTTGACGAGGACAAGGTCATATACCAAACCTCCAAGGCCGATAGGAAAAATCCCCAGCCGCTGAAAAAGGCACTTCCGCAAAGCTTGCTGTTCATGATCGTATATCCCGATGGGACATCGGACATATTCAACGATATGACCAAGGAGCAAACTTACACCCCGTCGAGCGCCACAGAACAATCGGCTCAGCCGGAAGAACCAAAGGAGGAGCTCAAAGTGGTATTCCACAACGTGAAACAGGGCGACACCCTCAACTCGCTCGCCGAGCGCTACGCTGTGACCGCGGCTGAGATACGCGAGTGGAACGAAATCGGGGCCAAGACAAAAGACACCACCCCGCTGAAACCGGGCCAGCAACTGATGCTCTACGTCAAGAACGCGAATTAAAACTTGGTCAACAACAAGCTCTTACCCAACCGACCGATGAGAAAGACACTTCACTTTTTATTTCCAGTCGCCGCCGCGGCATTCCTCACCATCGGATGCGACCGAACCGGGCATAAGGAGGTAATCCGCGTGGTGACCGAACGCGACTCGCTGCAACGGGTGGCCGAGCGCCAGGACCGACAGCTCGCCAAAATCAACAACGTGATATCCACGTTGTCGGAAGCGCTCGACTCCGTACAACGGCAAGAGGATATATTGTTTCTAAACCCGTCAGGCGAGGGGAAAGCGTCAAAAGCAGACGCGCTCAACAACCTCAACCGCTTCGAGACCGTGCTGAAAGCCCAACAGGAACATATCGACCGGCTCGAAAAGGAACTTGCCGACCAAAAGGCCAAAGACGAAGAGGACGCTCAGGCCCCCGACCCCGGCACAGCCAACCTCATAGCGAATATGAGGCAACAGCTACAGCAAAAGGACGATCTGATCGCCCAGTTGCGCAAACAGTTGGAGTCCAAGGATGTGGATATAGCCAACCTACAGGCTATAGTCGACAAACAGAAAACACAGATTTCCAACCTGGACGAACAGAACAAACGGTATACCGAAGCGCTCACCCGCTCGACCGATATGGCCAACCGCGGGTTCGTCGCTATGGGCACCAAGAAAGAGCTGGAAGCCAACGGAATAATACACAAAGGGAAAATCCAGACAAAAGACGCCCTTGACCGAAGCAAGTTCAACCAGGTGGACATCCGCAAATTCACCGAGATTACCTTCGAGGCCAAGAAACCCAAAATCATCACAGCCGCGCCGCAAAGCACCTACACCCTCACCACCGACGGTAAGGGCAAATTCACACTGCACATCAACAATGTGGCTGAATTTTGGTCCATTTCAAATTTCCTGGTGATACAGACCCGCTGACACCACCTAAAGCGAGCCCGCCAAACAACACACCGCATCATGAAACGCACGACACTCTCCGCCGCGCTTTTAGCCTTGACAATGGCGTTTTCAGCCAATGGACGCACCTATATCGCCGAAAGGGGCGATACATGGGAATCGGTAGCCCGCAAATGGGGTCTCTATACCGAGGAGCTGAAAGCGGCCAACAGCATTTTCCCCGAGTTGTTTACCGGGCTGGAAATAGAACTGCCGGAACAAAGCGCTAAAGAGCCCCTGGGCACACGCGCCATAGCGCGACTCGAATTGGCCGGCAGAAACCTCGACAAGGGGAAAGAACTGCTCGAACGGAAAGAATACTCGTTGGCGGAAACCTATTTCACATTGGTGGAATCCGGAATGGGACGCCCGTCGGCCGAGCTGCTTTACCTGCGCGGCCGGATCAAGGAGGAAACCAAAGAGTTCGAGAACGCCCACTCACTCTACAAGAAAGCACTTGCCAAAGGCTCGGAAGGCGACCCCACTATGACCGGCGAGCAATATGCCGCGCTGACAGCCAAGGCCGACGAGATCGGAGTGCTCGCGGCTAAACAACGCCTCAAACGCGAAGAGGAAGCCCGGCGGCGCAGGGAAGAAGCTGAAAGAGAGGCGGCAAGAGAAGCGGAAAGAAGCGCCGCCCGCCGCCGCGCCGCGGCTGAACGCCAAACTACCACTACTTCCAACCGCGGGGGAGGCGGCGGATGGGGATGGCCGTTCAGCGGATGGGGAGCGCCATCATTCGGATGGAGCGCGCCGGTGCCTTTGCCGCCGATGCCCGCGCCGATGCCGATGCCCACGCCGTCATTTCAAAATGTGCCATCTCCAAGCTGGGGCAGCGTCCCGATGGACTGGAATACCTGGAGTTCCGTGCCGATGGACGCGGGAGCATCGTTCAGCGCCCCGCTTGACGGGGGAGACTTCTCGACAGGCTCCGGCAACCCGCGCGACCCAATCACGTTCTCCGACCACCAATGCAACCTATGCGGTGGTAAAGGCACAATCGCCGACTCGGGAGCCACCACATTAGGCCAATCCGGCTCGAAATATTGCTCAGACTGCGGGCGATACGTCGATCTAAGCCACAGGCATATACAATGCCCGTCGTGCCAAGGCAAGGGCACTGTCAGGAAACGCGACTAACCCGATAATCCATAAATTCATCCAATATGCTCCGACACACACGGTCAATCTCCAAAATCATCCTTACCGCCTTGTTGGCGACGTGTTTCATACTGTCAGCCGAAGCACAGACCAAGCACATACTCGAACGCGGGGAAACCCTCGAATCCATAGCGAAGAAATACGGGGTCACTACGCAGCAGATCATCGAACTCAACCCCGAGGTCGCCACATTCACCTATATCGGGATGGAACTGACCATTCCCGAAACCAACGTCGGCGCTCCATCTACCTCAACAGCCACCGCGACTTCCACAGGACAAAACGCGACTGTCTCCCAAACAGCGCCAAAGTCGAAACAAATACAGACCGCGACGCCACAAACGGCTCCCGCCACCTCGACCACGACAATCTCCACAACAACCACGACGACATATTATCCGTCGGAACAACGCTCCCGCGACAGTTACCCGGAAGACAAGATTTCCGGCAACGAATACAATGTGTTTTCAATGGCGGCACTGGTGTCGTGGCAGTACAACCTCTCTATGGACGGGGGCGATTTCAAGCTGAGAAGCCAATACGGAATCATGGCCGAAGGATGCACGGAACTGTCGCGGAATTTAGGCATCGGTATGGCATTCGGTTTCAGAGCCAACTTCGGCCTCGTCCCTAAAGACTACGGAGGACTCAACGGATTCTTAGGCCCCACTATAGCCGTGGCGTTCGGCGACACTAAGTCAGCGGGCATATATCTGCCTGTATGCGTAGGACTTGCTAGCGATGGCGACAAGACCAACTGGGGTTGCGTGGTGATACCCCACTTCGCATTCTCGCTGAACCGCGTGCGCATCAATGCCGGCTGTTTCGTCGATACCGACTTTTCCGACTCATCCGTATCGCTTATGGTCGGGCTCGGATATGAATTCTGAAGCGGGGCGCCGGAGGGTTAATTTTTAGCAAACTTTAATGTTTGCGCCGAGGGAATGCGGCGGGGATTGAGTAATTTTGCGGTTAGGAAAATAACGAGCCAAAAATTTATCACACTTTATACGCATTATGAACGCAAAATCAGTTATCGCGCTCGCCGCGACCGGGACAGTGCTCCTGACAGGCTGCGGGAAAAAACTTAACCAGTTTCAAGCCGACTACTTCAACGTGAACCCCAATCCGCTGGAAGTGGTTGCCGACCGCGTGCCCGCCACCGTGACGGCCCGTATCCCGGCGAAATTCTTCGTGAAGAACGCCGAGGTGACCGTAACCCCCTACCTCTGCTTCGAAGGTCAGGAAGTGGCCTCGCAGCCCTACTCGTTCCAGGGCGAGAAGGTGCGCGGCAACGCCCCGGTGGTAAACTACGAGAACGGAGGCACGGTGACCATCCCCGTGATGTACGAGTACCAGCCCGACATGATGCGCAGCGAGCTGCAGCTGGCGTTTGACGTGCGCCAGGGGAGCAAGCAGTATGTGCTTCCCCGCGTGAAGGTCGCCAACGGCGTGGTAGCCACCTCGACCCTCGCCGACGCTTCGACCGTAACCCCGGCCCTGGCCCAGGACAAGTTCCAGCGCGTGATCAACGAGAAATATGACGCCGATATCCACTTCCTGATCAACCAGGCAAACATCCGCGAAGGGCAGCTGACCACCACCGAGATGCTCTCGCTCAACGAGCAGCTCCGCAACGCCGCCAACGACCCCTCGCGCAAGATCGAGGAAATCAACGTGTCGTCCTACGCTTCGCCCGAAGGCTCGCTCGACCTCAACACCCGCCTGGCCGAAAGCCGCGAGAAGAACACTACCGCCTATCTCGACAAGAAGCTCAAGAAGGACAACATCACCGAATTCGGCGAACTGACCGCCAACTTCACCCCCGAGGACTGGGAAGGCTTCCAGAAACTCGTGGCAGCAAGCTCGATTCAGGACAAGGAACTGATTCTCAGCGTCCTTTCAATGTACAAGGACCCCGAGCAGCGCGAAAAGGAGATCCGCAACCTCTCCTCGATTTTCGACCAGCTGGCCGAGCAGGTGCTCCCCCAGCTCCGCAAGAGCCGCATCACCGCCTCAATCAACGTGATCGGCAAGAGCGACAAGGAGCTGATCGACGCTTTCGCCTCGAACCCCAAGAGCCTGACCATCGACGAGCTGCTCTACACCGCGACCCTGTTTGACAACAACGCCGACAAGATGAAGGTGTACAACACCGCCGCGCAGCTCTACCCGAACGACTACCGCGCGTTCAACGACCTGGGTATGACCCAGTACGCGGCCGGCGACTACGATGCCGCCAAGCAGAACTTCGCCCACGCCCAGCGCATCGCCCCCGCCGCCACCGAGCCCCAGATGAATATGGGCCTCGTGTCGCTGATGAACAAGGACTACCGCCAGGCCAACCAGAAGTTTGGCGCCGCCGCCGGCCAGCCCGAGCTCAACGACGCCATGGGTACCTACTACCTGATGACCGGCGACCCCGCCGCGGCTGTGAAGGCTTTCGGCAACGCGAAGACCAACAACGCCGCCCTGGCACAGATCCTCACCAAGGACTACAGCAAGGCTAAGTCGACCCTCGCAGGCATCACCGCCCCCAACGCGATGACCTACTACATCACCGCCATCCTGGGCGCCCGCACCAACAACGACACTATGGTCAACAACAACCTCCGCCAGGCAGTGAAGCTCGACCGCTCGCTCGCCGCGAAGGCAGCCAAGGACCTTGAGTTCCAGAACTTCAACCTCAGCGCGATCCTCTAAGGAACTGTTTTAAGATTTTCCAAACCGATTCACACAATAGGATTTGGCAACAAACCGACCGCGCCGCCGCGCCGCCTCCGGGCCGCGCGGCGGCTCCCGTAGGGCACCCCGCGGGAAAGACAACACGCGTCCGCTGGCAATAGCACTGGCGGTGGCCGTAGTGGCCATAATTGCCTGGCTCGTGATCACGGCCCGGGCCCAGGGACACGACGGCGCTGGCGCTTTGGTGACCGCCGACGCCGCGGCGCTCGAAACCGCCATAGTGCCCGACGGCACACCCGAGGAGATACTCCGCTACAAGGGGTTCACCGTATCGTTCAACCCCAAGACCCACCAGCCCAACTGGGTGGGATGGGAGCTGCTCGCCTCGGAAGTGGGCGGCGAGCATCCCCGCAACCAGAATTTCGCGCCGGACACCGACGTGGAAGGGTGCGCCGACCCGAGAGACTACCGCCACTCGGGGTTCGACCGCGGACACATGGCCCCGGCGGGCGATATGAAATGGGACGCCGACGCGATGCGGGAGTCGTTTCTGATGACCAACATTTGCCCGCAGTCGGGCGACCTCAACCGCGGCGCGTGGAACAAACTCGAAGAGAAATGCCGCCAGCGCGCCCGACGCGACAGCGCCGTGGTGATCGTATGCGGCCCGGTGTTCGACAAGACGGGCGCCTCGATGCTTATAGGCTCTACAGGCGTGGCCGTGCCCAAAGGATTCTTCAAGGTGGTACTCTCCCCCTACTCCAACCCGCCGAAGGCCATAGGGTTCCTGATGCCCAACGGCCCGGTGAAAGGGGGTATGCAGGCCTGCGCCGTCCCGGTTGACTCGGTGGAGAGCGTGACCGGAATTGACTTCTTCGCCGCCCTACCCGACGAGATCGAAACCGAGGTTGAGAAGCAATGCGACTTCCACCGATGGTCGACCAGCAACCGCTGACAACACTTTTGACAAACCCATCAACCGACACTTAAGTGAGCACAATCTGCGCCATATCAACACCCTCGGGCACCGGGGGGATAGCAGTGGCCCGCGTAAGCGGCCCGCACGCCATAGAAACCGTCGACCGCGTCTGGAAAGGGAAAGCCCTCGCCGGATGCGCCAGCCACACGGCCCACCTGGGGCTGATCGTTGACCCCGACCGCGGGGGTGAGCAGCTTGACCAGGCCGTGGCCACCGTTTTCCGCGCACCGAACTCGTTTACAGGCGAAGACGTGGTGGAGCTGGCGGTTCACGGCTCGCGATTCGTGCAGGCCGAACTGATCCGCCTCCTGTGCCGCAACGGCGCCCGGCTGGCCGAGCCCGGCGAGTTCACCCGCAGAGCGTTCGCCGCCGGCAAGCTCGACCTGGCGCAGGCCGAAGCCGTGGCCGACGTGATCGCCGCCAACTCGCGAGCGGCGCTGAGAGTGGCCAACACGCAAATGCGCGGCGCCTTCTCCGCACGCCTCGCGGACCTACGCCAACAGCTCATCGACCTGGCAGCCCTGCTCGAACTCGAACTGGACTTCAGCGAGGAGGACGTAGAATTCGCCTCGCGCGACCGGCTCCGCTCGCTTACCAGCGAAATACTCGACGAAATCGAGCGCCTCAGAGGGTCGTTCGCCGCCGGAACCGCCATAAAGGAAGGTATACCGGTGGCGATAGCCGGACCTACAAACGCGGGAAAATCGTCACTGCTCAACGCGCTTCTCAACGATGACCGCGCAATAGTGAGCGACATACACGGCACGACGCGCGACACGGTCGAGGATTCGCTCACGATCGGCGACCACCTGTTCCGCATAATCGACACAGCCGGAATCCGCGAAACGCCCGACGAGATCGAGCGGGCCGGAATACAGCGTTCGTTGCGCGCCATAGGCCGCGCCGCCGTAGTGCTCGCCGTGACCGACGCCTCCACCACCGCCTCACCGCAACCCCTCCTGGACGAAATCCGCGCCACCGCCCCCGACACCCCGGTAATACTGCTGCGCAACAAATCAGACCTCCTCGCCGCAAACGCCCCCCACACCGCGGACACCCCTCTCCCCTGCCCCTCCGCCGACCCCACCATCCCCAACCTCCCGCAAACGCCCGCAATAGACGATGCGACCACCCAACAAGTATCAGCCGTTGGCGATTCTGCTCCACTGACCGATGGCAGTGATCCTGACATCCCGCAGACTTCCGCGGGAGGCAATGCGCACACCCAGGATTCAGATCGTATTGTTTGCGAACTCAACATCTCGGCCAAAACCGGCGACGGCATCGACGCACTCCGCCGCGCCCTCACGCAAGTGGCCAACAAGCTGGCCGGCGACCAGACCGCCGACGCCATCCTGGTAACCAACCAACGCCACTACGACGCCCTCACCGCCGCCGTCGCCCCCCTCCGCCGCCTCCACTCCGCCCTGACCACCCCCACCGAGCCCTACCCATCCCCGTCCCACTACGCCCTAACCAATCCCTCCGAGCCTCACAACTCCCCTATCCCCGCCACCTCCCACCCCACAATGACCCCATCCCCCGCATCTGATCTGCTGTCAGTAGACATCCCCCTCGACCTCCTCGCGCAAGACCTCCGCGAGGCCATCCACCACCTCTCCACCATCACCGGCTCCCTCACCACCCCCGACATCCTCGCCACCATCTTCTCCCGCTTCTGCATCGGAAAAT
>CAJUKE010000031.1 GCA_910587075.1 uncultured Muribaculaceae bacterium
ATTAGTTTGACCCTTGCGCTCGGAGTGCGCTCGTCGGGTCTTGCCTTGAACGACTTGTTTGTCCTTGCAGCTTCGGGAGCGTCGGGGTAATGCAGCGCAATGATACTGAGCCCGTCGTTTGTTGCGGCGTATAACTGTTCAGGTGTTACCATATCATGTGACAAGTTACATAATTACAAAAATTTAGGGCGGTCCCCCCCATTTTTCGAGTTATCGTCTTTGGCGCTCTGCTCGCAAAGATTAAGGGGTAACGGTCTTGCAAAGTGACGAGTAAACCGAAGGAGGTGGAAGGACGCGCACGAATATATGCTTATTAGATAGCCGTGCCCGAGGCGTGGCCGCTTACGCCTTCGGTCAATTCCTCCGGCTTGCCTATCTTGAATATCTCTTTACCTGAAACCTGAAGAGTATAGGCGTTAATTAGTATTTTGGCCGAGTTTGGCACTTTGCAACGACCATACATCCAGTTCAATATTTTATATCGGTTTTCAGCGCATACAGAAACCAAAGCAGCTTTGTGCTTGTTATACTCTCCGCGAGGCATAGAATCCAGCCAACCGCGCAAAATATTAGAGTCCGTAAGGTCTTTAATTTGATTCTTCATTTGCACAACTAAATTATTTTGCGTAATTTTACTATGCAAATGTAGCAACAAATTCAACAAATAAGGCAAAAAACTCCTGTTAAAAATCCTAAAATATAAAATTACAATGGCCAATCTGCTTTTAATCAGAGATTTATGCGAGCGCAAGAAAATGACTATTCGAGAGTTAGCGCAACGCATAGGACGCGATGAAAGCTCCATACAGAGCGCGATTCGTCGCGGATCGACCAACTCGACCACAATAGAGCTAATCGCTAAGGAATTAGGCGTGTCGGCTGGTATCTTCTTCGAAGGATTCGCCGCCGATGAATCTGACGCGCTCCGCCGCGAGGTGGCTCACCTGAAGGAACTACTGAAGGAAAAAGAGCGTACAATCGAGATTTTAATGAGCGATAGAACGAAAAAATAATCCCGGCGATACATAGGCTGTTTCCGTATATTCAGTTATTAAATAACTTACTTGCAAATAATTATTAAAACTGATTTTACGCCGCCAGCCTATTTGTATCGGTCAAAATTCGGACATATACGCCACAAAATCGAATATTACAATCACTGATTCTCAAGGTGTTACGCACTTGTTTTTATGGCACCTCGTCTCGTCCTCTCCGCCACCTGATGAAAACCAGTTAACCCTGCACACCAAGGGCCAACTGGTTTTCTTGTTATTAGGCTGAAAAACTTGGAGTTAGACTACTCTGGACACGCCATACCATTGTCGACGCATCGCATTAGCGTTGACTGACAGTTACAAGCAAAGGACTATTATGAAATCTCTCAAACCAACCCGCGTACCTCTCCATGTCACTGATCCAAACTTTGTGTTGGACTTGATTGCCTTGAAATTCGCCCGAAAAAAGATTATGTTCAGCAAAACCACTGCCGCCAAGATCGTTGGCGGCGAGTATCGGCTTGAGCAACTCGTAGAACAAGGGGAAATAGACGTGGATAAGCCCACAGCCAAGCAAAACGGAAAATGGTTTTGCGATGGCAGCGACGTTATCCGCCACATAAAATTTTGACAGGCACGATATATCTATTAGAATACAACGCGGCTGGTTGACACGGAAAGGTGCCAACTAAGCCACTGGACCGCATCAAAGGTCAGTTGGTTTTGCTGGCGGCGAACTGCGATTCGATGTAGGCGGCTTTCTCTCGGCTTAGGGGATAGATTCCGGCCGAGGTGTGGATGTCGTTGGCGCGCAGTCCGGCTGGCTGAAGTGGCCGATGGGCGGGTTCGGAATGGTCAAGGAAACGCAAGCGGGCCCAATGGCCCTTGGAGGGAGCTACCCCGCGTCCGGCATATTTGGCCCAACGGCCCTGGTTGACGTCATCGAAGCTGCCGAATACCACGGTGACCTCCATCTTGTAGAGAATCTGCCCGAATGGCTCGGTGACGTATACGAACACGATGTCGCCAACATTGGCCGTGCGCTTGGCCAGGTGACTGTAAAAAGGTTGGTCTATCTCGTCGCGCTCGTTGAGGCAACGCACCATGTCGAACACGTTCTTATTTGAAGGGAAATACCAGTACGCCATAATCGCATCAGGGGTCAAGGTGGTAGTTAACGGCTTGAATAATCAATCTGTTCAAACGGAGAGCGACGGCTATGGCCGAACACCTCCGAATTAGAAACAAATAAGTGAATGGATTTGTTCGCCGACAGAACTGATTTCGCGATATAAGCGTAAAAATGCCGGAGGGCCGATCCCGCGCACAAGCAGGTCGGCCCTCCGGCAGGGAAACGGGGTTCTACCCTATTATGTCGTCAGCGTGGACTCCGCGACCGGATGAGGCCGGAGGATTTTATCGCGCAGAAGTCCGATAAGCTTGGGCAGATACCGCGACACGTCCAACGTCATATTCACCATCCCGTTGAGACAGCGCAATGGTTTTGCGGCGAAAGGCTTGTCGGGAATATTTTTGGCATACGCGAGCTGGTGGTCTCGGAGAATCTGCTTGTGTGACGACAGTCCAGAAGTCGACGCGCCTCCGATGCGCATAGTAACAAAGTCAGCGTCAATGTAGCGTATGGCTATGTCGTGGATATAAATAAGGCGGAAAAGCTGTTCGAAATCGGCGGCCACTTTGAAGTCGAGGTCGAAGCAACCGTAATTCTGATAGATGCTCCGGCGGCAGTAGAACGAGGGATGGGCCGGCATGAATCCCAGCCTCATCTTCTGCCGGGAAAAATCGCGCGAAGAATAGTAGCGCACGCACCTCGACAAATCAGAAGGGTCAACGTAATGAATATCGGCATACACGGCGTCGACATCCCTCACCTCGTCGGCAACGCGTCGAAGAACGTTGGCCGAGGTATAAAAATCATCAGAATTCAATAACCCGATAACCTCGCCGGTGGCCATCGCGATGCCCTTGTTCATCGCGTCGTACACGCCGCGGTCCGGTTCGGAAATCCATCGGAGCACCTTGCCGGCAGCCTCGTATCTTGGTCCGTATTCAGCGAGGAGGTCCCTCGTATGGTCGGTAGAATTTCCGTCAACAACAATATGCTCAACATCGCGGTGGGTCTGCCCTATCACGCTGTCAAGCGTTCCTCGTAATGTCTCCGCCGAATTCCATGTCGCTGTGACGACCGAAATCTTCATAAAAAATAAATTCTAAGAAATGTATTTTATAATTCGTGCCGGATTACCCGCGATAACACAATTATCAGGAAATACTCCCGACACCACGCTACCAGCTCCAACCACGACATTGTTACCTAAAATAGAGCCTTTCAATATGATACTATTCATCCCGATAAAGCAGTTGTCGCCAATTATTATTGGCTTTCGCAGCGTCGCTTCCTCATTAAGTCCTTTTTTACGAGCTTCCGCATCTAAGGGATGAAAGTCATTATCCACGATTTTGCAATTTGCACCTATAAGGGCATTCTCTCCGATTTTAATGGAACTCGTCGCATAAATCGTCGAACCTGAGATACCAAATCCATCACCGATTTCAATATCGCCACCATACCTCGCAACAATTATTGTCGGCTGCCATAATCCAAGCATATTGCTTGTGAAAGACGAGTTAATGGTTCCTTTCCCCAGTTTCATTTTACTATTAGGGAACCGAAATAAAACGCAGAAGCCGTTGAGCTGCCAGTCGCGCTTCGTTAGTTTAAAATACCAATATAGTATATGAAACAATAAACTTCTAATCATGATACACAAATTCGGGTTTGGGCTCGTAGCCGCAAAGCCAACGGTAAAGCCGATACATTGAAGAGGCTACTTTTGAGGATTCGAAACGGTTGAGCACGAGAGCGCGGCCTCGCAGCCCCATAGCGCGCAGACGGTCTTGCCCGGCATCAGCGATTTGGCCAATGACATTGGCGATGCTTTCAGGCGAATTGTCAACCCACCAGCCGCAATCCTCAGTATTAAGAGCCTCCCAAGGGGTACCCAACGATGCCATTACGGGCGTTCCGACCAATAGGGCTTCGGGGATAATCATTCCGAAATTCTCCATATCGCTCGGCACGAACAAGGCATCGAGCTCGGCAAGCTGTTTGAATTTCTCATCGCCTGAGACAAAGCCGAGGAATTTCACCCTATCGGCAATACCAACCCTTTCGACCTCCGTTTTGAGAAACGCCTCATATTCAGGCGAGCCACTCCCCATAATGACAACTTCAATATCTTTGTCTCCACTAAGCGAGACTCCCTCAAGGAGGTTCTCCACCTTTTTTATGGGATGGATACGCCCCAGGAAACCTATCTTATAAGCCCTATCATAGATAGAACGTTCCATCAATAATTTATCCGCCACAGAGGGGCAAACGACAGGGTTACCGATTACCGCCACCGGGCCTTTATAACCGAAGGCTCTGATATGGCGCATCTCCGTCTCGCAGGTCACATGGATGCATGAAGCCTTCATTACATCCTTATCGAAAAACAATTTCCGTAGGGGCCACTTCTTCCACGCGCTACGCTTCAGCGCTTCGGGATAAAGCATACCGTGCGGGGTTATCACATATGGCTTGCCAGCCTTTCTCGCCGCCGCGCAAGTAGCGTGGTTCACATCGAGCCACATACCATTGGTGTGGTAAACATCAAACCGCTCTCTACTGAGATATTTACGCATATTTGCGGAATACCCATATGGAGTCTTAGCGTCGTAGGGCAATGCCTTAAACCAACCGCAACCATCAGCGAGTGAACGGTCGCGAGAGCCTGCCGCTGTCGCCAACGAGACAAGTTCGACGGCATCTCCGCCCTCTAAATCAAGATTATTAATTGACGACAGCAAATCAAACGTCGCGGTCGAGGTTCCGCCTGATTTCGCCCCCATCGAGGGTATGGTATGCAATACTTTCATATGCAAATACTCTTAATCAGTTGCGAGATTGTTTAATGACAACCAAAAGAAAGGGAACATAAGGCCCCCGGAAAACAGGAGCCACCCCTCGCAGATACCGTTGATTAGCAAAAACATAAGAACGGCAAACGGGAATAGATGCGGATGTCTGACGGAGCGCTTCAACACGGTGCCCAAAAACGCAATGAAGGTAATGGTTCCGATCAGCCCTGTCTGAGCTAAAAGCGACAGCCACGATGAGCCGGGTTCGGTCGACGATCCGGCAAGCACACTTTCAGGGTTGTCGAATTCGGAATTAAATACGGTCTGGGCGGAAAAACCGATGCCAGTTAGCGGGGCACTCTCGAACTCGGCCAAGCGACCAGTCCAACGGTCGATGCGGGATGAGAAGGGTGATCCCGCTTCCACTGATAAGGCGTTCTTCATCGACACCGACTCACGGACTGCCGGAACGCTAATCGACACCAAGCAAACCGCGACAATGATCGATAACGCGAGGACGACCCGGTTTCGGGACCCTTTTCGCCAGCCCAGTATTATAAGATAAACCGCGGCACACGCCAGTCCGGCAACGGCGATGCGGGATCCGGCGGCAACTGCTGTTATGACAGATATGGCGCACAAGATGGTCCAGACTACCGCTCTGTTGCCTGCCGTAAGCATTTTATACAGCGACAATATGGCGGACAGAGCGGCGACAGGCGACAATGCCATCCCAAGCTTCATAACACCGCGGAAACCGAAATAATGAAATTCAGCGGTTGAAGAGGTTGCCACAGCATAAATTAATATGGCAAAAGAGGCCAACGTAATCAACACACACGCTAACAAAAGGCCGCTCCAGGCGCCGCGTCGGAACTCAATTAGCAATGGGGTGACGGCCAATGGTGACAGCGCAGCCAGGCCAACCACGAAACCCGCAAACCTCATCCAGCAAGCGCCTAATGGCACCGGCCGCATAACAATCAGCGATAAAGCGCAAGCGCCGAGGAATGCCAGCAGCCAGTAATTGATTCTGAAACGTTCATCCCGCAAAAGTGACGCGGTAACCGCTATCGTTGTAGCCAGGGCCATCATTAAGGATTGAGCGAATCCTCCCAAGTCAACCGCGTCAAGAACACGCGCCATCGTCAAAAAACCGATGAGAGCGCCCATGGCTAACGGCCAATTTCGACTGAATATTTTGGCAACGCTGTTATACACTGTTATCAGTCATTCAAAGCAGTATGGTACGCGGCGAGTTGCGCTCGGTCGCGGGCCTCGAAATCGATGCCCTTAGCTGCGGCGGCATACCGCGCATAGTCCGATGACAGCTCGTCGATAGCCCGCTGGAGATCGTCAGGCGAATCGTGGCGGAAAGTCACTCCCGCGCCCGTATTCAATACCATATCGGGGCCCGACCCTATCACATCACTCACAATACACGGGAGCCCTCGATACAACGCTTCCTCTACTACCAAACCCCACGGTTCGGATAGTGACGGGAGAATAAACACGTCGTGACTCTCATACACATCAGAAAGCTTGTCATTTTCGATAAACCCGGTAAAGCGGATATTTTCGGTAGCTCGTTGTTTAAGCGCCGCTTCAAGCTCCCCTCCGCCGACAATAGTCAGCGGCAGGCCGTTACGGCGGAAACATTCAACAAGTACTTCAAGATTCTTGACAGCGGTCAGACGGCCAACATAAAGGAATCTTAGTGGCGAGGCGGCCTCGTGATAGCGCACGCCCTCCTTCCGGAAAATACCTACGGACCCGGTTGTGAACATATCACCTTTAAGTCCGAGTTTGCGCAGCAATCGGCCGTGGGGCGCTCCGCTCGGGAAGCCGCCCGACATCCGCCCGACAATACGGCGCTTCAGCCATCCGCGAAGACCGTCGGTTCGCACTTCGAAATCCGATGATTCGCACACCACTAAGTTCCTATCGCGGGGCGACATAAAGGCGTACAGGTTGTATTCCGGGAAACACCACCCCGAAAACAACACCTTCTTGTAACGGATGGAGCGCATAAGCCGGCGTAAGGCGAGGAATGTTTTCAGCTTGTCGCGGTCTTGGTAGCGCCCTTCAGAAATAAACACCCAGTCGAACCCCCAACGGGCACGGTCATCCTCCTTCAGCACGTTATTGACGGCCTCAGCGCCGTAGCCCAACAGCACCAGGAGTATCTTTCTCCCTTCCGCCGCAAGACGGCGACACAGCTCCAGCTTATAGAAACTCGGAGTATTGGTCAGGAAAACAAAGTCGTAAGGTTGTTCGATATTTTCCATAGTTTTTTTCCACACATCCGTTGAGAACCGACGGCGCACCTCATCTGATTGGTTTGTGTATCGGGCGAGCTCCACTTCCGGTAGCGCCGCTATGCGCTTGATTTCCTCCGCCATCCCGTCAATGGTAGAAGGAATCACGAAATAATTAATACCCTCAATCTGCGGATAAGCTATCGTAGACACAATAGCCCTGTTGTGCAGAAGCGCCTCGATGATTTTGGAAGGGAAATTGCAGCGGTTCTCAAGGAACTCCGGATCGCGGGTCGAGAGGAGGAATGTCGATTCGTGGAGCAATCTCAGATATTCATCTGACGACACCTTCCCATGGAAGTGTACGTTAGGGTATCGCGCGGCCATCGCCGCGAGCCGCTCCGGCTCAGTGGTAATCCCGGTTATGTGGAGCGTTGCCGAGGGAACTTTCCCAAATGCCTCAATCACTTTGGATACCTGTGAGATATTTTCGCCAAGCACCCCCGAGAGCAGAAACACCGGGGAGGGATGCGCCACCGCGGGCCGTGCCGTATCAGCCGGAGGCACAACCCCGGGCAGACAGTGGAAGTTTTGCTTGGCGATACGCTCATATGTTGTGAGGCCTATACGTCCGGCCGAGGAGTTATAAGCGCGCATTATGCGTTTTTCGTCAGGCTGTCCCGGTGTGAAATCAAGCACGATCGGGTATATGGCGACCGATGGTTTGAACCACCCCAGCATCTTCACAAGGAAATAGTTGAGATTGGTGATATTATAAAGCCACAGCTCACTCCCGCGGGGCACCCGATTCAGCATAGCGACCTGCTCCACGAGCGGACCGAGAGCCCTCAGACGCCCCGGCAGCAGCCTCAACCGCGAAGCCATCGACGTGAAAAGACCGCACGACGCCCCCTTAGCCTCCTCATAGCCCACCATCGGCGGCAGTATAGAGTATGCGGCGTCAAACATACCGCCGCGCAGCAGATTGCATGAGAAATGGCTCGCCGCAATGCTGACCCCCTCGGGAATCTCGCGGCTGTCAGGCGCCATATGTCCTAAAAATATCCGCATAATTATTTGAGAACGAGAGACACGAGGTCGCGCAGGTCGCGCGAGCGAAACGCAAGGGCCAGCCCGAAGTAAACAATTATTCCCGCTATCACTCCGAGAAGCACCCGCACGGCGTTGTCGTCCGTAGGGAGCACCCACAGCAAACCGGCAATGGCTCCATACATCGCGGCGGAAAACAACAGACTGGGAAGAACGGCCTGGAACTGTGTCCTCAGCCCCAGCCCGATACGTCTGCCCGCACCCATAATTGCGATAATGAGTCCGACAACAGCGGTAACCACCAGTCCGCAGCACACAGCCGACAGCCCGAACGGAATCATAACCGCGAGCGACAATATGCCGATTCCTTTGGCTACTAACTGCAAGCGAAGATACCGACGCGAGTCACCCATAACGCTTAAAACCATCAAGTTGACAGTAATCAAAGGAAGAAGCATCATTGAAAGCGACAATGTACGCAACAGATTAGCTGAATATAACCATTTAGGGCCGAGTAACAATCCAACAAACGGTTCGGCAATCGCCGACAAACCGGCCATAAGAGGGAATACGATAAATGCTGAATATCGAATCTGCTTGGTAAAGGCCCCGACCAGCTTTTCAGGAAAATCCCGCAAAGAGCATAACGCCGGAAAAGTTGCCCTCGTGATAATACTGGTAACATTCACGGATGCGAATTTCCCCAACTGATCAGCACGGGTATAAAAGCCAAGGCTGAATGCCGAAAACACTTTGCCGATGACCATAACATAGATATTGTTATACAATGACTCGACAATATCACTTACCATTATTCTTGAGCCAAACCCAAACAACCGATGGAAAGATGATACGGAAAAACCTGCTTTCGGTCTCCAAGGAGACAATATCCAATAAAAAACACCTGTGACAAATTGCTGCGTTAATTGCAAGCCCACTAACGACCATACGCCATATCCCATATACGCCATCCAAACACCGACAACTCCGGCGCTTACAGCTCCGGCTAAAGTGGTTTTTGCCTGTGTTTTGAAATCAATCTTTGATGACATAAGCGCGCTATGGATTACCCAAGATGAAATAAACACCACACTCAGGCCCAACACGCGCAATAAAGGAGTTAGACGTGGCTCGCCATAAAATTCAGAAATTAACGGAGCGGATAAATAAAGCACGCCATACATTAGCGCACCAGCGAATAGGTTGAAAATAAAAGCAGTAGACAAATCCTCGTCGGAATGATCAGGCAATCGTATGATCGCTTGGGCAAAGCCCCCATCAACGAGCAACTGCCCGACCATAATGAATATGGTCAACATACCGACTAAGCCATAATCTGTTGGAGACAGTATGCGGGCCATCAGCACCAAAGTAGCGAACTGCACACCCTGAGCCGACAACTTCTCTATGGCGCTCCACGTAGCGCCAATTACCGTCCGCCTTGTGTCAATTGTTTGTTTCAATTAATTGCCTTGGTAGCAATATCAATAAAAAACATTCGCAATCTCCGATATGGTCGCACCACAAAATCCTTGAATATCGATAACCATACTTTATCAGGAATAGCTGGCTTACGGATTTGTGAATCCGAGATACGGGAATTAAAGACGGCCTGGCCGGATGCTTTTAATGATTCTGAGAAATTGGGAACAACCAATACTCGTCCATTTTTAGAACGAGTATATACAACTCCACTTAAAACAGCTTGGTCATGTCTATGTTCCACGAACTTAGGGCTTTCCATAGACCTTTTATCTTGTGAAACATCTACGACAATCTCTGGATGAATCAACATATCTTCCATCCATCTGTTCACCAAGCACAAACCGTTTTTTCGCACGATAAAGAAATTGCTGATAATTTGATACTTCCCCCCCCTAAGTCCATTCAAATTATAATATTCCATCATAGCCCGACTAGACCATCTCTCAAGGGTTCCCCCGTTATAATAGAAAATCGCATCATACTTAGACACCTCATCGAACAACTTCAACCATTGGGGATGCTTAAAAATTGTATTTCCGCAATCGGAATATACTATAATATCGTCATCATCAGCTCGTTCTAATGCCTGTAAAACGACCCACGGTTTCCACAACCAATATCCACCGCCTCTCTCAAACTTCATCAATTCGTGGCTTCGTATATCCTCAGGCAAGTCGGTATCCTTATACACCATTATTTCGTCAAACACGCCTGCGGACTCAGCTTCAAGCCTTATCCTATCTAAAGAACGATAATAAACCGCATTACCATAAGTGACAAATATAACCTTACCCATATCTGCTGGACACTTTTAATCGATTAATAATGAGGCAAAATTATCTGGAATTACTTTTGAATCGCCAACAACTGATTCGAGAACATTGCCGGAAAATACAGAAGGGAAATGGCGCCGATTGAAAATAATCGGCACATTACCAAGAAAGGCGCCCCAGGCCGAAAAAGTGGAGTCTGAGGCGATTAGCAATTTGCATTTCGATATAGCCCATATATCAGCGAGCGCATTTCCATAAAACTTTCTTTCAACGCCAGGAATCGCCATTAGTTCAGCCAACTCATCGTCTGTGCCATCAGAAAAAATAATGATTCTTTGGCCCGGATTAAGCCGCTTTATAGATTGCATGATACCAACATACCAAGACAACGGTATTCTCAGTGATGGCACATAATCGCCCAAACGCACATGCACCGCTACACAATCCCGTAAATACCTATCATCAACCGACGCTATCATCGCTGGATTTACAATCGTTTCAAAATATTGACGTACAAGCGGCTGATTCTTGTTTAACTCCCCGAAATAACTACCCAGCGTATCAAAAGTTCTGCATTGCCTTCCGCCTGTTAGTTTGAACTTAGCCAAAAGAAATAACTTCTTAAAGCCTGAAACGCCATAGCATCTAAAGAGGTTGGCGTAATTTCGCTTATCCCTCTCTCTTCTCAAATATGGTCCGATGCTAAATTTCAGCCATGAAGGTGATATGAATTTTCCGCCTTCTTTTTGACAAGCGACCCAGGCATGTGCCGCCATAAACATACAGTTCGCGAGTCCTGGACCACCGATTCGCAGAACACCTAAATCCGTCTTCGACAATTTTGGATAATAGTACATTCTTGTTCGATTTATGTATTACCGACTACTACTTAGTTTTAATGTCTTCTTTCCGAAGAGCAATGGTCCAAAAATTGCAAATAATATGACCAATTCAATAGTTGGAATATTGCCTACTACGGAATTGTCTAAGATTGATTCATAGAATATCTTTAACACTACGACTAAACAGAAAAACTTATTCAATGTCATTTTATTCAAGCATCCAAATGCTACAGACTCACAAATAAAACAAATTAAGAACCAGACGAATAGGCTTTCATAGTATCCGAAATCAATATATAAAAAGACTATTATAGAATTAATAATAGAGCTCATATTTGTCTTTTGTGCCAGGTGTCTACGGAATTTTAAATATGGAATAGATACTCCTCGTTGAAAAGTCGATAAAATATTATTGTTTATATCTCGTCGATATCCTCCGTAATACTTCATACAATATTCTGAACACAGCATACCCTCAGTCACATAGGAAAATTTATCATAAAATTGTCCATCATCGTTCTTTTCTGCCTGTCTTAATTCTCCCAAAACAGCTATACTTAAAATCAGGCAGGATAAAATTGCTCCAACCTTCTTAAAATCCCTTTTTGGAATTAAGGAACGACGTTTTGAAAGACATGCACCAATAAGGTAAGAACCAAAATAATACAATATGATATATAGAATCCATAATCGCCCCCCTGTAGACATCAAAACTGGCACGAAACATATCAAGGTAACAGCCATTTCCTTATAGTTTATCTTATACGCACCATGCTTTAAGCCTACAATACATACATAAAAATTAGACAACAATAATATATAATTCGAGATTCTGAATATAAGACCATATATTCCGTTCAAATTTTTCATAGTTGCCTCAGCATTAACCCGATAATCCCCCATATCGTTCCATCCAAAAATTGATAAGAATATGATAATTCTTATAATCCCCATGCAAAAATTGACATACATTATCGGCCGATACTTATGTATTATTGCAGATAGCAAACTTTCATTCAGATTTGAAGAGAATCCAAATCTTCTTTTATGAAAAAAGAAATTGCTAAACGAAAAGCCAAGTATTGACATAATAGTGAAATATAGAATGTAATCATTCATCCAGACAAACACGTAACGCTTGTACAGAGCCATACTTGTCCAGTATCCACTGATAATCAAACTTATAAAAACGCATGCTATTCCCCATAGCACACAAAATATTGAAGACGGCAATATCAATCTTCTTATTTTGAAGGAAATCACCGCGTATGTTAGTAAGCCTAATCCTGATAAAAGAAAATTATCCATGTGGAATCCCAATTACAACCTTTCAGAATTGATAGCTTCATATATTTCCTTAAGCCGTTGAGAATTCGCGTTCTTATCATGGCGACTCAGCGCAACGGTCCTTTCGCGCACGCTCAACTCAGAATAGTCTTTTTGTTCAAATAATCGTAACACAATCTGTGACAGCATTTCGTACTCCTCATATCGATACATAAAACCAGTCACTCCTTCTTTAATCAGCGAAGGCACTCCACCGACATAAGCAGCTACTGTAGGCACACCGAGTATTTGGGCTTCGCATAAGCTGTTAGGTGAATTCTCTATCGCCGATGGAAGCACATAAACGTTTGATTTCAGAAAAGCCTCCTTCATTTCATTCTCGGATAGAGATCCCAAAAACTCAACGTTATTCTCTACATTAAGTTTCTTCACTAACCGTTTCAAGTACAAATGGTAACCTTGCCGACGCAAAATGGAATTGAGGTCATTGCTCATCACATTGCTACCGCAAAAGCGGACAACTGTGTCAGGATATCTGCTAAGTATCGAAGGTAAAGCCAGCAGCACTTTGTGAGCCCCCTTCAAAGGTGAACTGCTATTACTTACAAAAATTGAGTGAGGTATGCACGCTTCATACGACCATATCGGCTTCTCGTAAAAAGAATCCCTCAAAGTCTCATTCATAAAATGATAATGAATGTTCGGGTTATATGTTTTTGCATGATCCTTGTCCCACTCAGTTCGTCCAATTATATGCCGAATTGAAGTTATACATATGCGTTCACATTTGGATCGCCGTCTAAACGACCTTTTCGCGTTTAGTATAAAGGTCCCTCTCACAAAGTCCAACGGAGTCACATTCTTCAATTTATCAACCAGCGGAATCCCGCCGTCAGCATAACGCTCTATAGCCCCCGCCAAACCTTGGATATTTGCCACCATAGGAATTCCAAATTGATTTGCTTCACAGATTGCAGCAGCAAGAGAATGCTCTGTTCCATGAATATGTATAATGTCGGGATTGAATTCCTTTATCGCTGACACGCATGCCGCTACTTGGGATTTAGATATTTTAGAGATACTGTCGCAAGGAATCATATAATACGTTATCCCGTCGACTATATATTTCCTAAACGAACCTTTAAGAGAAAATACCAAAACGCCAAGTTCAAGATTCGGCATTACCTCAAGCGCAGATATAGCCGAAGCATACAACCAACCACAATGAGATGGAGGCTCATTACCTAAAAACCTCGATAAAGGAGGAAACTCTACCAATGATGTCCAAAGAACCTTCATAGTGTTTTAAGCATATTTAACCATTCCGAAACAATCTTATCGGGATTAAACCGACTGCATGAATTAAGTGCGTTTACTGCCAAATTATCACGCATCTCATCGTTGCGCATAAGCACTTGTAAAGCTGACACGTATCCATAAACATCTTTTTCTTTAACTATAATTCCGTCTTCCCTATCAGTCACTATTTCCTTTAAAGCCGCATAAGAATCAAACGCTATTGGCACAACTCCATTCTGCATAGCTTCAGTCAGCATCAGCCCCCAACCTTCAACCGCAGAGGTGCACAGATAAATCGAAGCATCCTTATAAAAAGGTTCTGACGGATGACTTCCATAAAAAACGACATTTTTCAAACCATTTCGATATGCGGCTTTTTTTATCAAACGTTCATCCGGTCCTGAACCAACAATACCCAACTCCCAATCAGCCAATTCCGGACATTTTTCAATATCTCTCCAGATATTCAATGCTAAAGAAATTCTTTTCTCTGTATCATTAAGGCGCGCAACTATCAAGGCTTTCTTCTTCTTTTTCTTCAAGATAGAAGGGAGCTCTATTTTTCTAAAAGATAGGGGATTGTTTATAACATGGCACTTGGTTAGATTTCCGATACCAATGACATTTTCCAGTGTTAAGACATCTCCTTTAGACAACATTACACATCTGTCGCAAACCGAATAAATATTCCCATACATTACACGGACCCCTCTAAGCACCCGCAATTTCCATAAAGGATATAATAACAGACGTAAGCTATTTGCTATAAAACCAGACAAACTAACCGTTTGCTTAATCTTTCTAATCAAAAAAGAGGGTGTTAAAGTTATATCATACAAATTTGGTGTTTGATGATAAACTGGCATATACTTCACACCATAGGGTTTCAGTTGCTTTATTATCTCAAACAGTCCAGCTGAGGTCACTGCCTGCTGATCGATAATCACTTCTATACCTCTATTGATTATAGCTTGAACGATTTGTTCCTTATCAATTATGGATTCGTTACCTTCTTGGTCAACCAATGCGAAGTCCTGACCGCACTCATACATATACTGACATATAAAACCTCTCGCCGTCAACGATTTAATCAACCAATCTGTAACACGATGAACCCCACCTCGTGTAGGGCATAAGGGCTCGATATTGTAAAATAGGATTTTATTAACCATATTCTCTAATGCGCAGTCTACATAATGGGGATATTTATTCAGTCAAATGCCCGATAACAATTGCCACCACAAATCCGCAATCTCTTCAGAGCAAAATCTTTTACTGGAGGAAACGGCATACTCGGCGATGCGCAATCTCCGAGCATTATCGCTCATCAAAGATAATAATTCATCAACATACTTCTGCACGTCTCCCTCGGGAATTATAAGCCCATTTTGATTATGTGTTATTATATCCCATAACGAATCGTATGAGTCAAATGCCATAGGCACTACCCCCATTTGTTGCGCCTCAGTCAGTGTTAATCCCCATGACTCAGAAACAGATGTCATCATAAAGAGAGATGACATAAGATAATAAGGCTGAGGATCTGTCCGACCTACGAAATAAATATTAGGGATAGCCTTTTTCTCTACTATTGACTTATATAAATGTTCGTCTTTTCCATGACCGACTATATATAGACTCCAGCCTTCAGATCTCAAATCCATCTTAACGCGCCGCCATATATCAAGCGCTAAAGATAACCGCTTGAATCTCTCATCAAGTCGAGCCACAATTAACACCTGATTTTTCTTTGATTTCATATCCGATAGAGACGCAAAGTCCTCAAAAGACAATCCATTTGGAATAATGCGAAATTTTGAATCATCGGAGAATTGACCGAATTCCTTAAATCTTGATATGAATTTCGCACTAAGGAGCACAACCGCGTCGGCACTGTCATAAGCTATTCTATAGGACTTCCGCATCATACGTTCGTATTGTTTACGCATCAGCGGATAAAGCAAAATATTTTTGGCTAATTGCAAACAATGCACCAACGATTTAGGGCGTCGTTTCAGTAATTCGACAAATGGCACAAATTCAGAATCCATTCCTGGTTCAAAATGGTGCGCGAGAATTATTTTACAGCCAAGACCTTTCGCTGCTTCCCTGAAAATAGGGAGATGGATAAAAGACCCCTGTACGATAACCACATCAATTTTTAAACTGAAAAGAATTTCCCTACACTTATCTATCGAGACATCTCTTCGTCGGTCTAATGACCAACAACGCTCGTCAACGATGCACGATACCTTGTCGGTATGATCATTCGAGTCCTCAAAGCTAGAAAAACAACGACAGCCATACTTTTCAGTTAGTGCTTTTGCTACGGTTATGGTAGTCCGCTCAGTTCCTCCCTTAGTCGGGTTTAACTTACCGTATGTATGGAACAGGATATTCACTAATTGAATAGTTGATTTTTCAGTTTAAACGGACATGCTCCAATCAGAGGTGATAAATCAAAGTCAGATCCGCCATGAGATTTCGCAGCATAAATCAAATCCTTTACATCCGTGAATTGAGATATAACTATAGGAAATTTCTCGTGACTGCCTAATGAATTAAAAAAATCGTGGAACTTAAAATGAGCCCCTATCAACTGCTTAGATTCCGTCCATACCGCAGGGACACCATAGGATTCCGCAACAATTAAACCATGAAGCGATGAGGATGCTATGACGTCACATTCGAGAATCTGATCTACTACATATTGCCAATTATTATAATCAGACATAGAGATCAATTTGGCACCCTTTATTGGGAAAGCGTCCTCACTAACATGGTGTATCAAACCCAATCTGTATTTTTTTTCAATATCGGGTTTATAATACCTCGGTATAAGCATCGCAGGGTCTCCAAATATCTCAGGACAGTCAATTCCGCTTGATAATAAATGTCTACGTGTTAAAGGTCCCCTAACTGCCAGGACTTTTGCAGGCCTTGCTGGAAGAGGTCTATCGTCAATACAGCCAGCGCCCCAAACTATTGATGAAGATTTAGTTAGGAGGCTAATTGTTGAGCCTATAACCAGATAATTTAATTCATTTGTTCTGAAAGCTATTGGAGACTCGTTAAAAAGACGGAAGCGGCTCTCTATGATTTCTCTAAGGAAATAATAATTAATGTCATCACCCCAGTTTTTACTACATCCACAGCGATTTTCTCCATGATTGACATAAGCATTTATATAAATTCGTGGAGCTCTGCGGGCACAGCATAATGCTCGATACCAAACATCACTTATATAATCAATGACCGCCATATACCTATCTACAAAATAACGTCCTGACCATACAGGTCTTTTCATATATGAAACGCCTAAACTTGACCCTATATGCCTGATTAAAGCCATATTTATACGTTAGCAATGACGTAACAGATATAGATAAAAAAGTAACTACGATAAAACGGCCCCATCCGGAGTTAAGCTGCAAAAACGCTATTATAGGCAATATCGAAGCACCTGCCATAATTAAAAGGGTGGGAATTAGCGTCTTAATTAGAAAATAGCGTTGGCTAAACTCGGGAACGTACATATGTATTGTTTGGAGTGTAAAGAAATGGCCAACAATGAGCAATAATATGTTCAGAACAAGCGGAACCGCAGGAGTCCCTCCATTTTTTAAGAAGATATATGATAAGGGAAGAACTAACAAATATACAGTGCCATTTATAAAACTTACACGCTTTACATTACCCGTCGCATATATCCCATAAATAACAGGCCTGAACATTATGGAAACCCAGTTATTCACAATAGTTAATTGACAAAAAATTGAGGAGTAATCAGGCACGTCAACCAACCATAAATTAAGAATGAACTGGGACTCTAAAAAAACTGGGAATGAGATAAGGAAAAGAAGCAACGTGCAAAATTTAGACGAATTACAGATAAGGTTCTTAAATCTCTCCATATCTCCCTTAGCATGCAACTTCACTATTTGGGGATTCACCGCTGTCAAAAAATTATTAGCAAATCCCATTATACCGTTCATAACTTGATTCGATACCGCCGAGGCCGCATTTACCACTGGTCCAAAAAACATATTCTGAAGAATATTGATGCCTTGGCCGCGCACCGACACACTTAGATTGCCATATAGATCCCATGATGCGAAGGACAACATTTTAATGGAAACCTCCTTGACAATTTTGAATTGCAACACGCACTCTTTAAACCTGCTAACGCAATACCAATGATAAAAACTCATAGTGGCTAAAGATACGAGCATATACAAAACCGCGTATAGAATCAAGCGATCGGCCGTCGAATAAATTAAAACATACACAATCAACAGCTTGGCAACTGCCTCCGCCATACCAATATATGCAAAAACATCCATTCGCTCATGCGCAATGATAACCGAATTGTATGGTATTTGCGTAATCTGCAGAAAACAAGTAAATACAGATATATGATAGACAACGATGGCAGCATGCATTCTATCGACGGGGATTGTTAGTTTATGTAAGACAAACCATAACCCAACCGTCTCAAATATAATTACTAAAATTATCGCAAGCCCTAAATGAACAGTCAGCGCTGCCGTGAAAGTATCTCTTAATTTCGCCTCATTCTGACGGCCGATTTCATAAGTCAAAAAGCGAGCAGTCGAAGCACCAAGAGATCCATACATAAAAGCCAGCAACGTCACTATCCCGCCAACGACATTATATATGCCATAGTCAACAACACCCAAGATTCGCAAGACCTCGCGGCCTGTAAACAGACCGATAACAATAACGAGAATCATACGAAGATATAACATCATCGTATTTTTCATCAGCCGTTTATTACTTCCAACTATTGGATCTTGCATATATGAGCCTATTATAGACCTAAATTATAGCGCTTTGCTGCTGTTCTTTTGCTCTCTACAGAATAAAATTGGTTGGACCTAAGCACATATTCTTCTACTTCGCGGGGCGGAGGAAGAGGTCGGGGATGGTGGCGGTGACGCGGAGGCCGAAGTCGGAGGTGAGGGAGACGGTGAGGTGGCGGCGCGTGCCGGAGGAACTTACGCGGCCGCGGTAACCGGCGAAGGGGCCGTCGGTCACCTCCACTTCGGTGCCGGCAGGGAGCCCGGCGCAGTCGGTTCCGTCGATAAGCTCAAGGTCATCATCGGCGGCGCCGTCGAGTAGGATGCGGAAGTTGCGCATCTGGTCGGCCGGAATGCGGGCGAAAGGTGCGTCGACTTGTCGCGACTGCCTGTAGACTGTAGCGGCCGACGATATGGCTACCGCCGCGACGGGAATGAGGGCCGGAGTGGCCTCAAGGAACATCACGTTTCTGATGCGCGCCACCACGGTGGTTTTCAATCGCTTGCCGCGGCGCACCATCAGTTGCTCGACCGGAGCGTATGGTTTTATCCCTGACAGTCGGGCGTCGGCGTCGAGGAGCCTGCGCACCTCGACGGGATCGCTGCCCTGATGCAACCGTAGCGCGTACCAGGCGGGCTCGTCGCCAAGCACCGCGGAACGAACGCGGCGCAGCACCGCGTCGCGGTCAACGGCCGAAGCGTCATTGCCGACAAGTTGGCCCTCGCCGAAGCCTTCGGGCACGCTGCCGCACACAGCGGCGATTTCCCGGGCCGGGATGCCGCATTGACGCGCGGCGCGTATCCACAGCTCAACGGCCAGTTCCGCAGAGAAAGCCCTGTCGGCACTAAGTCCGCAGCTTCGCAGCAATATGGGCGCGGCTGCCGCCAGTCCGTCGGCGTTGACGCGCCCCGCGGAGAGCACGGCAGCGATCAGCGCGTCGCGCGATGCCGCGAGACCCGCGTCGTTAATCGTCATACGGGCGAGCCTCCCCAGCGACTCGGCGACGTCGGCTCCGTCGGCGGCACATTTTCTGGCCGCACGGTTTCCGACAGGATGCTCTGAGCCGACGATGTCGAAGGTTCCTGCCGGAGCCTCCTCAACCCTCCCCTCTCTGGCGAGGCGCCGGTAGAGCGAGCGGAAGTTCTGCATGCGCTTGGCGATATACGATGCCGTATGACCTCTATCAGCCAAATAGATGCGGAACTCGGCCACGAGTTCCGCATCTATGCGGCATATGCCGCGCGAAGCGAAAGCCTTGAACGCCGCGACGAATTTCTCGGCGTCGCGGCGTGTATTTTCATTGGAGAACCCGCTCGAAAGCTCCTCGAAAAGCCCTGCGAGCGCTTTCCCGAAACCCTCCGAGCCAAAATATACCTTTCCAGGGGTTCCGTATAAACATTCATTCCCCGCTCCGGCGATGGTATCCTCCGGGGCAGGGTTCGCTGGCGAAATGTCTTCAGTGGCGGTTAGCGGCTGAAGCTCAAAACTTTCATCCATCGCTTGATTGGTCGCGCCGGGCGCACGTCTTGCCAGAGGGCGCCCGAAACACCCGCAAAGTTACTAAAAAACCTTAAAACCCGCAACCCAACGCCCCCGTATGCGGCCATTGCGCCCCATATATGCGCCTATATACGCGCCCCGTCGCTAAAACCAATAGCCCTATTCAAGCACACAAAAAGAAACCGGGGCAGCCTCCGAATGGAGATTGCCCCGGTAAACGGGTTTCGGCCTCTCACGGGAAGCTACCCGGAGCCGAATTACCCTTGTGTCCATCAAATAAGGTCGGAGATAGCCGCCGCAATCTGGTCGGCAGCTAGGCCGCATTCTCGTTCGAGCGATACCGGCTCATAGCGGTCGGCGAAACGCTTCGGCAATCCGAAGTTCAGCACCTTCAACTGCGTGGCCCCGAGCGCCGAGGCGACCCGTTGGCCGAAACCGCCCTCAACCGAGCCATCCTCGATGGTCGCGACCACCTCGTGGTCGCGCTCAAGCGAGCGGAGCAGCTCAACGTCGACACCCGACAGATAACGGGGATTGATGAGCGTGGCCCTCACGCCATCCTTGGCGAGCAGATCGGCCACCTCCCTGCCTCTCGCAAAGAAATCGCCCGCGGCGACAATCGCCACCCTCGTGCCCTCGCGAACGACCTTGTACTTATCTATGGCCGAGTAGTCCGTATCCACTTCACCCTCGGCATGCTCCAACGAATAGGTCGGCTGGCGTATGGCCACCCGGAGCTTGCTCTGCGACAGACTCCACCGCAGCATCGCCTCATACTCCTCGATGTTAGTCGGGGCGAGGTACACGATGTCGGGTATCGAAGTAATCATCGGAATGTCCCAGAATCCGAGATGGGTCTTGTCGGGAATCCCTTTGATGCCCGAGGCTAGCACAACGAGCGTGGCGGGGGAATCGTTCATCGCCCAATCCTCGGCCAACTGGTCATAGGCCCTCTGCAAGAACGACGCTACCACGGGATATATAACCTTCACGCCGCCGCGGGCGGCGCCCGCCATTACCGACACTCCGGTCTGCTCAGCGATGGCGACGTCGATGTACCGCTCCCCGAGTATCTCCCGCTCCGAAGGTCCGAGTCCGAAGGCGTCAGGGGTCGCCGAGGAAATCACAAGCATCGAGGGATCTTTTTCCGCCGACTCCATTATGAAATTCTTAAGCGCGCCCTCGTAGCTCTCCCCTTCGGCGATATGCAACGGATGGCCGGTGGCGATGTCGAAGGGCTCGCTCCAATGGAACTCCTCGCGAAACTCCTCCGCGGGGGCATACCCCTCCCCTTTCTGTGTGTTTATGTGGAGCACGACGGGGCGAGGCGAGTCCTTAACCTCTTTCATAGCCGTGATCAACGCCTCAAGGTCGTTCCCCTCGGCCACATAGCGGTAGTCCCAACCGAACGCCTTGAATATATTGTCGGGAGCCTCGCCACCCGTTTCCCGCAGATGACGCAGATGGGCGTAAATGCCGCCGTGGTTTTCGGCTATGGCCATCTGGTTGTCGTTCAGCACGCATATAAGGTTTGTGCCCAGGGCTCCCCCCGCGTCGAGCCCCTCGAAAGCCTCGCCGCCGCTCAGCGAACCGTCGCCCACGAAGGCCACCACGTTGTGTTTCTCGCCCCTCAGGTCGCGTGCCTTGGCAAGGCCGCAGCACAGACTGAGCGCCGGCGACGTGTGCCCGGCATAGAACAAGTCATAATCGGGCGACTCCGAGGGGTCGGTATACTCGCCCACCTTTCCGAACGAGGCCTCGTCGATATAACCATCAACGCGGCCGGTAAGCATTTTGTGGGGGAAATCCTGGTGCGATACGTCAAACACCAGCTTGTCCTGGGGAGCGTCAAACACATAGTGGAGCGCTATCACCGCCTCTACATCGCCGAGATTCGAACCGACGTGGCCCCCTATCTTCGACGTGCGGTTAAGCACCGCCTGCCGCATCTGCCCGGCTATTTCCCTCAGCTCGTCCACAGCGAGTCCCTTTATGTCTCGCGGCGACTTTATCTCATTCAATTCCATATTCAGTTTTTAGTTTGACATTACAACACCTCAGGAAAGCGGAAAGATGCGTTTCACTCGACAAAAAGCGCTAAAAACGCGTCGGCGATTTTACTTTCGACCATTTCCGAGGTATAATGTAAGTAGACCGATGATTATCCAAGGCAATGAAATATTACAGGCATTCGCCGCCGACCCCGAGAACGGGTTCCGGCTGCTGACGCGTCAGGCGATGCGCCCGCTCTACTGGCACATACGCCGCATGGTGGTGTCGCACCACGACGCCGAGGACGTGCTCCAGGAAACGCTGCTCCGCGCCTACAGGTCGATCGGCGGCGTGCGCGAAGGCTCGACACTCGCCTCTTGGCTCTACAGAATCGCCACCAACGAGGCCCTGAGGCATATCGAGCAACGCGGAAGGATGGCTCGGGCGCTCGACATAGTACCCGAGGAGGATGCCACCGGAGCGTTGGCCGAAGAGTATGTCGATTACTCCGACCTTGAGGCTGTCAAACTGCGCGACGCGGTGCTCGCCCTCCCCCCTCGGCAGCAGGCGGTGTTCAACCTGAGGTATTTCGACGAGCTCGAATACCGCGAAATCGCCGAGATCCTCCAGTGTTCCGAACCAACTGCCAAGGCCAACTACCATTTCGCCAAGGAAAAAATAAAGAAATACATATCCTCTCTCTAAACGCTAAAACCGACAACTCTCTCTAACACATTGAATATATGGAAAACTTCGACTTTGAAAAACGGGCAGTCCCCTCGCCCTACACCGTGCCCGACGGCTTCTTCGACCAGATGGAGGAGCGCCTCGCCTCGCGTGTCGCGGAACAGCGCCCGAAAACTACCCGCGTCCTCCCCTTCCGTCTGCGCTACGCTGCTGCCGCGGTGGTCGCCATAGCCATCGGTTCGGTCGCGCTGATGCGCCCACCGGCCACCGAAAGCGACAATTTCGACGATATAGCCCGGGTGTTCCAGCAGATGTCGCCCGACGACCAGTATTCGATGCTGGAATCCTACCAGGATGATATATTTATGAACGACTGATGTTTGACTCCGCCATGAACCGATACCTTCGCCATACCCTGCTGCTCGCGGCACTGTTGTGCGCCTTTTGCCTCACCGCCCAGCCCAAGAAAGGCCAGAGACCGAAAAGTTCCAAAACCGAAATGGCTCAGAAACAGGCAACCCGCATCGCCGACGAACTCGAATTCGCCAACGAGACCCGCGACCGCTTCATCGCGACCTTCGTCAACTGCCAGCAGGAGATGTGGAATCTCCGACCCGGACACGCCGACCGCAAGCGCGAGCAGGCGATGACCGACGCGCAGACCGACAGCCTCATCCGCGCACGGTTCGACCACTCGCAGCGCACCCTCGACACCCGCCGCAAGTATTACAACGAATACCGCAAATTCCTCACACCGCGGCAGATAAACCGCGTATACGAGCTTGAGCGCAAAATAATGAGGCAGATCAACAACAACTGCGGCGCCGCGAAGAAGCCCGCGTCATCAACCCATAAAGCTCCGAAGAGTTAGAGCAAACGGCGCATACCGTATTGCGACAACCCTTCCTCGAACCCAACCGCCTCAAGGAACCGACGCGGCGCGTCGCACTGCCTCTCGACATTCAGCACCTTGACCGCTGCTGACCGCGCCCGGCCTACGGCTGACGCGAGAAGCGCCGTCGCGATACCCCGGCGACGATGGTCGTGCCGAACGGCTATGCGTGCCACGTCGCCCGTAATAGGGTCCAACACACAGCATCCAACCGGCTCCGACCCCGAATACGCGGCGAGGAACACCAGCCCCCCGGCACCCCTCATCAACGACTCCCCGCTGTTTTGCCATGACGGGGCGAAATCGCCGAAATCAGGCAACCCAGCGAAAACCTCGGGAGCTATCTCCTTTATAATTACATCCCGCGGCTTCGGCTTATCGAACCGCAGACTCCCCGTTTGCTGCCGGAAACAATCATATTCGGCCACCACTTCGAACCCGGCTCGCTGGTATAACGCGATAGCCGGGGCATTGGAGGTAAGCACTTCAAGCAGGTACTGCCTAACCCCGGCATCGCGGAGCAGCGGGAGCGAGTACTCGAACAGCCTTCCGGCAAGCCCCTCGCCACGATACCCGGGGAGTATACCCGTGCCGCAGTCGTAACCCGACAGAACGCCCTCATACGGGCCAAATCCATTTAACACAAACGACACAATCCTGTCGCCGTCAAAAGCCGCTGCTGACAATGCGGCGTCAAAACCGCGGCGTTCAAGCATCGACTCAACCTCGCGGCGGTCAAACCCTACGGCGTAATCGCCGAAAGCGCCCTGGAAGGCATCCAACACCCGCTCTAATGGAGTGTCGGCAAGCGTTTTGAACTCAATCTCCATAATCCTCGTTATCTTTCACGAAAAACAATTCATCTATATCACCTTGACGTTCCGAATGGTCAAACCTGAAACCGCACTTTTCGGCCACCCGTCTCGATTTGTCATTGAAAGCGTAACAGGATATCCAGGCACGACGCGCCCGCAGGTCGCCAAAGCAGTGCGCGACCAACGCGTTCACCGCCTCGGGTATCAACCCCTTACCCCAATGGGGGCGACCGATCCAATAGCCAACCTCCACCTCCTCGTCGCCGGTTTTGACATTCGGGCGCGCTTCCGGGGGCACAATACCGCAGCATCCTACCGCCTCCCCGGACTCTTTCAGCACCACGGCGTAAGTACCCGGGGCGGAAAACACCGTCCGTATCACCGCGAGGCTCACCTCCTCCGACTCGTGGGCGGGCCATCCCGCGGGATCGGCGACCGCCGCATCCGAAGCATACTTATATAGAGCCGCCGCGTCGCTTTCAAGCCACGGCCTGAGCTTCAGACGCTCCGTCTCAATCTCTTTCTTGAACACTAAATTTTCCATATTCGCAAAAACACAATGTGGCCGCAAATATAGCGATAATTTTTCCTAACTTCGCGCCCATAAACGTTTCAGTAAATAAAGAATAATTAATATTACAGCCTAAACCATATTTCCCACGTTTAGGTTATTGATGTAAACATACACTACTCAGCATATCATGAAGAATTTCAAACCGAGGGCGTGGATGCTCCCCCAGCCCGTGATTATAATCGGCACTTACAACGCCGACGGCACCCCTAACGCGATGAACGCCGCCTGGAGCGGCCAGTGGGACGCCACCGAGATAATGATTTCAATGGGAGCGCACGCCACAACCGAGAATCTCAACCGCTGCGGCGACTTCACCGTGGCTTTCGCAACGAAGGACACAATGGTTGCCGCCGACTATGTGGGGCTCGTAAGCGCCAAAAAACACCCCCACAAGCTTGAAAACACTGGTTGGAAGAGCGTGAAAAGCGAGAATGTCAACGCCCCGGTGTTCGACTGCTTCCCCATGACGCTTGAGTGCCGCATCAAGGAAAAGCTCTATGAGTCGGAAACGGGCTACTACATAATAGCCGAGATACTCAACATCCTCTGCGACGAGAAGTATCTTGCCGACGACGGCAAACCAGATGTCGAGCGCATGAACCTCATCACCTTCGACCCCGTACACGACGGCTACATCGCCCTCGGCGAGCGCGTAGGCAACGCCTTTTCCGACGGGAATAAGCTTAAATGACCAAGCCTCCGGCATAAATGGCCGCGACCAACAACGCCACCGTGGTATTAACGTGGCATTAACTTACAAGAGTTCCCGACAGTTCGGCTTACTGATTGCTGAATTGTCGGGAATTTTTGCTAACTTCGCGGCCATAAACAGGATATAGAAAGAATGATCTCGGTAAACAATTTAGGCATACAATTCGGTAAAAGAGTTCTCTTCCAGGACGTTAATCTCAAATTCACCCCAGGCAACTGCTACGGTATCATCGGAGCCAACGGCGCGGGCAAGTCCACGCTCATGCGCATCCTCTCCGACCAGCTCTCACCCACCCACGGCTCCGTGTCGATGGGTCCCGGCGAGCGAATGAGCGTGCTCGAACAGGACCACTTCAAGTTTGACGACTGCACGGTGCTCAGCACGGTACTCCGCGGCCATACCGTCCTTTGGGACATTATGGAGGAGAAAGACGCCCTTTATGCCAAACCCGATTTCAGCGACGCCGACGGCATCCGCGCCTCCGAGCTTGAGGAGCGCTTCGCCGAGCTCGAAGGATGGAACGCCGAGGCCGACGCCGCCGCGCTCCTCTCCGGCCTGGGCATCAAGGAAGACCGCCACCAGATGCTTATGCGCGACCTCTCTGGTAACGAGAAGGTGCGCGTGCTCCTGGCCAAAGCCCTCTTCGGCAATCCCGACAACCTCCTGCTCGACGAGCCCACCAACGACCTCGACCTCGACACCGTGGCGTGGCTCGAAGACTATCTGTCGAAATTTGAGAACACGGTGCTCGTGGTCAGCCACGACCGCCACTTCCTCGACTCGGTGTGCACCCACACCCTCGACATCGACTATAACAAGGTGACCCTCTTCGCCGGCAACTACTCCTTCTGGTACGAGTCGTCGCAGCTCGCCCTGCGCCAGCAACAGCAGCAGAACAAGAAGGCCGAGGAGAAGCGCAAGGAGCTTCTGGAGTTCATCCAGCGCTTCTCGGCCAACGTGGCCAAGTCGAAGCAGACCACCTCGCGTAAAAAGATGCTCGAAAAGCTCAACATCGAGGAGATCCAGCCTTCGTCGCGCCGCTACCCGGGCATCATCTTCACCCCCGAGCGCGAGCCGGGCAACAAGATTCTGGAAGTCCACGGCCTCGCCGCCTCGGTCGATGGCGAAGTGCTCTTCAAGGATGTCAACTTCCAGGTTGAGAAAGGCGACAAGGTATGCTTCCTCAGCCGCGACCCCCGCGCCATGACCGCCCTGTTCGAAATCATCTGCGGCGACCGCAAGCCCGACGCCGGCTCGTTTGACTGGGGCCAGACAATCACCACCGCCTACCTACCGCTCGACAACAGCGCGTTCTTCAACACCGATATGAACCTTGTCGACTGGCTCTGCCAGTTCTCCAACGACTCTTCCGAGATCTACCTCAAAGGGTTCCTCGGCAAGATGCTCTTCTCCGGCGAAGAGGTGCTCAAGAAGGCTTCGGTACTCTCCGGCGGCGAGAAAATGCGTTGCATGATCGCCCGCATGATGCTCCGCAACGCCAACACCATGGTGCTCGACTCCCCCACCAACCACCTCGACCTGGAATCAATCCAGGCGTTCAACAACACCCTGCAGGCATTCAAGGGGAACATCCTTATGTCGAGCCATGACCACGAGTTCATCCAGACCGTCTGCAACCGCATAATCGAACTCACCCCCAACGGCATCATCGACAAGATGACCGAATACGACGACTACATCACCGACGAGAAGGTAGCCGCCACCCGCGAACGCCTCTACGCCAACCAATAACCACTGCTCCGAAAAAATGGTAAAACACATTGTAATGTTCAAGCTTTCGGGCACTCGGCAGGAGCGCCTCGAAGTGGCAAACCGGTTCAAGGACGCGCTCCTGGCGCTTCCCGGCCAGATTGACGTGCTCGAATCCATGGAGGTCGGCATCAACGAGAACCCTGCCGAAGAGTGGGACGTCGTACTGACAGCCGTTGTGCCCTCGATGGCCGACGTGGCAGTTTACGCCAACCACCCGGCCCATGTGGCGGCCGCCGGACTTCTCGCGGGCCACAAGGAAGCCCGCGGTTGCGTCGACTACGAGTTCTAACCAGACTAATTTACTCTCACACCATACCCATTTCCACACGATGCTTCAATTCTTCAAGCAAGGCACGGCCAAAATCTACGCCGTGGTAACCGACCATCGGTTGCAACCCGACGAACTCGACAAGCTGTCATGGGCTTTCTCCGGAGCCCGACCGATGGCCGCGACCTCTGTAAAGGGCACCTTTGTGGGGCCCCGCCGCGAAATGATTACGCCTTGGAGCACGAATGCCGTAGAGATAGCCCAGAATATGGGCCTCAGCGGCATTTCTCGTATCGAGGAGTTCATCCGCGTTCCCCAGGGCGAGGAGCCCCGTTTCGACAAGATGCTCTCACGCGTGTACGACGGACTCAACAGCCGCTCGCTGACGGTCGACAACAAGCCGGCCCCGGTCGAACACATCGCCGACATCCACGAGTACAACCTCCGCGAAGGCCTGGCCCTGAGCCCCGAGGAAGAAGAATACCTGCGCTCGCTCGCCAAAAAGCTCGGCCGACCGCTGACCGACTCCGAGGTGTTCGGCTTCTCGCAGGTCAACTCCGAGCACTGCCGCCACAAAATATTCAACGGCACTTTCGTGATCGACGGCGAGGAGAAACCCACATCGCTCTTCAAACTCATCAAAAAAACCTCGCAGGAGAACCCCAACACCCTCGTATCCGCCTATAAGGATAATGTGGCATTCTGCGAAGGCCCGAAGGTATGGCAGTTCGCCCCCGTGAACCCCGACCGTCCCGACTACTTCGAGACCAAGGAGATTGACACCGTGATTTCGCTCAAGGCCGAGACTCACAACTTCCCGACTACCGTGGAACCGTTCAACGGAGCCGCCACCGGCACCGGCGGCGAAATCCGCGACCGCCTCGGCGGTGGCCGCGCGTCGCTCCCCCTCGCCGGCACCGCGGTATATATGACCTCATACCCCCGCCTGAGTGAGGAGCACCGCTGGGAGCTTATGATGAATCCGCGCGTATGGCTCTACCAGACCCCAGCCGAGATACTCATCAAGGCGTCAAACGGCGCCTCCGACTTCGGCAACAAGTTCGGCCAGCCCCTTATCTGCGGCTCTCTGCTCACTTTCGAGCATGATGAGAACGGCCGTATGTACGCCTACGACAAGGTGATCATGCTCGCTGGGGGTGTCGGCTTCGCAGCCAAAAAGGACGCCATCAAGGGTCACCCGCAGCCCGGCGAGAAGGTCGTGGTGATGGGTGGCGACAACTACCGCATCGGTATGGGCGGTGGCGCTGTCAGCTCCGTCGAAACCGGCCAGTACGACAACTCTATCGAGCTTAACGCCGTGCAGCGCGCCAATCCCGAGATGCAGAAGCGCGTCTCCAACGTGATCCGCGCGCTGGCCGAAAGCGACACCAACCCCGTTGTCTCAATCCACGACCACGGCGCCGGAGGCCACCTCAACGCCCTCTCGGAGCTGGTGGAGGAGACAGGCGGCAAAATCAATATCGACGCCCTCCCCGTAGGCGACCCCACCCTCTCGGCCAAGGAAATCGTCGGCAATGAGAGCCAGGAGCGTATGGGTATGGTTATCAAGGCCGAGGACATCCCCTATGTCGAGCGCGTGGCCCAGCGCGAACGCGCCCCGATGTACGTTGTCGGCGAAACCACCGGCGACGACCGCTTCGTGTTCGAGGAGAAGGACGGCTCGCGCCCCATCGACCTCGAAATGGCCGATATGTTCGGCAACTCACCCAAGACCATAATGCGCGACAACACCATCGAGCTCTCCTACAAGGATGCCGAGTACGATGAGTCGAAGGTGGCCGAGTATGTATCCGCGGTGCTTTCGCTCGAAGCGGTGGCCTGCAAGGACTGGCTGACCAACAAGGTTGACCGCTCGGTGACCGGCAAGGTCGCCCGCCAGCAGTGCCAGGGCGAGATCCAGCTCCCCGTGAGCGACTGCGGCGTGATGGCGCTCGACTATACCGGCAAACACGGTATCGCCACTTCGATAGGCCACGCTCCCCAGGTAGCGCTTGCCGACTCCGCCAAGGGTTCGGTGATGGCTGTTGCCGAGGCGCTCACCAACATCGTCGGCGCCCCGCTGAAGGATGGGCTCAAGAGCGTATCCCTCTCGGCCAACTGGATGTGGCCCTGCAAGAACCCCGGCGAGGACGCCGCTCTCTACAAGGCCGTCGAGGCTTGCAGTGACTTCGCCTGCGCTCTCGGCATCAACATCCCCACCGGAAAGGACTCCCTGTCGATGACTCAGAAATACGGCGCCGACAAGGTGTTCGCCCCCGGCACCGTGATTATCTCCGCCGCCGGCGAGACCACCGACGTGCGCCGCACACTCACCCCCGTGGCCCAGAAACGTAAGAACTCGGAGTTCTACTACGTCGATTTCTCGTCGGACTCGCTCCGCCTCGGCGGCTCGGCACTGGCACAGACCCTCAACCGCATAGGTTCCGACGCTCCCACCGTCAAGGACGCCGCCCAGTTCAAGCGCACTTTCGACGCCGTGCAGAAACTCGTAAGCGGCAAGAAACTCCTCGCCGCCCACGACGTGTCGGCCGGAGGTCTTATCACCACTCTGCTGGAGATGGTGTTTCCCAACAACGACGGAGGCCTCGACATCTCTACCGAAGGTTTCGTCGCAGCCGGGGAGACCGACCTCGTGAAGATTCTTTTCGCTGAGAATCCCGCGCTGGTAATCCAGGTGGAGGACTCCAAGCGCGCCTTCGTTGAAAAGGCGCTCGCCGCCGCCGGAGCGCGCTTCTGGATTCTCGGCCGTCCCGCCGAGGAGCGCGTGCTTATGCTTGAGCACAACGGAGCCGAACGCCTCCTGGGCATCGACAACCTCCGCGACACCTGGTTCAAGCCCTCGTATCTGCTCGACACCATGCAGAGCGGCGCCGAGTGCGCTCTCTCCCGATTCGAGAACTACAGCCGCCAGCCGCTGCGCTTCGCGATACCCGCCTCGTTTGACGGCTCGCTCGCTTCCCGCGGCCTGAGCTTCACCCGCGGCGAAAAGACCGGCGTTCGCGCCGCGATCATCCGCGAAAAGGGCGTGAACGGCGACCGCGAAATGGCCTACACCCTCTTCCTCGCCGGTTTCGACGTGAAGGACGTGCATATGACCGACCTTATGAGCGGCCGCGAGACTCTCGACGACGTGAACATGATCGTGTTCTGCGGCGGCTTCTCCAACTCCGACGTTCTCGGCTCGGCCAAAGGCTGGGCTTCCGGCTTCCGCTGGAACGAGACCGCCAAGGGCGCTCTCCGCCGATTCTACAGCCGCCCCGACACCCTCTCGCTGGGCATCTGCAACGGTTGCCAGCTCATGATCGAGCTCGGCCTGATCGCTCCCGAGACCTCGTTCCTCGGCGAAAACGCCGCCGCCGACGCCAAGAAGCCCCGCATGGAGCACAATGTCAGCCACAAGTTCGAATCGCAGTTCATCGGCCTCACCATCCCGGCCAACAACACCGTTATGCTCGGCTCGCTCTCGGGCATGAAGCTCGGCGTATGGGTGGCCCACGGTGAGGGCAAGTTCAACCTTCCCGGCTCGCTGAAGGACTACAACATCGCAGCCAAGTACAACTACGCCGCCTACCCCGCCAACCCCAACGGGTCGCGCGGAGCGGTAGCCGCTGTCGCTTCGGCCGACGGTCGCCATCTGGCCATGATGCCCCACCCCGAGCGCGCCATATTCCCCTGGCAGTGCGCACACTATCCCGCCGCCCGCCGCGGCGACGACGCCACTCCCTGGCTTGACGCTTTCGTCAACGCCCGCCGCTGGGTGGAAGCCAACCGCAAGTAAGAACCATAACGACCACGCATCCCGGGGGCGCGCCGAAATTATCGGCGCGCCCCCGTCGTTTGCCGAGCTGTCAGAGGTGGTATGAGTAGCTTTTTATGGTGATTTTTAGCTCTTTTTGCCAAAAATTGCCAAATTATTGCTATCTTTGTACCGAATTTGTTCCATAGAATATGGTTGATTATCTTTATTAACCATATTCTTTTGTTGTGAAAATATAATAAATCATTCTTAATAGCTTAACTTATGAGTTTAAACATCATTGTTCTTGCAAAGCAGGTGCCCGACACCCGCAACGTAGGAAAAGATGCTATGAAAGAGGATGGAACCATCAACCGCGCCGCCCTTCCGGCGATCTTCAACCCTGAAGACCTCAACGCGCTTGAGCAGGCTCTCCGACTGAAAGAGAAACATCCCGGCTCGAAGGTGACCATGCTCACCATGGGCCTCCCCCGTGCCGCCGAAGTGGTCCGCGAAGGCATGTTCCGCGGCGCCGACGGCGGCATCGTGCTGACCGACCGCGCTCTCGGCGGCGCCGACACCCTGGCCACCTCTTACTCGCTGGCACAGGCCGTGAAAAAAATCGGCGACTACGACGTGGTGTTCTGCGGACGCCAGGCTATCGACGGCGACACCGCCCAGGTTGGTCCCCAGATCGCCGAGAAGCTCGGCATCCCCCAGGTGACCTATGCCGAGGAGGTTATCGACCTTGCCGACGGCAAAATCACCGTTAAGCGCCGCCTCGAATCGGGCGTGGAGACCGTCAAGGCCCCCCTCCCCTGCGTAGTTACCGTCAACGGCTCGGCTCCCGACTGCCGTCCCCGCAACGCCAAGCGCGTCATGAAGTTCAAACGCGCCGTGTCCCCCTCGGAGCGCGCCGCCCTCACCCCCGAGCAGGCAGCCCTCGTCGAAGGTCGCGACGACCTCGAAATCAAGGAATGGGGCGCCGCTTTCGTAGAGGCTGACCCCGAACAGATCGGCATGCCCGGCTCCCCCACGAAGGTGAAGTCCATCGAGAACGTGGTGTTCACCGCCAAGGAGAGCCTCTGCCTCAACGGCACAGACGACGCCCAGATCGAGGAACTGGTTAAGGAACTCATCAAGAATCACACCATCGGTTAACTTTTGCTTAATATGGACCAGAACAATCTTATCGTATATTGCGAGTTCGAGGATGGCAAAGTTGCCGATGTGAGCCTCGAACTGCTCACCAAAGGGCGCCAGCTCGCCTCCGAGCTCGGCGTGAAGCTCGAAGCCCTCGTCATCGGCGACAACCTCGACGGTGTTGAGGCGCAGATTTTTCCCTACGGGGCCGACGTGGTTTACAAGGTGGCCGACAAGCGCCTCTACCCCTACACCTCTAACCCCCACGCCTCCGTACTCATCAACCTCTTCAAGGAAATCAAGCCCCAGATTTGCCTGATGGGCGCGACCTGCATCGGCCGCGACCTCGGCCCCCGCGTCTCCTCGGCGCTCCACTCCGGCCTCACCGCCGACTGTACCTCGCTGGTGATTGGCGACCACAAGGACCCCAAGACCGGCAAGGAGTACCAGAACCTCCTCTATCAGATCCGTCCGGCATTCGGCGGCAACATCGTTGCCACGATCGTC
>CAJUKE010000032.1 GCA_910587075.1 uncultured Muribaculaceae bacterium
CCAGTTGTAGGTCGGGAAGCCCCAGTTCTGGCCGAGCACCGAGAAATCGTCGGGGGGCGCTCCGGCCTGGCACCCGAGGTTGAACAGGCGGGGAGAAATCCAGGCATCGACGCTGTTGCGCGATATGCCGATGGGTATGTCGCCCTTGAGGGCCACCTTGCGCGAATGGGCGTAGGAGCGCACCTCGCTCATCTGCGAGGCCAGGTGCATCTGGAGCCAGCAATGATAGTCGAACTCCCGGCGGTTGGCCTTCACGAAGTCGGCCACGCGGTCAGCGTCGTAGACGGCGTATTCACCCCAGGTCGAGAAGTCGGCGCTGCCGTTCATATCGCGGAGCACGCAATAGGCGGCATAAGGAGTGAGCCAGGAATCGTTTGTCTTGACGAAATCCTTGAACTCCTTTGTTTTCACAACCTTGGCTCCTACTTCGGCGAAGAGCTCGCGGGTATAGGCGTTCTTGGCCTCGTTGACCTTCACATAGTCGATTTCGGGGAGTTTGTTGAGCTCCTCGGCGAGCGAGCGGTAATGCTCCTCGCGTCCGGGATCGGAGAGCCGCCCAACGGCGCTCAGACGGAGGTACATCGGGTGCAGCGCGAAACAGGAGTTGGCGTTGTAGGGGTAGGAGTCGGTCCAAGAGTGGGTCATGGTGGTGTCGTTGACCGGGAGCACCTGTATGAACGACTGGCCGGTCTGGGCCGCCCAGTCGACCATAAGCTTGAGGTCGAAGAACTCGCCGACGCCGAAATCCTCCTCCGAGCGGAGCGAGAACACGGGGATGGCCACGCCGGCACCGCGCCAGGGAGCCTTGGGGTTGACCAGGCGCATACCGCCGACAAACATAGCCTCGCCCTGGGTCGCGGGAGCGCACGCCAGGCGGCGGTTGTCGCAAGCCTCCCAGGCTACGACCCTGCGCCCTCCGGCCTCATCCTTTTTCAGAATCAGGAATTTGAACTCGGTGTTCTCGCTGAGCCCTTCGAGGGGCACGGAGCAGCTCCAGGTGGGGAAGAAAGCGTCGGAGAGCACCACCGCCTTGTCAATGTCCCAGTTGCCGAGCTGGTCGCAGCCGCCGGAAACGGCCACCACCTCGTCGGGCGCGATCATCGGGGCATCGACGCTCAGCAGCATCTTGCCCGGCTCGACCACCGGCGGCAGGGCGCGCTGCTGGCGCTTGCACACACAGTCGGTGAAAACCACGGAGTAATATGGTTTGTCCCAGGGCTGGTCCTGCCAGCGGTCGAAAAACTCGTAGGAGCGGGCGCCGGGGCGGAACATATGGCCTTTGCCCCACTCGCGCTTCTCAGCGCCGTTCTCGTGGCGCACGATATATGAATATTCGAATTCGGGAGTACCGTCGGGCACCTCGAACTGGGTCTTCCAAGTCTGCGCCCCGAAGAGCTCCATCTTCACGAGCCACTCCTCCTTGTTGCCGTTGACAGGCACCAAGGCTTTGAGATACAGCGACTCACCCCAGTTAGTGCGGTAATCGATGCTGAATGAAAGAATCATTTATGGTGATATGTTTTGATTTGTGTAAGTAAGAATAGGCAAAGTTAGCCATAAAAAGAAAAACATACGCCCGGCGGGCGTATGTTTTAAAGCATATATAACTCTTATTAAGATGTCTTATTGAGAAGTCCTATCAAGATAGCGATGACCGGATCAGAGCAGCTTGATCGAGATGTAGCGCTTGGGATTCTTCTTGACGTCGATCAGGAGCGAGTCGAGCGAGGCGGCCGCGGCGTTGAGGTTGTTGTAAAGCGCGCGGTCGTGGGTGAGCGCGCCGAGGGTCGACTCGGGGTTGTCAAGCTCCTCGGAGAGGGCGCGGAGGTTGGTCGACACCACCATAAGGTTGTTCATCAGCGAATCGACCGGCATCGCTGCAAGCTTGCCGGATACCTGCGAGAGGTCGGCGGTGATGGTGTTCACGTTGCCTGTAATCGAGTTGACATTGGTCATCACCGGCGAGAGCTGCCCGGCGGTGGCGTCGAGCTTCCTCATGGTCTGGCTGAGGCTGAGGGTAATGTCGTCGAGACGCTTTACCGACTGGGCGAGCGCCGGATCGCGCACGAGGGTGTTGAGGGCGGTCACCAAGGAGTCGATTTTCGGGAAAATGGCGCTGACGCTCGGCATAAGCTGGTCCGACACGGCACCCATCAGCCCCTGGGCGGTCTCACCCTCCAGGCGGTTGCCAATTTCGTGGAAATCCTTCGACTGGCTCATATGGAGCGCCACGGTGGAGGTGCCCAGGAGGTCCTGCTCGATCACCGCCTTGGAGCCGAGCGGGAGGCGCAGCTCGCGGTCGAGGCTCAGCTCTACGCGCACATGGCCCGGATTGTCGTACTCATAGGTGATTTCGCGCACCTGCCCGACTTTGAAGCCGTTGAGGGTTACGGGTGCCGACTTCTGCAGACCGGCCACGTTGGTGTACGACGCGTAATAATAGTTAGCGGGCTTGAAGATGTTCACGCCCTTTAGGAATTCGATGCCGAAGTAAAGCACCGCCAGGGCAATCACGGCGCAGAGGCCGATGAGCACTTCTTTTTTCGGGGTTTTCATAATTTATGATGTCGTTTCGTTTTTCGTACTTGGTGTCAATGTGGTCCGCGATTGAAGGTTGGGCTATTTTTCCATGCCGACGCGCTTTCCGCCGCGCATCACCACTATGAACGCCTCTGGAAATTTCTTCCTGACCTTCCCGAGCGCCTTCCGGGCCTCCTTGGCCGAGCCGTAGGATCCGGCGGTGTACTTCAGCATCCCACCTTCCTTATAATAGGAAACATCCTTAAGCCCTTTTAGTTGGGGCGACCCGGCGGGAAGCGGGGAGCCGGTGGCGAGAATCTGCACTCGCCACTCCGTTGTCCCATCGGCGGGGATGGCCTCGGCCGGAGCCTGCTCCTCGGGGCACACCTCCCTTGGAGGTGGGGCCGCCGAGCGTTTGAGCGCCGGGGCCGCGTCGCCCTCCTTGCCTCCGGTGGACACGCGTTTGGCCGATGGCATGCGGTCGCCTGTGACGCTCTCACCATAGGTGTTGAGGTAGGAGCAGAACGCGTTGTAAATGGAGGCCGCAAGGGCACGCTTGCCGGAGTCGGAGTTGAGGTAACGCTCGGAGTCGGGGTTGCAGATGAAGTCAAGCTCGACGAGCACCGAGGGCATCGAGGTGGCCCACAGCACCCAGAATCCGGCCTGACGAACACCCTTGGGGGCTCGCCCCGCGCCGGCGCAAAGTTCGGAATGCACGGCGTCGGCAAACTCGATGCTCTGGTCGAGGCGCTTGTTCTGCGACAGCTCGAATATAATGTCGCTCTCAAGGGAGTTGGGGTCGAAACCCGCGTATTTCACGGTGTGGTCGGCCTCAAGCTCCATCACGGCGTTCTCGCGCTTGGCCACGGCGAGGTTCTCGGCCGTCTTGTGGAGGCCGAGCGTGTACACCTGGCACCCGTGAATGGTCGCGCGGTTGCGGTTTCGCTTGTCGACCGAGTTGACGTGGATGGATATAAAGAGGTCGGCCTGCGCCTTATTGGCAATGGCGGCGCGCTCGCTCAACGGGATGAACACGTCGGTTTTGCGGGTGAACACGGTGTTGACCTTCTCGCCGAGATTCTTGTCGATCAGCGACCCGAGAATCTTGGCCACGTCGAGCACGATGGTCTTCTCGTTGGTAATCTTGCCTACCGCGCCGAAGTCCTTCCCTCCGTGGCCCGGGTCGAGCACCACCACGAAATCGCGAGCGGCGCATTCGTGCGCCCCGGGGAGAGCGCATAGAGCCAGCGCGGCAGCGGCCACAACGCCGCGGCAGCGCCCGAGCAGGGCTTCAGCCCTGAAATATTTAAGCCAAAAAGCTTTCACTTCAACCAAAAAATTGCTCAAAGATACGAAAAAATCCCCATCCTCCGCCCCCGCCCCGCCATTTTTCTCACCCCATGCCCCGCGACACCCCCACCCCGCCGCCCAATAGCCCACAATCCGCCCCAAAACCGCCAACTCTCCGAGGGTCAGTCGAGGGTGAAGTCGGAGGGGCGGGTTGAGTAGTCGGGCGATTTGAGGGCGCGGCGTATGGCGTTGGTGAATTTCACGTTCTTGCCGTCGGCCCCCTTGGCGGAGTATTGCTGGGCCGCGATCACCACGGTGTCGGCCCCCAGGCGGCGGTTTATCTCGTCGATGGCTTCCGACACCGAACGATAGCGGCGGCTCAGCTCGGGGTCGTACTCGAACAGGTCGGGCTGCACGGCCTCGGCCGAGCTTATGTCACTCACCATCACCCCGGCGCGCTTGTAGCGTATGCCGGGCCGGAATATCGAGGCGAGCACGCACAGAGCCGCGCCCACGATTTCGGTGGAGGTTGAGGTCGGGGTGGTGAACGTATATGATGCCGAACCGTCGTATTGGGCGAGGTCATCGCGGAAATGGTTCGACTGCGCGAATACCATAAGTTTGGCGCACACCGACCGCTGACCGCGCAATTTCGCGGCGCACCGTGCGGCATAGTTCGCGACATGGGCCCGCAACTCCGCCGGGTCCCCTATCATCTCGGGGAAGGAGCGGCTGGTCATTATGCTCTTCTTCGTAGTGTCGAAATCGTCAAGGTCAACGGCGTTCTCTCCCCGGAGCTCGGCCCAGGTGCGCTCCCCGGTGACGTGGTATTTCGACCGTATCCAGCCGCGCGAGCGTTGGGCGAAATCCCAGGCGGTGCTGATGCCGTAGGCGGCGAGACTTTTGACCATACGCCGCCCGATGCCCCACACCTCCCCCACGTCAAATAAGCGTAGCGCGGTGAGGCGCTGCTCCTCGGTGGCGATCATGCAGCATTTGTTGTAGCCCGGATATTCCTTGGCGAAACGGCTGGCCACTTTGGCGAGGGTCTTGGTGGGGGCGATGCCTATGCTCACGGGTATGCCAGTCCAGCGGCGCACCTTGCGGGCGAGCGCCTCACCCCATGCCTTCAAGTCGACACGATCCATACCACCGAGGTCGAGAAACGCCTCGTCAATCGAGTACTGGAGCACCGAGGGGGCATCCTCGCGCAGCACCGCCATCACACGCGACGACATATCGCCGTAGAGGGTGTAGTTCGATGAAAAGGCCGTTACCCCCGAGTCGGGAAACTGCTGGAGCATCTGATAGTAAGGGAGGCACATCTTGATGCCGAGCGCCTTGGCTTCGCGCGAGCGGGCAACGACGCAGCCGTCGTTGTTGCTCAGCACAACGACCGGGCGCCCGTTGAGGTCGGGCCGGAACACCCGCTCGCAGGAACAGAAGAAGTTATCGCAGTCGACTACGGCCCACATACCATATATAATAATGTCTCGGCGGCGCTCACTGAGGATCGACGTCGTAATAGACTATAGTTGACTTCATTTCGGGAAGCGAATGGAACTGGACGTATACGTCCCTGAGCAGGGCCTTAACTTTGGCCATCGACGCGTCGGGTTCGACCTTCAGCATTATCTTCCTGATATACAGATTCTGCACCCTTCCCACCGGGGGTTCCTCCGGGCCGTAAACGCGGCTGCCGAGCAGTCGGCGCAGATGGTCGGCGTAGCGCTGCGCTATCCCCCTCAGGGCCGCGGGGTCGCGGTGTTTGAGGTATATGTTCACCACCCGGGCAAAGGGGGGATAGAAATAGCGGCGCCGCTCCTCAATCTCGCTGCGGTAGAACCCTTCGTAGTCGTGGGCCTTGACGAACGACAGCACCGGGTGGGCGGGCTGGGTGGTTTGGATGACCACGCGCCCGGGAGCCCCCTCGCGGCGCCCGGCGCGCCCCGACACCTGCTCAAGCATATTGAACGCGCGCTCGGCGGCGCGGAAATCGGGGAAATTAATCAGGCTGTCGGCACTAACCACGGCCACGGTCTCAACCCCCTCGAAGTCGAGCCCCTTGGTGACCATCTGGGTGCCGACGAGCAGCCCCGCCTTGCGGGCCGAGAAATCGTCGATTATCTTTTCGTAGGAGTCCTTGTTGCGGGTCGAGTCGAGGTCCATACGGAGCACGCGGGTTTCGGGGAAAACCTCGGCAAGCTCCTCCTCGACGCGCTCGGTGCCGTAGCCGAGCACCTCGATCGCGGGCTCCTTGCATTGCGGGCATACCTGCGGCAGGGGGTAAAGCGCCCCGCAATAGTGGCACTGCAGCTGGCGTATGGCCCGGTGGTAGGTAAGGGCCACATCGCACGCCGAGCAGCGCGGGGTCCAGGCGCACTGCTTGCAGCGGGCCACCGGGGCGTAGCCGCGGCGGTTCTGGAACAGTATGGCCTGCGAACCCTTGGAGATGCTTTCGCGTATCAGCTTGATGGTGCGCAGCCCGAGCGCCCCGCGGGTGGCCTTGGCCTTGCGGGCCTCAAGCATATCGACCACCTCGATGCGCGGCAGACTGACGTCGCCGAAGCGCGTCAGCAGCTCCACGAGGCCGAACTTCCCTTCGAGTGCCTTCCAATAGGTTTCGACCGAGGGGGTCGCGGTGCCGAGGAGCGTGCGGGCGCCGTGCATTCGGGCCAGCACCATGGCCGCGTCGCGGGCGTTGTAGCGCGGCGCCGGCTCGTACTGCTTGAAGCTCGACTCGTGCTCCTCGTCGATAATCACCGCCCCGAGTTTCGCGAACGGAAGGAACACCGATGAGCGCGCCCCTATCACGACGCAAGGCTCCGACGACCGCAGAAGCTTCTTCCATATGTCGACCCGCTCGTTGTCGGAAAACTTGGAGTGATAGATCACAACCCTCTCGCCGAACACCTCCTGAAGGCGGCGGGTAAGCTGGGTGGTCAGCGCGATCTCGGGCACGAGGTACAGGACCTGGTTGCCCTGGTTGAGCACTAAATTTATTATATGTATGTATATCTCGGTCTTGCCCGACGAGGTGACCCCCCGGAGAAGCGTCACCTCCTTTTCAAGCCAGGAGCGGTGTATGGCGTCGAGCGCCTCGGTCTGAGGGGCCGACAGGCGTGGGAGCGCCCCGGAGGCCTTACCCTCGAAGCGGAACCGGTTTACCTCCTTCTTATATATCTCTATCACCCCTTTCTTCTCGACCGCCGAGAGTACCGCGGCCGAAACGCCCGAGCGCTCAAGCAGCATCGCTTTCGACACCTCGGCCGCGGGGCCGGGGCGCTGGATGCCGGAAAGCTCCACCAGGGCCAGCAGCACGGCCTCCTGTTTCGGGGCCCCCTTCACGGCGGCGAAGGCGGCGGGGAGCCCCTCGCGCCCTCCGGCGATCCGCGCGTGGCTGACGTAGCGCGTGCGGTACCGCTCGACGAGTTTCTCGGAGATGATAAGCACGCCCCGCCCTATCATGCGCCCCACGGCGGCGGGAACCCCCTTGTAGTCTTTCAGCTCCTTGGCCACACTCTCGACCTTGAGGTGCCCCTCGTGGTCGATGAGCTGGTAAATGGCCGCCTCGCGCTCGTCGGCGAGCGGCATTTCGGAAATATCGTAATCGGGATTGACCTCTACGAAGGTCTCGCTCTCGACCTTGAGCCCGGCGGGCACCGCCGCCTTGAACACCTCGCCGGGAGCGCACAGGTAATAGTCGGCGAGCCACTGCCAGAATTTCACCTGCGGGTGGCGCACCACCGGGGCCCGGTCGGGCACCACGGCGATCTCCTTGATGTCGAAACCCTCGGCGGCGGAGGTCGGGAACCCCACCACTATGCCCGTGTAAAACTTGTTGCGGCCGAAAGGCACCACGACGCGGAAGCCTACACCTAACTCACCCCGGTACTCCTCGGGTATGCGGTAGGTGAAGGTGGCGTGCAGCGGAAGCGGCAATAGCACTTCGGCAAATTCGGGTCTCGCGGGCGGGGTGTTGGGCATAATGGTCGTTTCTTTTTACAAAGATACTCATTTCATGTTTCCCGCGGCGCGTAAACCCCCAAAAACCTCCTCAGACAGCCGCGGCCACAGTGCGGCGGATTCTGATTCCGGCCCACGCCATACCGAGCGACATCAGCGGGCTCACGATGTTGAACACGCAGAATGGAAGGTAAGTAAGCGTGGCCACCCCTAACACAGTCGCCTGGGTGAGGCCGCACGAGTTCCAAGGGATGAGCACCGAGGTTACCGACACGGAGTCCTCGACCGTGCGGCTCAGCAGGCGGCTCTCCAGGGCGTTGCGCTCGTACATCGGGCGGAACATATTGGACGACAGTATGATCGACAGGTACTGGTCGCCTGTGTAACCGTTGAGCGCCAACCCGCTGGCCACGGTAGCCGCCACCGTGGCGCGTGCCGAGCGGATGCGTTTCGTCATGGCGTCGGTTATGGAGCGGAGCATCCCGCTCCCTATCATAACCCCGCCGAACACCATCGCGCAGCTCACCAGCAACACCGTGGGGAGCATTCCGGCCATACCCCCGGTGGCAACCAGGGAGTCAAGCAGCTCCGACCCGGTGGAGAGCTGGGTAGGCCCCAAGAGGACGTTGAACGCCGCTGAAAACGCCCCCGAGCCCATCTGGTCCACCACTTGCGGCTGGAACACGAACATCGCGGCGAGCCCGAGCAGCGAGCTCACACCGAGCGTGGCGTAGGAGTTTACCCTCAACGCGATCATAAGCCCGGTGACCAACGGCACCACCATCAGCCAGGGGGAGAGGTTGAAGGCGTCGGAGAGCCCGTCCGAAAGGTCGCCGGAGGATGCCGCCGAGCCATAATCGCCGAGGAGCCCAACGGCGGCGTACACCCCGAGGGCGAGCGCCATCGCCGGGGCCGAGGTCAGCATCATATAGCGTATGTGGCGGAAAAGCTCCACGCCGCACGACGACGAGGCGAGCACCGTGGTGTCGGACAGCGGCGACAGCTTGTCGCCGAAATACGCCCCCGAGATTATGGCCCCGGCCACCCATCCGGCCGAGTAGCCCATGACGGTGCCTATCCCCATCAGCGCCACGCCGATGGTGGCGATGGTGGTCCACGAGCTCCCCGTCAGCACCGAAATAACGGCGCTGATGGCGCAGGCCGTGAACAGGAACAGCGCCGGATTGAGCACATGGAGCCCATAGGAGATGAGCACCGGGACAACCCCGCTCAGCATCCAGGTGGCCGACACGGTGCCGATAAGAAGCAGGATGGGTATGGAGGGGATGATCTGCGATCCGCTCTTGCGCAAGCCGCCCCACAGACTCGCGAGCGGACAGCGGCAGAACGCCACGGCCACGCCCGCGGCCACGAGGCCGGAGCCCAACAGGAGCCAGGGACTGTAATCCTGGACCGCCCCGGCGCCGCCGAAAGCGAGCAGCAGCGCCATAGCGCACAGCAACACGGCCACCGGCATCAACGCCAGCCTGACCGATGGGAGGCGGAAACCACCCGCGGCCTCCGCTTCGTTTTTCTTAATTTCCTTATCTGCCAATTCTTATATACCTTAGAAATTACGGGTGACACGCGATCCGCGGCACCGTAAAGAGATTGATTATTTACAATAACGGAGTTTTTTCCCGTTCAGTATGCCCGCGACCAGAATTTAAGAGTAATCATACAATTATTATTTTTTAAGCGGGAAAATCGTAACTTCGCGCAATAGGAGATAACCGAATGAAAGAAATAGAGATACTAAGCGGCATGTTCGCGACCGAGCTCGAACTACCCTTCGCCGACTCCGGCGTGAGGGCCGGATTCCCAAGCCCGGCGCAGGACTATATGGACCGCACCCTTGACTTCAACAAGGAACTCATACCCCACCCCGCGGCCACGTTCTACGCCAACGTGGTCGGTATGTCTATGATCGAGGCCGGAATCGACGAGGGGGACATCATCGTGATCGACCGCGCGCTCGAACCGAAGCAGAACGACATCGTGGTGGCGTACCTCGACGGCGAGTTCACCATGAAATACCTCGACCTCTCGGAAAAGGACCGCGGCGTCATATGGCTGCGACCGGGCAACCCCGACTTCCCGCCGTTCCGAATCACCCCGGAGGACGATTTCACCATCTGGGGCGTGGTCTCCAAGGTCATAAAAAACTTCCGTTGAGAAAAGTTTCGCGAAAAAATTTGGAAACAGCGGTGGAAATGTTATATCTTTGTGTTATAAAACATAGTTATGCGGCTTGTCGGCTCCGATAACCCTCCGCCGACCCGCGAGTCCAATCACTGCCACCATCCACCTACTATGATTAAGAGCGCCCTTGAAAAGGTAATCAGCGAAGACCTCTCTGAAATTTGGTCGATCCTTAACAGCGAGGAGAAGCGCCGGATAATCGACGCGTTCGTCATTCATAATTATAAGAAGAACCAGATGATCTACGCCGAAGGCGAGGAGCCGGAGTTCATCTGGTGCCTCCTCTCGGGCAAGGTGAAGAAGTTCAAGGACGGCATCGGGGGAAGGGTGCAGATTCTGCGACTGGTGCGCCCGGTGCAGTATTTCGGCTACCGCGCCTACTTCGCCAACGAGGTCTACAACTCGTCGGCCGCAGCGATCGAGCCGTCGGTGGTAGGAACTCTCCCAATGAAGCTGGTAGAGGAGATGATCAACGCCAACGTAAAGCTCGCCTGGTTCTTCATCCAGCAGCTCTCGCACGACCTGGGTGGCTCCGACCGCAAAATCGTAAACCTCACCCAGAAGCACATCCGCGGACGCCTGGCCGAAGCCCTCATCGTGCTCCGCGACCACTACGGCTTCGAGGAGGACAATATGACCCTGCGCATCTACATGGCCCGCGAGGATCTCGCCAACCTCTCCAACATGACGACTTCCAACGCCATACGCACCCTTTCCGGCTTCGTCTCCGAAAAACTCATCACCGTCGACGGCCGCCAGATCAAGCTCCTCAACGAACCCATGCTCCGCAAAATCTCCAAGTTCGGCTGATACCCCACTCTATGAGCAAAACCCTACAGCTCAGCCATATAGTTTTCGGTACCCGCGGCCGCGTGAAATCCATCGCCCCGGAACACGCCGAAGAGCTCTACCGCCTTATCTGGTCAATGCTGAATGACCGACGCTGCAAACTGTACAGAATCAACGGGATGCCTGACCATGTGCATATGCTCGTCGACATACACCCGGCAATCTCCCTGGCTACCCTGATGGAACAGGTTAAGTCGAAGTCAAGCCAGTGGATGAAAAAGTCAGGATTCTTCCCTCTGTTTGAAGGATGGGGCAGGGAGTACTTTGCCGAGTCGAAAGGGATTATCGAAAAGGACAAAATCATTGAGTATATCAAAGGGCAGCAGCGGCACCACACCACCACCCCTTACATCGACGAAATGCGCCAGCTCTACAGGGAAATGCGCCAGCTCTACAGGGAAAACGGCATTGAATGGCACGACGACGAACTGTCATAACCACGCCACACCGCACACAATAATCGCCCTCACCCACTATAATAATCGCGGCTACCACACCCGCGCTGTCGTACTCATCATCTGCTACCACGAACCCACGCCCTCCGGGCGCTCCCACAGGGTGACGCACACCTGTATCCCCACGCTCCGGCACCTGACGGCGCCTCCTCGTGGGGTTCACGCACAGACCCGCACCCTCCGGGCGCTCTCACACCCCTCACAGCCCCATAATCGTATGCGGCCTGCATACATCGCGCCCCTTTTGCCACCCAGCCACCATCCGAGACTGCGCACATCAAGCTCTACCCACATACCTTACGGCGATGAGTTCCAGTGGCGTTCATACATCGCAACCCACCTGTCACCCAGCCACCTTCCGAGACTGCGCACATCAAGCTCTATCCACATACCATACGGCAATGAGTTCCAGTGGCGTTCGTACATCGCAACCCACCTGTCACCCAGCCACAATCCCACTGCCATCTGGACGGATTGTTCCCGTCCCACACCACGCACATCTCAATATGGAGTATGCTTCTCAATACGGGGTATGTGTCAACACTCAGCCCTCTACATAGAGCTTGTCGGAGTCTATTATAGAGCGCCCGGAGGGTGCGGGTTTGTGCGTGAACCCCACGAGGAGGCGCCGTCAGGTGCCGGAGCGTGGGGATAGGAGATGCACCGCCCCGCTCGGGAGCGCCCGGAGGGCGCGGGTTTATGGTACCAGGGATGGGCGTGGTTTCTTGGCCGCTGGAGGAGGGCGTAGATTTGTGGTTGTTGGGATGAACTGATAGTGCCGGAAACGTGTAGTCCCGGACATTGGCTGGGAGGCAAGTGGGCAGCACTACGCGATGATGTAGGGATGTGATGTTGTTGCGATATGGCGCCATGAGAGAGCGCCAGGAGGGCGCGGGTCCATGCGTGAACCCCACGAGGAGGCACCGTCAGGTGCCGGAGCGTGGGGATACAGGGGGCACCGCCCTGCTCGGGAGCGCCCGGAGGGCGTGGGTTTATGGTAGCTGAGGGGGGGGCGAGGGGTTTAGCGGCGGGTGGGGTCGGTGAGGGTGGTGCGCACGGCGGCGGCGCGCTCGGCGTCGGTGTCGTACTCCTCCTTAAGCTTGTCGGGGAAGAAGAAAAGCTTGAACACCAGGAACATGATGGCCAGTTTTATAAGTATTATCGCCCACAGCTTGCGCCCCACGGTCATCTCCCGGAACCCTCCCGCGTAGAGGTCCCACACACGGGGAAAGAAGCCCCGGGGAGCGCGTCGGCGCTCTTCTTTCACGCCATTATTCTCGTTGTTTTCGGTCATATTTATTTATAGTCTCCAGGGGGTTGTTTTTATAGAACCGATAGGACTTTTTGCGGGATTTTTTTGTAATTTTGTGGCCGCTAATTTCCGGGGCACCCCGCGAAATTACGCGTTTCAACCCAAAACCACAAATAATCAAGAATTACCCCGATGGCAAACTGGATAGAATGCAAGGCCCGTTTCGACAAAACGATGGAAAACGGCGCCATAAAGAAAGTAACCGAGCCCTACCTGGTCGACGCGCTCTCGATCACCGAGGCCGTGGCCCGCATCACGCAGGAGCTCACCCCATTCGTTTCCGGCGAACTCACCGTAAGCTCCGCCAAGTCTACCAAGATTTCCGAAATTTTCTGGGACGACACCGCCGACAAATGGTACCTGGTGAAGGTGGCCTTCATCACGATCGACGAAAAGACCGCGGCCGAGAAGAAGTCCGTTTCGCAGATCCTCGTGTCGGGCAGCGACTTCAAGGGCGCGTATGACAACTTCATGGACGGCATGAAGGGCACCATGGCCGACTTCGACATCGTGTCGATCACCGAGACCGCCTATATGGACGTCTACCGCGTGAACCTCGGCGACAAACCCGAAAACGCCCCCAAGGCAGAATAACCCGCCCCGCGATGGCTGAGATTTCCGAAATATCGAGCCGCGTCGACGCCGTGAAGCGCACGCTCCCCAAGGGCGTGGAGCTCGTCGCCGTGTCGAAATTCCACCCTCTTGACAACATCCTGGAAGCCTACCGCGGCGGCCAGCGCCTCTTCGGCGAAAGCCGCGTACAGGAGTTGCAGGCCAAGGTGGCGGCGCTCGGAGCCGACGAGTGCCCCGGGCTGCGCTGGCATTTCATTGGCCATCTGCAGACCAACAAGGTGCGCCAGCTGCTCCGGCTCCGCCCCGCCCTCATCGAGAGCGTCGACTCGGAGCGGCTCCTGGCCGCTATCGACCGGGAGGCCGAGGCCCAGGGGTTCGTCCAGCCGGTGCTCCTCCAGGTACACGTCGCCCGCGAGGAAACCAAGACCGGGCTTTCGGCCGAAGAATTCGAAGCCTATTTCCGCGAGCGCCGCTTCGAGGCCCTGAAAGCCACCCACATATGCGGCATTATGGGCATGGCCTCCAACACCGACGACGCCGAAAGGGTACGGGCCGACTTCCGCGCCATCCGCTCACTGTTTGATTCGGCCCTCCGGCTCTGCCCCGACCTGAGGGGCTTCACAGAGGTGTCGATGGGGATGAGCGGCGACTACCCCGTAGCCGTCGAGGAGGGCGCGACCATTGTGCGCGTGGGTTCCGCTATTTTCGGCGAGAGGGCCTACTGACGGCGCGCCTCCACAGGCTAAAAAATCTCAGGGAAACCTATCTATGATAAAAAAGTTAGCGCTTTTCCGCGGCTATTCCGCGAAAAAGCGCTAACTTTATGCCCGAATAAGTAGGTCGTGGAAATTATTTTATACTTCCGACGAGAGGGTTTTTAGCCGGATTTTTCTCGAAGATGAAGGAGTGTAGCGAGCTACACGACTGAAGATGAGAGATAAAGACGGCAAAAAGACTCCGTCTGAAGTATAAAAAACAAAATAATTCTTAGTTGGTAATAATTTTCACGACCTACTTATAGTGAAACGGCTGTTTGTGATATGGCAATCTGCCGAATCGATACCATGTAAAAAACGTACAACCAACAAGCAGATATATTCCAAAACCTAATAAACAAACCAACTTTTTCCTTAGATTAACATGAGTAATCAGCACAAACAGTGGGGCGCCATCATCATTATGATAGCCCTGTTCGCGATGATTGCGTTCGTAACCAATCTCTGCTCGCCGATGGCGGTGATTGTGAAGAACCAGTTCGGAGCCACTAACTTCGAGTCGCAGATCGGCAACTACGGAAACTTTATCGCATACCTGGTTATGGGCATCCCCTCCGGCATGCTCATCAAGCGTTACGGCTACAAGGCCACCGCCCTTATGGCGCTCGTGGTCGGCATCGTGGGCATCTTCGTCCAGTGGATGAGCGGCTGGGAGAGCATGCAGAGCTGCGCTTTCGCCGTCTACCTGGCAGGCGCCTTCATCTCCGGCTTCTGCATGTGCATGCTCAACACCGTTGTCAACCCCATGCTCAACACCCTCGGCGGCGGCGGCAACAAGGGTAACCAGCTGATCCAGACTGGCGGCGTGTTCAACAGCGCCGCGGCTGTGGCAGTGTACATCCTCATGGGCGCCCTCATCGGCGACGCCGCCAAGGCCAAAGTGGCCGACGCCACCCCCGCCCTCTTCATCGCCGGCGCGATCTTCATCGTGGCCTTCGTGGTGATCTTCTTCAGCAAAATCGAGGAGCCCGACAACGTGGGCAAGAAAGCCGCAGCCAAGAAAACCGCCGTCAAGGACAAGCACAGCGCCTTCTCCTTCACCCACTTCAAGCTCGGCATCCTCGCCATCTTCCTTTACATGGGCATCGAGGTAGGCACCCCCACCTACATCCTCCAGTACCTCACCAGCGAACCCACCGCCGCCACCCCCGGCATGGGTATGGACGCCAACATCGTAGGCCAGATCGTGGCCATCTACTGGCTCCTGATGCTCGTAGGCCGCTTCGTGGGCGGCTCCATCGGCGGCAAGGTATCCTCGCGCGCCATGATCGCCACCGTGTCGACCGCCACCCTCGCTCTGGTGCTCTTCGGCATGCTCGCCCCCTCCACCTGGACCATCAATATGCCCGGCATCAACTGGTCCGACGTCTCCATGATCTGGGCCGAGGTACCCGTGGGCATCCTGGGCTTCATCCTCGTGGGCCTCTGCACCTCCGTAATGTGGGGCGGCATCTTCAACATGGCGGTTGAAGGCCTCGGCAAGTACACCTCCATCGCCTCCGGCGCGTTCATGACCATGGTATTCGGCTGCGCCGTAATGGTGGCCCTCCAGGGCTGGGTGGCCGACATCGCCGGCTCCTACCTGACGAGCTACTTCGTAGTGCTCGGCTGCGCCGCCTACATCCTATTCTACGCCCTGATCGGCTCGAAGAACGTCAACACCGACATCAAGACCACCGAGGAGGCCGAAGAGGTGCTCAACGCCATCTGACCCCAACCCATCACACGGCGCGGCCACCAAGCCACGCCGAAACACCCGATAACACCGCGCGCGGTAGCCGGAACCACCGGCAGAACCGCGCGCGGTGTCGTTTTTCTCAACATTTCCCCCCAATCCGCCTAATTTTGACCCTCTATCTCGTGATTTTTGGCTAAGTTTGCGTGAAATTATTAAGACTATCTTCTTACTAACACTAAAACTATATGGAAACCCCCGTTATGAACCGCGCGGCCGACACCATCCGAGTGCTCTCCGCGATGATGGTTGAGAAAGCCAAGTCGGGCCACCCCGGCGGCGCCATGGGCGGAGCTGACTTCGCCAACGTGCTCTACTCGAAATTCCTGGTGACCGATCCCGACGACCCCACCTGGTTTGCCCGCGACCGCTTCTTCCTCGACCCCGGCCATATGTCGCCGATGCTCTACTCGGTGCTCGCCCTCACCGGCAAATACACCGTCGACGAGCTCAAGCAGCTCCGCCAGTGGGGCAGCGCCTGCCCGGGACACCCCGAACTCGACCCCACCCGCGGCGTTGAGAACACCTCCGGCCCCCTCGGCCAGGGCCACACCATGGCCGTCGGCTGCGCCATTGCCGAGCGCTTCCTCCAGGCCCGCTTCGGCGACGTCGTTTCCCACAAGACCTACGCCTTCATCTCCGACGGCGGCATCCAGGAGGAAATCTCCCAGGGCGCCGGCCGCATAGCCGGTTACCTCGGCCTGAGCAACCTCATTATGTTCTACGACAGCAACCGCGTGCAGCTCTCGACCTACGTTGACGCCGTTGACCGCGAGGACGTGGCCATGAAGTACCGCGCCTGGCACTGGAACGTGCTCGAAATCGACGGCACCGACCCCGTGGCCATCGCCGGAGCCCTCGAAGCCGCCATCAAGGAGGACAAGCGCCCGACAATCATCATAGGCAACACAGTCATGGGCCGCGGCGCCGTCAAGGCCGACGGCTCAAACTACGAGGGCCAGTGCTCGACCCACGGCCAGCCCCTGACCGCCGCCGGCGCCGACCTCGACAAGACCCTCGCCAACCTGGGCGCCGACCCCGCCGACCCCTGGAAGATTCCCGCCGAGGTTGAAAAGCTCTACGCCGACCGCAACGAGGAGCTCCGCAAAATCTGCGCCGAGCGCAAGGCCGCCGAAGCCGAATGGGCCAAGGCCAACCCCGAACTCGCCAAGGAGCTCGACGACTACCTCAACGGCAAGCTCCCCGCGATCGACTACCGCGCCATAGCCCAAAAGCCCGGCAGCGCCACCCGCGCAGCCTCCGGCGCCGTGCTCGCCACCCTCGCCAAGGAGGTAGGCAACATGATCTGCGCCTCGGCCGACCTGGCCAACTCCGACAAGACCGACGCCTTCCTCAAGAACACCCACCCCTTCACCAACGGCGACTTCTCGGGCGCCTTCCTCCACGCCGGCGTATCAGAGCTCACCATGGCCTCGATTATGAACGGTATCGCCCTCCACGGCGGCGTGATCGGCGCCTGCGGCACCTTCTTCGTGTTCTCCGACTATATGAAGCCCGCTGTGCGCATGGCCGCCCTGATGGAGCTCCCCGTGAAGTACATCTGGACCCACGACGCGTTCCGCGTAGGTGAGGACGGCCCCACCCACGAACCCGTCGAGCAGGAAGCCCAGATCCGCCTGATGGAGCAGCTCAAGAACTTCGCCGGCAAGCCCTCGGTGCTCGTTCTGCGCCCCGCCGACGCCATCGAGACCTCCGTATGCTGGCAGATGGCGATGGAGAACCAGTCGACCCCCACGGCCCTGATCCTCTCGCGCCAGAACATCCCCGACCTCCCCGCCGCCACCGGCGACCGCTTCGAGGAGGCCAAGGGCGCCCGCATGGGTGGCTACGTCGTAATGGATACCCCCCACCCCCAGGTAGTGCTCGTTGCCAACGGCTCCGAGGTGTCGCTCCTCTGCGAGGTAGCCGCCCAGCTTGAAGCCGGCGAGGTACCCTGCCGCGTGGTTTCCGTGCCCTCGATCGGCCTGTTCGAGGAGCAGAGCGAGGAATACCGCGAAAGCGTTATCCCCGAAGGCACCCCCGTGTTCGGCCTCACCGCCGGGCTCCCCTCGACCCTCCAGGGTGTCGTAGGCCCCCGCGGCAAAGTGTTCGGCCTCGACCACTTCGGCGCTTCCGCCCCCTACAAGGTGCTCGACGAGAAGTTCGGCTTCACCGCCCAGAACATCCTTGAGCAGGTTCTGAAATTCCTCGGGCGCATCTAATCAATAACGTTCCTGACTAACAACGGGTAACCCATACCCGAAGCCAAGCCGACCCCTCGGCCGCCGGACTCACACCGGCCGGCCGAGGGGTTCGCATTTTTAACCTCAATATGTGGCTGAAATGGCCAAAAATGGATTTTTAACATATATTTTTCCAGAACGTCCCCATTTTTCCGGGCAGAGCGTAAACAAAAAAGCTTCCGACGGCGTTAAAAAGACAACGCAAATGTGAAATATTTGAAAAAATATGCTTAACTTAGCGCAAAATTTCAGACAAAATCCTCGCGACGGAAGCGCCGCGGGACGAGTCAGGCATAGCCGAAAGTCTGTTAACGACTGAAAGCGTGTGAAATAGCCACTCTCTCAACACTCAACAGAAAACAATTAATCATCACTACTTTTTTTACAGATTTTCTATGAAGAAGAGTTTAATTTTAGCATTCGGCTGCGCTATGGTCGCCATCAGCGCTTCCGCACAGAATGCTCAGGAGGTTACCTATGTGGAGGACCCCGCACAGGGCTACACCTTCAACCGTTTCAAAGACAACTGGTTCATCCAGCTTGAAGGTGGCGCAGGCGTAGGTTTCACCTCCTACGACAGCCATCGCAACTTCGGCGACCGTTTCGCTCCCGCCGCTTCTCTCGAAATCGGCAAGTGGTTCTCCCCCCTGCTGGGTGCCCGCATCGGCGGTGACTTTATGTCGGTCAAGGGTCTGACCCAGCCCGGTCACTTCAACTTCCCCTACGGCGTTGTTGAAGAGGGCAAGCTCATCAAGGACCAGTACAACAAGACCAAGGCCAACTACTTCGGCGCTACCTTCGACGTAATGCTGAACCTCTCCCACTGGTGGTGCGGCTACAACCCCAACCGCGTTTACAACGCCTACATCTACGCTGGCGGCGGTCTCTACTGGGACTTCGTGAAGTTCGCGAAGGGCGACGACAAGGAAGCTAAGTGGCACCGCGGCCAGGACCGCGTGATCGCCATCCGCGCTGGCCTCACCCAGGAGTTCAACATCAGCAAGCGCTTCGCTCTCGGTCTTGACCTGCGCGCTACCGCCTTCGACAACCACCTCGACGGCGACAACGGCACCGCTATCTACGCCGAAGCCCTCCTCACCGCCACCATCAAGCTCGGCAAGGTTGACTGGACCGCTCCTATCGTTCCCGTTTGCCCCCCTGCTGAAAACTGCGACGAATACCGCGCACGCCTCCAGGCTGCCGACGCCCGCATCGCCGACCTCGAAGCCCAGCTCAAGGCTTGCCTCAACCGTCCCGTTGAAAAGGTTGTCGAGAAGGTTCCCGCCGCTCCCCTGGCCACCATCTACTACCCCATCGGTTCGTACCGTCTGACTTCGGTTGACCGCAAGGTCCTCCAGTCCGTTGCCAACGTTATGAAGGGCGACACCAACAAGAAGTACACCGTTACCGGCTGGGCTGACAACTACACCGGCACCGACGCTGTCAACAAGCGCCTCCGCGAGAACCGCGCCAACACCGTTGCCAAGCAGCTCGTTCGCTACGGCGTTAACGAAGGTCAGTTCACCACCACCACCAACAACGGCAACCGCGTTGACCTCGGTGACAAGTGCCTCACCCTCGACCGCTGCGTAACCATCGTTGAAGACTAATCAACGACCCGCATAGCAGCGACGCCATCCGGCGTTGCCGCGAATGAACCAGAGCCGCCCCCCGATCGCCGGGGAGCGGCTCTTTCTTTTTCTCTACGCCCAACCACGCCTCCGAGCGAAACCTTCGGACAGAACCTTCGCCGAACCTTCGGGTCAGTAGATTTTTCCGGTTGGTGAGGATGGTGGGTTAACCGTATAATGCGCT
>CAJUKE010000033.1 GCA_910587075.1 uncultured Muribaculaceae bacterium
GGTGTAATATTCCTCAACGGGGCGGGGGCGGCGGGGAGGCTCGGCGGGAGCCTCGGGAGCCTTGCGGGGGGCGTCGCCGGAGCGGTCACCCTCGTAGAACGGGGGCCTCGGGGCCTTCGGGGGTTCCGGGGTGGCGGAAGCCGGGGTCGGGGTCTGCGGAGCCTTGGGTGTTTCCGGGACCTGGGGAGCGGCGGGGGGCACCGGCTCGCCCGAGCGCTGGCGCGCCATCTCCGCGGCGCGGCGCAGACGCTCGTTGAGCGTCTGTCCGCCGGGGTTGTTCGTTGATTCAGCCATAATAATAGCTCATTTGGGAGTTAGAGGGTGTCAGGCGTTTTTGCCGTGGCAGTTCTTGAACTTCTTGCCGGAGCCACAGGGGCAGAGGTCGTTGCGACCCACGCGGGGAGCGGCCTTCGCGGGCTGCTGGCGGGCGGGGCCGCGCGAAGCGCCGGCCGAGGCGGCGCGGTTCTCAGCCTCGCCGGGAAGACCCTCCTTCGAAGCGGTGTACTGCGAGTAGTCGTTGGGGCGCTCGGGCATCGCGCGGCGCACCTCGGGCTGGGGCTTCGGGGCGGGAGCGGGAGCCGCGGGCTTTTCGGCGGGCTGCTCCTCGGAGGCCTCAGCGGCGGCTTTCTGCTCCGATTCGAGGGTGGCGTCGGAGGCGCGGGGTGCCTCCTGCACGAATATGTGGCCGCGCATCAGGGCGGCGAGGGTCTTGGAGTTCAGCGCGTTGAGCATGCGCTCGAAGAGGTGGAACGACTCTACCTTGTAGATTACCAGCGGGTCCTTCTGCTCGTAGGAGGCGTTCTGCACGCTCTGGCGCAGGTCGTCGAGTTCGCGGAGGTGTTCCTTCCAGAGCTCGTCGATGGTCACCAGGAGCACGGCCTTATGCCATTCCTTGACGATCGAGCGACACTGCGTGTTGTATGCCTCGTTGATGTCGGCGCGGAGGTTGAAGATGCGCTTGCCGTCGGTCACGGGCACCATGATCAGGCCGGTGGCGCCGCGGTTCTCGACCCACTCTTTGATTACGGGCATGGCAACCTCGGTGATGCGCTGCGAGCGGCGGTCGAGGGTCTCGTTGGCCGCGGCATACAGCTTCTCGACCTTCTCCTCCATGCTCATCGAGGCGAACTGCTCGGCGGTGAAGGGGGCTTCGAGGGTCATGGAGCGCATCAGTTCGAGCTGCAGCTCCTCGAAGTCGGTCGGCTGGTCGTACTGCTGCACGAGGTTCTCGATGAGGTCGTACATCATATTGGCGATGTCGATACCGACTCGTTCGCCGAGCAGCGCGTGGTGGCGGCGGTTATATATATATGTGCGCTGCTTGTTCATCACGTCGTCGTATTCGAGCAGGCGCTTGCGGATGCCGAAGTTATTCTCCTCGACTCGCTTCTGGGCGTTCTCGATGGCGCGGGTCACCATCTTGCTCTCGATCATCTCACCTTCCTTGAGGCCGAGGGTGTCGAGCATCTTCATCACGCGGTCCGTCGCGAAGAGGCGCATCAGCTGGTCCTCGAACGAAACGTAGAACACCGACGAGCCCGGATCCCCCTGACGGCCCGAACGGCCTCGGAGCTGGCGGTCGACGCGGCGGCTCTCATGGCGCTCGGTGCCGATGATGGCCAGACCCCCAGCCTCCTTGACCTCGGGGGTGAGCTTGATGTCGGTACCGCGGCCGGCCATGTTGGTGGCGATGGTCACGGTGCCGGGACGGCCGGCGAGGGCCACAACCTGCGCCTCCTTCTGGTGGAGCTTGGCGTTGAGCACCTGGGCGTCGATATGGCGCATCTGGAGCATGCGGTAGAGGAGCTCGGAGATTTCGACCGAGGTGGTGCCGACGAGCACGGGGCGGCCGGCGTCGCGCAGGCGCACGATTTCGTCGATCACGGCGGCGTACTTCTCCTTCTTGGTCTTGTAAACGCGGTCGTCCATATCCTTGCGCGCCACGGGGCGGTTGGTGGGGATGGTCACCACGTCGAGCTTGTAGATGTCCCAGAGCTCGCCCGCCTCGGTTTCAGCGGTACCGGTCATGCCGGAGAGCTTGTGGTACATACGGAAGTAGTTCTGCAGGGTGATGGTCGCGAAGGTCTGGGTGGCGGCTTCGACCTTCACGCCCTCCTTGGCCTCGATGGCCTGGTGGAGGCCGTCGGAGTAGCGGCGACCCTCCATGATACGGCCGGTCTGCTCGTCGACGATTTTGATTTTGTTGTCGTCGATCACATATTCGTTATCCTTCTCGAAGAGGGCGTAAGCCTTCAGGAGCTGGTTCACGGTGTGCACGCGCTCGGCCTTGACGGCGTAGTCGGCCATCGCGGCGTCCTTCTTCTCCTGGCGCTCGGCGAGGTCGGCCACGTTCTCCAGCTCGGAGAGCTTGGCGGCGATGTCGGGGAGCACGAAGAACTGGGGGTCCTGGTTGCGGTCGGTGAGCACGTCGAAGCCCTTGTCGGTAAGCTCAACGGAGCGGTTCTTCTCGTCGATCACGAAGTAGAGGGGGTCGGTCACCTTGGGCATCTCGCGGGAGTTGTCCTGGAGGTAGTACGCCTCGGTTTTGAGCAGGGCGTTCTTCATACCCTCCTCGCTGAGGAACTTGATCAGGGGGCCGTACTTGGGGAGTCCCTTGTAGGCGCGGAACAGCAGGAGCTCACCCTCCTTGCGCACATCCTTGTCGTCGGACTTGATTTTCTCCTTGGCCTCGGAGAGAATCTGGGTCACGAGGCGGCGCTGGGCCTGGAACACCTTCTCGACGTTCCCCTTGTATTCGTTGAACATCTGGTCGTCACCCTTGGGCACGGGGCCGGAGATGATGAGCGGGGTGCGGGCGTCATCGATAAGCACGGAGTCGACCTCGTCGACAATCGCGTAGTAGTGCTTGCGCTGCACCATGTCGGCGGGCGACATTGCCATATTGTCGCGGAGGTAGTCGAAGCCGAACTCGTTGTTGGTGCCGAAGGTGATGTCGCACTCGTAAGCCTTGCGGCGGGCGGGGGTGTTGGGGCGGTGCTTGTCGATGCAGTCGACAGTCGAGCCGTGGAACATATAGAGCGGGCCCATCCACTCGGAGTCGCGCTTGGAGAGGTAGTCGTTGACGGTAACGACGTGCACGCCGCGCTTCGAGAGCGAGCGGAGGAACACCGGGAGGGTAGCCACGAGGGTCTTACCCTCACCAGTGGCCATCTCGGCGATCTTGCCCTGGGTGAGCACCGTGCCGCCGATGAGCTGCACGTCGTAGTGCACCATGTCCCAGTGGATTTCGTTGCCTCCTGCGAGCCAGTGGTTCTTCCAGAGGGCCTTGTCACCCTCGATGGTCACGAAGTCGCGCCCCTGGGCGGCGAGCTCGCGGTCCATGTCGGTGGCGGTCACCTCGACGGTTTCGTTGGCGGCGAAGCGGGCCGCGGTTTCGCGCATGGTGGCGAACACGATGGGGAGGTGCTTCTCCAGCTCGGTTTCGAGGGTGTCGAGTATGTTTTTCTCGTGGCGGTCGATGTCGTCCCAGAGGGGTTGGCGCTGGTCGAAGGGGAGGTCCTCGACGCGGCCGCGGATTTCCGCGACGGCGTCCTCGTCGGGCTTGATGGCGGCGGCGATGTCGGCGCGCACCTCGTCGATCTTGTGGCGGAGCTCGTCGTTGGTGAGCTCTTTGAGGCCGGGGCCGAGAGCGTTGATTTTATCTACGATGGGTTTGATTTCGCGCAGGTCGCGCTGCGACTTGTTGCCGAAAATCTTCCCTAAAAAGGTGGTCAGAGACATAATTGTGGAATAGTTGAAATTACTTGATTGGCGACGCGGCGCACCGCGCACATTTTTTTTAACTCGCCGGGGGATGCTCCCCCGCTTGACTGAAAAGAGGCTTAACCGGGATGAAAAACGCCGGAGGCGCCGGAATTGTTCGCGGCGGGGCGGGACCCGGAAACTGTTTGAATTTTTAAACAGGCGCCTCAGAGCTTCAGCCTGGGGATGGCGGCGGCGTTGGGAGCGCGGATGCGCAGTATTCCGGCCACCGACGGGGCGAGCGCGCGGGCGTCGACCGGGGTGTCGATTTCCCTCGGGGCGACTCCGGGGGCCAGGATGAAGGCCGGAGCGGTGGGCAGCACCGAGCGCACGGTGGTCACCGGGCGTTCGGTATCGTTGTCGTCGTCAAGTTCCTGCCATCCGGGGGCGATGGTGACGAACACGTCGCCGGCCACCGGGAGGGCTATGTTGCGGCGCATGGCCTCGGCGTTCCCCCCGGCGGTATTGTCGAGGATTTCGTCGATGGTCCACGCCTCGCGGACCCCGCTCATGCGGGTGAGGAAGCGCGCGGCCTCCTTGCGGAGCGCCTCAAGATCCTTGTCGCGCTCCTTTATGAGTTTGCGGTTGAGGTAAAGCTGGCCGTCGTGGTAGCCGTCGACCCAGTCGCCGTTGCCGTGGATGGCCATCAGGTACATATTCAGCAGCGACACCGCCTTGCGCGACGAAAATTCGCCGCCGGGCAGGTTCCATCGGTCGTCGTCGCGGCGCTGGCGCCTCGCGGCGGGGGTTCCGGCCAGGAACACCAGCGTCTTGTCCATGCCCGGGCCCTGGCGCTCGATGGTCGCGAAGAGGGCCGAAAGGTCGCGGTCGAGGCGCAGGTAGCCGTCCATCAGCTCGGCGCGCGAGTCGGCCTCGCGCCCGTAGTTGTAGGGGTTGAGCGTGTAGCCCAGCGAGAGCATATCGGTGGCCTCGCGGCGCCCGAGGGTGAGGGTCTTTATGTACTCTTCGGCCAGCGCGGTGATGTCGGCGTTCGCCATCGGCGAGGCCTTGTAAGCCTTGAAGCGGTTGGCGTTGCCGCGGGGGAAAATCTGGCGGAAGGGGTATAGCTTCTTGTAGGAGGGGAGGTCGGGGAGCTTGTCGGTGGGGACCACCGGGGTCCACGCCAGGGTGTCGAGGCGGTATTCGAGCGCCGCGCGGTGGTTGATGTTCTGCGGGGGCGCGGGGAGGTCCTTGTAGTGGGTTGTGGTGGCCCACTTCCCGGTATCGTCGGTCACCCAGAAGGCGCTGTTGCCGGCGTGTCCGGCCATAATCACGGCCTGCTCCGGCTCGGCGGCTATGGCGTAGGCGTAGCCGAGCCCCCCGGTGTCGATGCGGAGCTCGTCGGCCAGGGTGCTGACGGCGAGATTCTTCGGCGAGAGGGTCTCGGAGGTGTAGTTGCCTATGGTTTCGGCGTCGAAGAGCACCGAACGCGCCCTGCGGGTCGAGGAGTCGAACACCTTCGAGGCGGGGATGCCGCTCACGTACGGCTCGGCCCCGGTGAACACCACGGCGGCGGAGGCGGCGCCGTCGAGCGGCGCGCCGTAGTCGAGGGCGTTGATGGTGACCCCCTCGGCCATCAGGCGGCGGAAACCGCCGTCGGTGAAGTGGTCGCGGAGCAGCCGCAGGTAGTCGTCGTTGAGCCCCTCCACGAGGATTCCGACCACAAGCTGCGGGCGGCGGGGCGCCGTAGCCTGGGCCACGGCGATTTGCGCGACAGAGGCCGCGGCCACGAGAATGGCCGCTACCGAAGTCGATATTCTTTTCTTCTTAGCGTCGCGCACGGTTGATGTAAATATATGTGGCTGACCGCGTTAAATCGGCCAGGGTAAGCCACGGGAAGGCCGCGTTGAAGGCCTGCCCGAAGAAATGGTGCCCCGCCAGAAGCAGAAGCACAGCCGCGAAGTTACAAAAATGATAGCAATAAACCGCACGTTGGCAACATTTTATCCACTCCCCGACCGCGGCGAGGAGGCAGAGCGGGTTAAGCCACAGGAAGAGGTAGTTGGGGGAGGTGGCCTCGTGGCTGCTGACGAATATCAGGAACGCCAGCACGCACCCCGTAAGGCCGAACAGCCCGAACAGAACGCTGTCGAACCACCGGCTGACCCTGCCGCGGCGTATGTCGCGCCAGCTCAGCGCCGCGGCCGCGGCGAACACCACCACCGACACCGCCACCGGGGTCAGGGGCCAGGGGGTGGGCGCGGCGCAAACTCCCCCGGGGCGCCCTTCGAGAATCACCCACTCGGAACTCACCGCCGGGCGGCGAGTCCCGGCGGAGTCGGCGGGGAGCGTGGCCCCCGCCATCAGCTCGCGGAGATAAACCGGGGCGAAGCCGCGACCGCGGGGTGTGACGGGGCGGTCGATACCCGAGCCGAGGGCCAGGTCGATGCCGAACTGGTACCAGGGGTAGGCGCGGTGGTAGCGCGTCATCTCGCGGCGGAACGTGTCGGGCGAGCCGTCGGCGTAGTCGGCCTCGGAGCGCCCCGTCTCGCCGTAGGCGAAGTCGGCCGGAGCGCTGAACGCGAGGGTATCGCCCAAGGCTTTCTCAATAATCGCCAGGGGGCGGGTCGCGCAGTTGTCGAGCACATAGTTGTAGCGGTACACGCGGTTCTCGGGCAGGAGGTTCTCCCTCACCAGCTCGTCGACCCTCGCGGCCTGCTCGGGGGTGAGGTCGAGCACCTGCTCGGTGACCCTCCTACCCTCGCGGGCATACTCGTTGAAGAAGAGCGACACGGGGTAGGCGGCGCACATATAGTCGGTCTCCCCCTTCACGAAGCGGTACACAAAGTTCGGGGCCTTGAAGTCGAACACCCCCCAGTTGACCGCCAGGTCGTACTCGCCCGGCACGGTGACGCGCAGGGCGGTGTGCCCTTCGAGCTGGTAGATGTCGGCCCCCGGGTCGGCGGTGAGCAAGCTCACCCTCGCGGCCGCCGAGGCGGCGAGGGAGGCCGCGGCGCACACCATAGCGCATATCAGGGCGCATATCAGGCGCATATGTTTAATAATCATCATGATTCGCGGAAATAGATGCGGCGCACTCGGGGGCTCACCGACGTAAGTATTTCGTAGGGTATCGTGTCGCGTACCTCGGCGAGGTTGGCGGCGGGGTTCTCCGGGCCGAAAATCTCCACCTGGTCGCCCACCTTGACGCTCCCCCCGGCGCGGAGCAGGGGGCCGACGTCGAGCATGCAGAGGTCCATGCAGATGTTTCCGGCCGTGGGGCACGCCACCCCGTTGACAATGAAGGAGCTGTTGCCGCGCCCCATATGGCGGTCGACCCCGTCGGCGTACCCGACGGGTATGGTCGCGATGGTGGTGTCGCGGTCGAGTATTGTGCGGCGTCCGTAGCCGATGGCGGTGCCCGCGGGGTAGTCGCGGAGCGCGATGACCACCGACTTCAGGGCCGACACCGGGCGGAGCCCCTCCTCCAGTCCGTGTCCCACCGAGGGGATGCCGTAGAGGCCGATTCCCAGGCGGCAGAGGTCATACTGGTACTGGGGGAAGCGCGCTATTCCGGCGGTGTTGAGCACATGGCGGAGCACCTTGTGGCCGGGGAAAGCGTCGACGATGAGCTTCGAGCAGCGGTCGAACAGGCGCAGCTGCGCCTCAGTGTGCTCGTCCATGTCGAGGCAGTCGGCGGTCGCGAGGTGCGAGAACACCGATGCCACCCTTACGCGGTTCTGCCCCCTCAGCCGCTCGATGAGCCGGGGAAGCTCCTCCTCGAAGAATCCCAGGCGGTGCATTCCGGTGTCGAGCTTGATGTGCACCGGGTAGTCGGTGACGCCCAACTTCGCGGCCTCGGCGATAATCTCGTCGAGGATCTCGAAGCTGAATATCTCCGGCTCCAGGCGGTTGGCGAAGAGGAGGGGGTAGTTGAGCACCTTGGGGTTGAGCACCATGATGGGCACGGTGATTCCGGCGGCTCGGAGGTCGACCCCCTCGTCGAGCACGGCCACGGCGAAGTAGGCCGCGCCGTGGGTCTGGAGCGTGCGGGCCACCTCGTAGGCCCCGGCGCCGTAGCCCGAAGCCTTGACCATGGCCACCAGCCCGGTGCCGGGTCGCAACTTCGAGCGGTAAACATTGAAATTGCTCACCAGGGCGTCGAGGTTCACCTCCAGCACCGTCTCGTGGGTGCGGGCCTCCAGCTTGCGGAGCAGCTCAGGGAACCCGGCGCCGTCGCGCCCCTTGAGGAGCACGAACTCGTTGTTGAAGTCGGAGGGGGTGAGCCCCTCCTCCATGGCCTCGGCCGAGGGGAAGAAACGGCAGTCGAGCCTCTCGAAAGCCGCGGCGTGGGCCGAAATCTCGCTCCCGGCGCCGATGAGCCGCGTTACGCCGAACTGCCGGAGCAGCCGGGCTATGGCCGCGTAAGCCTCGGCGGGCGCGAGCGACTCGTGGCTCACGTCGGAGAGCACCACCGTGGAGCGGAGCCCCGGCGAGCGGCGCCGCGCCATGAACTCCAGGGCGGGGCGAAGCGAGTGGAGGTCGCAGGTATAATCATCGTTGAGCACCAGGCAGCGGTTGACACCCTCCCCCACTTCGAGGCGGGTGCCCACGCTGCGCACGCCCCCTATGCGGCGGTCGGCCTCGTCGGCCGGGATACCTAAGGCGAGCATCGCGGCGAGGGTCGACGCGGCGTTCTCCACCTCCCGCGGGTCGGAAAGGGGGAAGAGCGAGGCGGGGCGGTAAACCGGCGCCGCGGGGTCGGTGAGCGACCATCCGTAGAGCTTCGGGGAGCCGGGGAGCGCCTCGGCGGCGGCGCGGATTTCGGCGTCGTCCCAGGGGAACACCACGGCCGCGGCCCCCTCGGCGAGCCTCATCTTCTCGGCGAGCTTCTCGGAGCGGGAGGCGAACCCCTCGGCATGGTCGGAGAGCACGTTGGTGATCACGGCCACGTCGGGGCGAAGCATGCCGCGGAGCCGCTCCATCTCGCCCGGGCGGGAGATTCCCGCCTCGAAAATGCCGAGGGTCGTCGCCGGGGTGATGCCCCACAGCGAGAGGGGCACACCGATCTGCGAGTTATAGCTGCGGGGTGAGCGGGCTATGTCGCGGTCGGCCCGGAGCACGGAGTTGAGCATCTCCTTGACCTTGGTCTTGCCGCGGCTCCCGGTGACGGCCACCACGGGCCCGGCGAAGGAGTCGCGTTTGCGCCGCCCGAGGGCCTGGAGCGCCTCCAGGGGCTCGGCAGTGTAGAATGTGGCGCCGGGGAAGTCACCATCGAACGAGGGGCTGACCATGAAGCGGCGCACCCCGCGGGCGTAGAGTTCGGGTATGTATCGGTGGCCGTCGGCAACGGCGGTCTGCAAAGCGAAAAACAGAGTGCGGGCCGGGTCGGCCAGCGAGCGGCTGTCGGTGAGGAGGTCGAGCCCCTCATCGACCAGCGCGGGGTCAAATGCTACAGATTCCATTGTAAGCAAGAGCGTTGTTGAGTTGCGGATATTTCGCCAGCAGCTTGGTCCGGGCGGCTTCGAGGGCTGCCCTGTGGCGCTCGGGGTCGGCGGGTCGGTGGGCCGCCAGGCGGGTCAGACCACGCGCGGCGTCGGCCACCCGGCGGGTCTCCTCCGAAAAGAAGCAGCGGGCGAATATTTCATATATGTAGTCGGCGGCCTGGTCGGTGGGGTGCGCCATATCGGGCGCGTAGAAGCGGTAATCGCGCAGGTCGTCCATCATGATTTCGTAGGCGGGGAAGTAGACCACCCCGGCCTCCCGCTCCAGTTCGGCGGTGGCGAGCAGGCAGGCGGCTTTCGAGAGCTTGTCGGGGTGCTGGCCGTAGGCCGAATGGCGCACGGGGCTGACGGTCAGTATGATTCTCAGCCCGGGGTTCACGCTCCGCAGGGCGGCGAACGCCTCCCCGAGGAGGGAGGTCATCTCCCCCACCCCGAGCGAGCCGCGGCTGAAGAGCGCGGCGGGCTGCTTATGACAGTTGGCCACCACTCGGCCGGTCGCGGCGTGGGTGAAGGTGAATGCCGAGCCGAGCGTCACCGCCAGGCAGCGGAGCCGGGGCAGCTCGTCGCTCATCGCGGCGATCAGGGTGTTGGCCCGGTCGGCGGCCTCGGCGGCTGTCGGGCCGGAGACCCGCGAATGGAAGTCGAACGAGCGCCACACCCCCTCGTGCTCGAAAAAGCTCTCCGGGGCCACCTCTTCGCGACGGGCCACCCGGAGCAGCGCCGCGGCTATGCTCGCGGGGTTGAACAGGGGGCCGAACGGGTTGGCTCGGACCTCGAACAGGTCGGCGGCGAGCCGCTGCCCGATGTTGTCGGCGAAGCATGAGCCGATGGTCCAGACGGGTTCGCCGTGGACTATCATCCCCTGGTATCCGGCGGGGGGCTCGGTTTCGGTGCGGAAGCGCATTTTATTCAGTCAGGATATGCGGTCAGAACATCTGATAGTCAATCGAGAGCACCTGGAACTCGGTGCGTCGGTTGATCTGGTCGGCCACCTCGGCATCCTCCTCCGAGAGGGTTTCGATGAACTCGGGGGTGAGGGTGTCACCCTCCTTGAACTGGGGATAGAGGCGGGCCAGCTTCTTGGTGATGGTCTTGGGGCGGCTTTTGCCGTAGCCCTGGCTCTGGAGGCGGTCGGGGGCCACCCCGGCGGCTATCAGGTAGTCGATCACCGACTTGGCGCGGCGCGAGGAGAGGTCGACGTTGTACTCCTCCGAGCCCCAGCGGTCGGTGTGCGATGCCATCTCGATGGTGATGTTGGGGTTATCCTCCATGATGCGCACCATCTCGTCGAGAGCCTCCTTCGACTCAGGGCGGAGCGTGGCCTTGTCGAAATCGTAGAAGATGTTGTCGACCACCACGGGCTTATGGATCGACGCGAGGATGAAGTCGACGCCGTACTCGGCGTCCTCCTCGGCGGTGTCGGAGGTAAATTCCTGCTTGGCGTTGAGGTAGCCGCGGGCCCCGGCGAGCATCACATAGCTCACGCCCCGCTGGAGCGGGAAGCGGAACGAGCCGTCGGGCTTGGCCACGGCCTTCTGGTTGGAGCCGTCGTTGCCCACGATGCGTATCACGGCGTCGGGCACCGGCTCCTCATCCTTGTCGAGCACCCACCCGGCGATCCAGATCTGGAGGTCGGGGAGCTCGAAGGAGAAGATATGGTCGTAGCCGCGGCCATCGTCGCGGTTGGAGCTGAAGAAGCCGCGCTCGCCGGCACCGAAGGTTATGCCGAAATCGTCGGCGGAGGAGTTGACCGGGCGCCCCATATTCTCGACCTTCCAGCCCCCCGACTTGGTGAGGGTGGCCTTGAAGATGTCAAGCCCCCCCAGGCCGGGATGGCCGTCGGAGGCGAAGTAGAGCACGGAGTCGGCGCGGACGTAGGGGAACACCTCGTCGCCCGGGGTGTTGATGAACTCGCCGAGGTTCTCAAGCGACCCGGCTCGCTCCTTGAGGTTTACGCGCCATATGTCCTTACCCCCGCTGCCACCCGGCATATCGGAGGTGAAATAGAGCCAGTTGCCGTCGGGCGACACGGCGGGGTGGCCGTAGGAGGATATGGTGTCGGAGGTGATTTCGAACTTCACCGGGGCGCTCCATTTGGCGTCGGAGCGCTGCGAGGTGTAGATCTCAACCCCGGTGTTGGCGTTGGGCTCGCGGCGCGCCTTGCTGAGGTACATCGTGGAGCCGTCGGGGGTGAACGAGGGGGTGCCCTCGTCGAGTTCGGAGTTGAGCTCCCCCTCGACCGGCTCGGGGCGCTGCCAGTTGCCCTTCTCGTCCTTCTTGGCGAACCAAATGTCGCCCTTCTTCATACCGGTGATTTCGGAGCGCTTGTCGCCGGTGACCTTCTCGTTGGTGGTGGTGAAGTAGAGCTGCTCCTCGGTCGCGGGGTCGAGGTACATCGGGGCGTAGTCGGCGCGGCGCGAGTTGAAGAGCTTTGCGGGCTTCACGACGTAGCGCGTCGGGGTCTCGCGCTGGCGCATAGCCAGCTCGCACCCGGCGAGGCCGTCGAGCGCCTCCTTCGACCCGGGCACCTTGGCCAGGTAGTCGTTGTAGGCTTTGCGGGCCTGGGGATACTTCCCCTCGGCCTGCAGCGACCGGGCCATAAGCAGTATGGCCGTCGAGTCGGGGTAGCCGTAGCGCAGGGCGTTGCCGAAGGCCGACGAGGCGCGGGCACTCATCGACAGCTTGTCGTAGCAGAGCCCCATGAGGTAGGCCACCTCGCCGCGCTGGGCGCGCTGCTCCTTCTTGGTGAGCTTGTTGTAGACCTTTCGGTAGGTTTTGGAGGCCTCGAAGTACTCGCCCCGGAGGCGCTGCTCGTTGGCCGTCGACAGTTTGGCCGAACGGCACGCGGGGAGCAGGCCGACGGCCAGAGCCGCCACCAGCGCCAGGAGCACCCTTGTTATCGTAGTGGTTCGCATCGTATTCAGTTGGTTCTTCGGGGCGGGGAAGAGGGCGCCGCCCTATTTTAACATAACGCACGGAGCCGCGGTAAATTGCCCCCGCGCCCGCGAAATTCGCAGGTTGAGGGCGGAGAGGGGGGAAAAGGGAAGAGGTCAGAGGGCAGAGTTATGAGATGGGAGATTTGGGAAGATTGGGAATTTTGGGAGGATTGGGGATGAGGGCATAAAAAAAGCCGCCTCGGCAGAGGGCGGCTTTTTTTCGGTATCAGGCCGTGGCTTATTCGCCGGGGATGATGGCCTCGGAGGGGCACACGCTGGCGCAGGTGCCGCAGTCGATGCAGGTGTCGGGGTCGATCTTGTAGATGTCGCCTTCGGAGATAGCTTCAACGGGGCAGTTGGGCAGGCAGGTGCCGCAAGCCACGCAGGAGTCGGTAATTACGTAAGCCATTGTAGTAAAAGTAATTATTTGTTAGTATTCAGTTCGTTTTCCGCCGATTGGCGGGCAGCGCGCCCCCGGCAGAGGGCGCAATGCGCTGCAAATTTACTCTTTTTGCCCGTAATACAAGCGTTTTCGCGCCGCTTTTTTTCGCCGTTAGCGTTTTTTGGGCGTTATTGGCCGTTATTGGCGGGCGTGGTCGGGGAGCTGAGCGGCTTATTTCGCGGCCTCGGGGCGGCCGATGCCGTCCTTCTGGCAGCGGGCGGTCATGCGCTTGATGCGCTCAACTGTCTCGGGGTGAGAGGAGAACATCTTGTTGATGTAGCTCGACTTGGCGCCCTGCTGCTCCTCCATGGCCTGGAACTTCTCGAAGGCCTGCACCATGCCCCAGGGGTTCTTGCCGTTCTTCTTGAGGAAGTCGTAGCCGTAGTCGTCGGCTTCCTTCTCCTGCTTCTGCGAGTACTTGGCGTTGAGCAGCGACTCGCCCAGGGTGCCGAGCTGCGACTCGGTGAGGGCCGCGGCCTTGCCGCCGGAGGAGGCCACGGCGTCCTTCAGCGCGCCGGTGAGGAGCTCCTGTTTGAAGCCGTTCTTGGAGTGGTGGAGCCCGACGTGGCCGATTTCGTGGCCGATGATGCCGAGGAGCTCGTCGTCGCTCATGATGTCCATCAGCGAGGAGAACACGCGCACCGAGCCGTCGGCGCACGCGAAGGCGTTAACGTCGATCACGTCGTAAACCTTGAAGTTCAGGGGTATGCCGTCAACATCGGTGAGGCCCTCGGTGAGCTTGTTGAGGCGGATGGTGTAGGGGTTGTCGGCTCCGGGCACGGGGTTGTGGGTGTCCATCCAGTCAACCGACTCCTTGACGTACTCAGCCATCTGCTTGTCGGTGAGGGTGAGGGCCTTGGCGGCTTTGGCGCCGGCGCTGATGGCCTTCTTGAGGTTGAACTGCGCCTGGGCGGCGGGAGCGGCTGCGGCCAGGCAGAGCGCGAGGCCGAGCGCCTTTAAAACGTTCTTTTTCATATCAGGGAGATAGATTGGTTTAGATTTGGCTTTATGCGAATAGCGCGCAAAATTACTAAATTCGCGGTATATATTCAATAAAAAATGCTGTTTGACATATGAAATGGAACGAGGTAAAGGGCACCCTCGCCATAATGGGTGCCGTGTTCGCACTGATGGTTGCCGGGGGAGCCGTCGCTTTCTTCTACGGGCGCACCCTGGTTGAATGGTGGTTGCCGCTCACCATATCGCTCTGCGCCGCCCTGCTGCTGTGGGTGCTACTGAAGGAAAAATGGGCCCGCCGATGGCCCGACACTTACGGATGGCTCCGATGCGCGCTTCATTTCCTGTATGCGACGGTGCTCTCCGGGGCGCTCCTCTTAGGGGTGAATTTCGCCGCCGCGGACGACGCCACCCTCCACGACGAGCCGGTGGAGGTGCTGCGGAAATACCGCACCAAGCACCACCGCAGCCGCCGGGTGGGGCGCAACCGCTACGCCAAGGGGGAACCTTACTACAAATACAAGTTTGACGCCCGCTTCGCCGACGGCCGCGTGAAGACCCTCGAAGTGCCCCTGAAGCGCTACAACACCCTGCGCCAGGGCTCAACCATCGGTCTCCCCCTCGAAACCGGCCTCTTCGGATGGCCCGTGATCGAGAGCCGCCCAGCGGCACGCCGCTGACCCCCGGGGCACCCCACAAAAGCACCACACCGCGCCTCGCCTCCGGGAGGCTCGACACGGTGCATAAAAAAATCTATCTCGCGCCACGGTGGCGCCCGCCGGGTGGTCCGATGTCGCTTCCAACATCGCCTCTGTGATTTCCTATCCGGCTCCCGGCCGGTTATGTGTGCTTATACCCTCATAACGTCCCCGCCCCGCCGTTGGTTCATCGCGCCGAGAAAGGTATAAAAAAGGTCGTCCGGCACCGCGGGGGCGCCGGACGACGAACTTTAACCAAAAAATCCGGAGAGAGATACCCCGGCGCGGCTGCTCACGCGGCCGCGCCGGTATATCGTTTGATCAGGTCAGTTCAAATTATCAGCGTTGGAGCCGCTTGTTCGCGGCTTTAGGGTCGCTTCGGGAATCAGAGCACCACCTTGGCGACCTTGCCGCCGCAACGCTCGATGTAGAGGCCCGGAGCTGCCGACCGACGGTCGACGCGGACACCCTGCAGGTTGTAAAGCTCAACCTCGCCGGACTCCTCAGCGGCAACAGAGTCGATGCCGGTGGTGATACCCTCGGGGAGGATAAACTGCCAAAATTCGGGCGATTCGATAGTAGCCTCGTTAACCGGCGATTCCTTGACAGCCTTAACCCAGATGTGGGTGCCGTTGGCGTTGTCGCTGTGGTCATATTCGCCGTTTTCAAGCTCTGCCCAGGTAGCGGCAGCGGGGGCGCGGTGCATCATACGGTTGGGAGCGGCAATCTTCTCAGTGCAGTGGTGGAACTTAACACCGGGAATCAGGCTGGTGAAAGTCATCTTCTTGGCAACCTCGTCGTTGGCGAATGCCAGGTGCTCGGTCTCGCCAATCTTGGGGAGATACTCCGAGAGAGAAATCACTGACTTCGGCTCAATCTTCTTGTAAAGCTGGATTGGATCCTGCCCGCTCACATATGTCGCAAATAAAGGCTTTCCGTTAACCACAGAAGTATTGGGGTTGTATCTAAGGGTTCTATTTGCACCCTTTTCAAACTGAATCACGCAGTCATTTCCTGTAAAAGAAACCGTAGATTCTGAAGTATCACCTTTGCTTCCGACGTATAAATATCCTGACTTTGTCGCTGTTGATGATACAAGATAGTTGCCTTGATCTGTAGAGCCAGCATAACCAATAACCGTCCAGTAGTATTTCCCCTCGACTATTTCCACATTAAGAGGCATAGCCGTTGAAGGCAACTCATTAATGACATTGTCCACTATTGTCACTCCCACAGATTTCCTGTTTTTCTCACTGTCTTCATTGCTCATCGTGTAAGCGCCACCCCCAACAATGAGGTATTCGCCATCCTCAGTGATGTCAGCGACATTATTTATCAATGACCAATATACCTTTGCAGGCTCCACAGGTTCTTCGGGTTTAACGAGCTTGAAGTTTATGGAGATACCTTCGTTTTCGTCGATGCCGTTAGAGGAGCTTATCACATATTCGCCGTCAATCTCAAGGGTGAACTCGCCGGAAGCGCCATCTAAAGTTTTGATGTCAGCGAAGTTTTCATTATAAACGTAGATTACCTTAGCGTTCTCGGAGGTTATTGTAGCCACAGCGCCTTTGGTGACATTATAGAAAGCGTTAGCTTCAAGAGCTTTGCCGTTGATGGAGACAACGGGGGTTCCTGCGGCGGGAGGAGCAACCACGTTGATGGTATACTCAAACGACCCGGCATTAAATGCCTCATTAGCCTCCCAAGTAGCGGTTACAACCGCGGTACCAACACCAGCAACCATCAGGAACGGACCATCAAGCATGATAACAGCCTCATCGGTGTCGCTGCTGGTCCATTTGATATTCGCGGGGCATCCAAACGGCATCGGAATGGTGTATTCCTCGTCAGTACCAAAAACGAGAGTCTTGGAAGTTTCGTAAGGATAGGTAAAGTCAACGGGGCCGTCAGGTTTGTTGTAGACGACAGAAACAGACTTCATTTTTTGTGTTTCGGTTGCCGAATAGACGTAAACCCCGTCTTTGAGGCTCAGAGTCAGTTGCCCGTTGCTCGTAGTAGCATATACTTTAACTACTTCATAGTTAAACGTATCATTAATCGTTACTTTAATGTCGCTATCTTTATAGATTCGAGCCGTTTTATCATTCACATAGTACTTGGGAGGCAGACTGCCCGTATATGAGAAATTAACGACAAATACATCTCCGTTGGCAGTTACGTCCACAAGAGACTGAGCATTTGTCCAACCCTGGTCGGCAAAAGTTATGGTGCTTGTCACCTGCTCTGCCGCAACATTCGGCATTATTGAGAGCAGCAACGAGAAGAAAAGTAGAAGTTTCTTCATACTTAGATAGTTAGATTGGTTGATTTTGTGGTATTATGAATTTTAAAATTCAATCTGCAAAATTAAACAAATCTTCACATTTTACCCCCCCCAATTGTTAAACTACGTTAATGAAATGATACTGCCGTTGGTTTTAACCTTTGCCAAGGTCGGGGTCGGTAGCGGATACCACGAACTCACGCCCTCCGGGCGCTCCCGAGAGGAGGCCATACCGCGGCCCCACGCTCCGGCACCTGGCGGCGCCTACTCGTGGGGTTCACGCACGAACCCGCACCCTCCGGGCGCTCTCCACACCGGAGTCTCGCAAAACAATCCCGTCGGACGGGTCGGACGGGTCAGACAAGTCGGACGACCATGCGGATGCGACTACCACGAACCCCGCCCTCCGGGCGCTATACACATCGGAGTCTCGCAAAACAATCCCGTCGGACGGGTCGGACGGGTCGGACAAGTCGGACGACCATGCGGATGCGACTACCACGAACCCCGCCCTCCGGGCGCTATACACATCGGAGTCTCACAAAACAATCCCGTCGGACGGGTCAGACGGGTCGGACAGGTCGGACGACCATGCGGATGCGGCTACTATGAACTCGCGCCCTCCGGGGGCTCTCCTATGTTGCCATGGTCGGGAGGGGAGCGCGGTTGGCGAACCGCGACGAAGGTCGGAGACCTTCTATATTGGAAGCCCCATCATAAGCCGCGTCAGCGGCGGTGGATGGGGGTATTGTGGTTGGTATGTCTTGGCAAGGTCGGAGATCTTGCACAGGGTGATGTTGTGCAAGATCTCCGACCTTGCTGTTTTTATGCGCGGCCATCCCCCACCAACCGCGGCTGCGCCGCTTATGGCAGGGTTAACAACATTCAAGGTCTCCGACCTTGGGCCCGGCTCGCTATCGTCTCAGTAGGGGCGTGACTGCCGCATCGGAAGGGGCGTCTGACTTGTCTGACTTGTCCGACCCGTCCGATGGGATTGGTAGGGAAGTTCTGTTGGCGATGGGGGATTGGGGGGAAACTCTGTTGGCGATGGGGGATTG
>CAJUKE010000034.1 GCA_910587075.1 uncultured Muribaculaceae bacterium
CCTATCTGGAATCAATCGGAGAAGATGCCCCGGTAGAGCAACCAAAGAAGAAAGGCAAGACCCGCGATAAAATTATAGAGTTGCTCCGCGAAAATCCGAAACACACCACTCGCACTCTCGCAGAAGAAATCGGCATAACCCCCAAAGGCGTGGAGCGACAACTCGCCATTCTCAAATCCGAGGGCATCCTCCGCCGCATCGGCCCCGACAAGGGCGGCCAATGGCAAGTTATATCAATATTTTGAATATTATGAAGTTCAATAGGATCATATTATTATCGTTAGCTGCTACTTTTTTACTTGCACTTATTTATAATCGCCAAAACGAAACGGGCAAAAGTTGGATATTCAACTCCGATTTTAGTTCAATTTTTCGTAGGTGTTTAACATATTGATATTGTGTTAGTTATCCTTTAATTGTTTACACACTTGTTACTGTAGGAACAAAAAAACAACATTACTGAAAATCAATAACTTACGATTTTTGAACTTGGCCAAAAAAAACGAAACGAGCATCGGTTTACCCTCTCAAATGTTAAAAAATAGGCGCGGCGGTCATAGTGTTAAATGAACCGCCGCACCGCGTTTTGGTGCTGTTTGTATGTCGCAGGATTCTAATCCAAGTTTAGTTTGAGGTAGGTTAAAAACGTGGCGTAACAAATGCCCATATTAGGAAAATGAAACGCCGCCAAACGGCCTTGTAACACTTCGATTGGTTGCCGACCTCGTAATGCTTTGCGGCTATCCTTTGAACCGCTCTCGCTCGTATCAAAGTACTTGCTTGCATAGGCTCAATTTTTAGGTGTTATTCGGCTAACGCACTTACAATCGCGCCCACGCCTTTGCCACGGATAGGCAGGGCGACAAACCGCTTGTCAAAGCCTACAATAGTGCCGCGCTCTTTCGGGTCGTCAACACTCGCATACATGTAAATATCGCCGTCCGCTTTCATCACCTCTTTAGCATAGAAAGCAACCGAGGCGAACTGAGCCGCCGGGGCATCGTCAAACGGAACTTTGGTCAACACGCCTTTAACATCGGCGTAGGTGGGCATCTGCGCGAACTGGTAACAGCCGAACCCGGCGAACTTGTGCGGTTCCCCGTCCACTATGTTAGCGAGGTCTTTGAAGAGCTCCACATCCTCCAACAGCAAGTCGGAAACGTGTTTCGGGTGCAGGATTATATAGCGGTCGCTAAGTGGTATTTCGGCCTCGTCAAAACGCTCCTTTAGCGTCAGTATGTCGGCAAAGGTCAGACGCTTGCGCCCATTCGCAGCCGCGCCCGTTGTGACAATCACCGGGGTGTCGGTTGTGTCCTTGGTGGGGGCGTAAGCGTGCGCCGCTTTCATCGCCACACTCTTACGCAATGTGGCGCGGTGCTGTCCGATTACGCTCTCCAGCTTGTTATAACTGTATTCGATTGCGTCCGGGCGGCGTATAAGCGTGTTTTCCGTTTCAAACTTGGCGAGGGGGATTTCGTTGTCCTCATCCTCGCGCTCCACTACCTTTATAGGGTAAGTGGTGTTATCGATCAGCACCTTGGGGTCGATACCCGCCGCCGGAATGTGGAGTCGGTTGTTTTCAACGAACTCTGAGTAGTTGACAACTTTCTGCAAGAAGCTGTCATCCGGGTAAAAGCCGGATAAAATTTGATTTATCCAAATTTCCTTGTTTAATGCCATTCGGTCAGTTAGTTATAGTTTGTCGTTATTCTTTGCTCTTTCCCTCTTTGCCAGTTCAAGCATTTGCGCGAAAAATTCAGGATGTTCGCGCAAATATTCGGGGTTGTTGCGGCGATACCACTCAAGCGAGTGGGGCGCTACATCCTCGCCGCGCTCGGCTCTGACTAACCGGGCGTATAATTCGGGGTCGTTCCGCAGCTCATGGGGCGCAAATTTGCGGTAGTCGTCAAGCGTCCACTTTGAGCGGTCGGAGTGTGCAGCGCCGCCCCGGATAAAGTCCATCGGCTTCGCCATGGGGCGCAACGTGAACAATAGATCCGAAAGCATTTTAACGCCTATTTTCGCGCCCAACCGCTCGTAAATGCCACGTTCACCGCCTAATAGCTTATTCTTGGCTTGCGCTTCGTCAATAAGCCGGGCGATTTGGCCGCTTTGGCTCGTTTCCTGACTTTTGATGTATTCGCGGAACGCCGCCCGGTTGCCACGCGCCAGCGATATGAACGTGCCGCGCTGTGCCGTTTCAATGTATCCGCGCATAATTGCGTCGTCAACGGCCTCCTCGGGCGCTTCCCTGCCCTCTAACGCTGTTTTGACGGCCCGGATAACATCTTCATCGGTCGCGGTGCTTACAAGCCCTAAGACGGCGATTAACGCGCTTTTCAAGTCTTGGGGCGTGTCGCTCTCCAACTCTTTGAGCTTGTAAACATAGCCGCCCGAACGCCGGAACAGTTTAACGGCGTTTTCGTTGCTCGGAATGTCAACGACTGAAACCTCGATTAAACGGCATTTCGTAATAGTTTCAACGCCGTTTAAAACCTCTTTGGCTATGTCCTCAATGCCGATTGAAACAGCGCGTAAAAAGCCGTTTTCAACCTGCTTTTTGACTTGCGCACCCAACTTGGTGCACTCATCAAACACGGCATCGGCCAGCAGCCGCCCGCCCTCCTTGCGGATATTGTCCCAGCGGCCTATTACGTTGCCGTCCCGGTTGTGCATTTAGAGCATTACCGGGTTACGCTCAAACGCTGTTGTATCAATGCCATCAGTAAGAACGACAAAACCGTAGCTGTTTCGGCTCTCGTCCGACAATACAAAGGTCGTGGCGGTGGGGTTGTTGGTCGTAGTTTTGTCTTTATCCATATATTTTCACTATTTTCGTGCAAATTTCGGGAGTGATTTTTAGCCGGGCAAAATGTCACGACAATTTGTCGGAACTTTTTAATTTTCCGCTTTAATCATCTGGCGCAAAGGTACGCCCGAACCGCGCTCCGGTGCAAAAAGTGTGTAAAAGTTTTACATACTTTTTTGTGCAAAATATTGAATCGCCCTAGTTTTGCGCCATAAGATTTTGCAGGGTTGAAAAAATTGATTAACTTTGCGCTATCCTAAAAATTACATGTATGAACACTTTAACAAAATCCCTCAAAAGATATTTGCGACCTATGGTGCGGAGCGCGGAAACGCCCCGGCGCTTTACATGTAATAGCGTAGGACACCTAAGGGTCGCTATTTTTTATAACTTCCTAAAAATTACATGTTATGAACCAATTAGTTAGCAGTCCAGCCACGTTCGGGGCTGAGGTGTCGCAGTTCTGCGCCCTCATCAAAACCGAAATCACCCTCAAGAACGGCAGACCCGCCGCCGCCCTCACCCTCCTAACTGAGTTAGGTATGTTTGACGCCGCCGTTATGGGGCTTAATCAAGCCCTCAAGAGTGACGGACGCGCCGACAACTGGCAGAACCACGTCTTCTCCCTCACAAACGGCCAACCTCAGTTATTTACGAGCTTCGGCCGCGTGTATAGCGCGGAAATGCTCTCACGACACGAGCAGGTCACAGTCCTAAGTAACGTAATAAACAAGCTCCGGCGCGACCTCGCCACGGCTCAGCAAAAACTCGCCGCCACGGTCAAGTATTACCGTGACTACACCAACAAACAACTAAACGACTTAATCGCCGCGCACAAGCGCATCGGCGCACTTGAATACACCCTCGAGCGTCACGGCATAGCCGTGCCCAATTCTGAGGACTGAACCAACCGCAAACGCGGCGGCGGTCGCTTCCGGGCGATTGTCGCCGCGTCAACTTAAACAATAACGCAAAAATACTGAATGTCTGAACACAAAGAAAATATCTTAGAGTTGTTTAAATACGGATTAACGCCCAAAGAAATAGCGAAAATTCGGGGCGTGTCGCATAGCTATGTTTGTAGGGTATTGCGCGAATTTTCTCCCAAAACTCTAACACCAACTAATTACGTTAACGCTGTGTTATCCGGCTTAAGTACAAACGAAGATATAGCAAACTTTCTAAATATAAACATCAGCACACTAAAACGCTTTAAGAGCAAACACGACCTAAAGACAGCGACCGCACTTTATCTTTATTTTTCCGGGTGGAGTATGGAACGAATAAAAAATACTTTGCGCTTAACCAATGCAGAAGAGGCCAGGCTTGAAACCCTCGGAACGTTTGAGCAAATTAAAGACACTCTACTGAGAATGCAAAAAGCACTTCAACCGCATAGCGGCAAATGTAACCAAATCAATGAACAATTAGAACTGATAGAAACATTACTGGAGAAGTTGAAATGTTAAAATTTTGTCGGTGCTTAGTTCAATTTGAGCCACTGACAGACGCTCCAACTCAAAATAAAACGAAACGTACATTTTTTAATTTTGTAACATCTTGTTATATCTACACTTAAACACTTTAATAGGCTATCCAACTAATGAGCCGCCGCAAATTTTGCGTTAGTTCAAAATGAGCCACCGCCCCGAAGTTACCGCCGGAACTCGTCAACCGTTCAAACGCCGTTTAATCATCGTTCAACCGATTAAGCGGCGTTTTTATATATCCGCATAATATCAGCGTGTTAGTCGTTTTAAAACCGTTAAACCAACCATTAAAATTAAAGCAAAATTAAAGCCGATTAAAGAGGAATTAAAGTAAATTCAACCTCTCCACTCCCCAAAATTAAACTAAAATTCAAGCAAATTAAAGTTTAGCATATCAGCAGATTATGTGCTAATCACTCCACTATCAGCGCGTTGTGAGCCGCAGGACGTGCTCGCTTCGTTTTCACCCCCATATATTCCACTATGGGAAACCTTTATGAACAATATTGCTATCCCATTTATAAATGCTTATTTCGTTAAAAACCCAATTTTTGATTGCTTATTCATAATCTCGACTTTACTCATGTTTATATGGGGTATTTATAAGACGATTAAAAATGAAGGAATACAAGTTTCATTCATTGATTATTCAATTACTGCGTTTCTTTTAGGGTTGTGGTTTTATTATAGATTCATAAATACACAATGGTGGTTTATCTCTTTGTACGAGACTCAGGTTTCATATTTAGATATGATGATTTTAGGATTGTCCCTTTGGATAATATTTAATAGCACTTATATTTCATTAAAAAACAAGAAGCATTCGGCTAAATCCGATAAAGAATTAATTATTAATGAAGCGATAAAAACTGCAAAAGAAGACCTCCTAAATAGGTCTCCATTTGCGGAAAACTTAGTCATTCATCTTAATTCATTAAATGTTTCAGAAGGCGCGAGATCAATTGCTGTCATTTCGTCATGGGGAAATGGTAAAACTTCCTTTATAAATTTAATTGTCGAAATTATAGAGAACAAATATTCCGCTGATTTTGATGTGATTCATTTCTCGCCTTGGCATTTGGCTCCATCAACTAGTATCACAAAGAAATTCTTCCAGCAAATATTTCATAAGTATGGCAATATTGATTCTCAATTTGCCTCGTTGAATAGAAAGTATTATACACTACTTGAAGATTCTGAATTTTCATATCTTAGCAAAATTGGGAAACTATTAAGTTATACAACAAATTCATCAACAATACTTAAGGAGATTACTACAAAATTAAAAGAATCGCACAAAAAGATATTGGTAATAATTGATGATGTAGATAGGCTAAATGCAACGGAGATTGAAGAGATTTTTCGAATTATTAGAGGTAGTGCAAATTTTCCACACTTCATTTTTTTATCATCATTTGATAAAAAATATGTACAACAAGCATTGTCTGAAAACAATCATTCAAAGACAAAGTATTATATCGAGAAATTTTTTGAGGTCGAATTTAATCTTCCGGAATACGATATGGGTATTTTATCTAAAATCATTTTAGATAAAACAAAAAACTTTCTTACACCAGAAGACTATTCCAACTTTTCTGAATATATTTCAGATTACTCTAAAATTTTTAATCGACCGCCTGTTTTTGCAGAACTTTCAAATTTGCGAAATATATATAGGTGGATAAATAATATACAGATTCGTTATGATATATTAAAGGGGGAATGTAGAATTCAAGATTTAGCAGATCTTGAATTATTAAGCCTTCTCTATCCTGATGTATATGACTTGCTTAAACACAGTTATAATATATATTTATCCTGTGAACAAGGTCATTATCGTCTTTGGGATAATAAAATGAAAAGGTCTGATAATGACTGGTATGAGCGTTTGCATCCTCATAAAAATTTGAAAGAAGAAAATTCATACAAAGAAGCATTGGCTGAAAATGATGTTGTAGAGAATATTTTAGAACGATTATTACCTCTACATCGCTTCGAACCGTATCCCAAGGCTTTTTCGAATCCTAATTATACCAAAAGGTATTTCTATGGAATCCTCCAACATTCTGAAATGTCTGACGAAGCATTTAAAATTTTGATAAATAAGGATTTCGTTGATATTAAATCCGAACTGGACAAAGATGTTAATGCGTTATATGCTAATGCTATTAGGTTACATATCTTGTACGATTCTTTCCAGGAGGAAAAACACATTAAAAATATATTAGATATTATATTTTACGCCCCCTTGATTCATGATTACTATAGTTGTGATGCAAAAACAATACTTAGACATCTAAACTCACTAGATGGAAATCATGAATACCATAAAACATATTTGCTAAAACTATTATATAAACATGGAGCTTCTATGTTCGTGGCTTCTCATTTTTGTGCCTACACATATGGGCGGCACGACTGGGAAGAGTATTTTACGGATAATGAATGTGATGAGATTGTTGTAAAAATGTTGTATGATGCAATTAGTGAGAACCATAAGTTCTGTGATATTAGAGATTTTTACCACAAAACAATCAAATATAAAAGAGGTGCATACAACACTCTAACACAAAAGCGTGAAGATACTCCGATATACAATCCAAAAGCTGATGAACTATTAAAACAATATATAGCTTTAAACTTTCAACAAATCTTGCCCAGTTTGATATGGCAAGACCATATGCATCAAGAGAAACGCTATTATCCATCGAATGACTTTATGTATTTTTGGGGCAGTTTTGAAAGTTTTGAGAAGTACTGTCAACAGCATAATATAGATTCTTATAACGGAGTAGATAAATCTGTTTTATTGGAATTTAAATCATTCTTGGATGAATATTTGGCTAATGAAAAAAAATCCATTCCATATGTTTTTAATGTGATTAACCTTAATTGAGTCATTTTAATTATTATACCCATATTATATTGGGATGAAAATTAGTAATTTTGTATTTGACAAGATTAGAGAATCTGATGTGCAAACAATCATCTTCCGACATTGCACTGAACGCAAAATTGGGAACAACGAAGCAAGCCATACAAGGCATAAATGTTGGAGATGCAAAAGTTAGACGATATAATCTTTTGATTATCAGGATATAAATTCCGCATACTTCTCCCAGGCAGATCACGAATAAAAACCTAAAATTCAAGCAGTTAAATTAAAGACTGACTGCTTTTTTCTTTATCAGATACTTCAAAATACAGCACAGTTTCGCTTCCTCTGTAAATCACTTAGCCAAAGGATATACTGCGACGCCAGGCATATCGCGGAAACGAAACGCAAAACGCGGACTAATCCGAAAGACGGAATCCTGAGTAGAAATCCCTTGGTGAAGGGGTGATACCCAACCAACTCTCAACATTTGTTGAGGCTTTTTATTTTTATTGGTTGTAATTTTGCCTAATATAATCATTTTGCGAAATATGAATATTCTCATCATCGGCGCGACCTCGGGCATAGGATACGAGTTGTGGAAGCATTACGCCACGAGTGGCAATACGGTTGTTATCACAGGACGGCGTAATGAGATCCTGTCGCGACAAATCAAAGAGCGCCCGGTCGACACATTGGCGTTTCAATGCGATATGGCGGATTGTTCCGCTTTTAATTCGATGCTTAAAAATGTAATGGCTAAGCTTGGGCATCTCGATTTGGCGATTGTTTGTGCCGGAGTCGGGGAGCTCAATCCTGAACTGGATGTGTCAACAGAACTATCCACCATCGCGGTAAATGTGAATGGGTGGACTAACGCCATAGATTCAATCTATAAAATCTTTGAAAAACAGAGATCAGGACATCTCGTCGCGATCACGTCCGTTGGAGGTTTGCAGCCGACACCCATAGCGCCGTCCTACAGCGCGTCAAAAGCGTTTCAGATAAACTATACCAAATCGCTCCAGCGGAAATCAAAGGGGTCGGCTATCGTTGTCACAGAAATCCGTCCCGGACTTGTCGACACTCGAATGGCAAAGGGGGACGGGCTGTTTTGGGTTATGCCCTTGAACAAAGCCGTCAAAGAAATAATCCGGGCTATCAACAAGAAGAAAAAACTTACAATTGTAACAACCCGTTGGCGTATGCTTAACTGGTTGCTCAAGCATTTTGCGTGAATTGGACTCTGTTTTGTATTAGATTTTATTTCATTCGCTTGGCGAAAAAAAGGTTTTAGTCTGTTACGATTTGGCGCTTCAATCGTATCAATAGTAGAACGCAATGAAAAAAGACGTACTGACAACATCATTCCTTGACATTCGGAGCAAGCTGCACCGAATGGCTGTGAGGCTTCTTCAGAACGATGAGGATGCCAGGGATGCCGTACAGGACACGTTTGAGAAATTGTGGTCGAAAGATGAAATCGAATCCGACGCGGAGGCTCGCAACAAGCTGACGCGCGTGTTGCGCAACACCTGCATAGACCGCCTCAGAACCACCCATACCGTTCCTTTGGAATCTGTGGAAACAGAATTTGACAGCGGGTATGAAACGCCGACCGAGGATATGGCGCGGTATGAGAGGCTAATCGTGAAGGGATTAACGGAGACTCAAATGCGGATATACAATCTTATCGCACACGATTGCCTTGAGTATGAGGAAGTAGCAAAGCGACTGTATATGTCGGTTGAGGCGGTACGGATGAATCTGAGCCGCGCCCGCAAAAGGATTCGCGAAAACATCAAAATGATTGACCGATGAGGAACGATGAATTGACATTGACTATTGATGAGCTGGACGAACTTTGCCGTCTTTACATGGACTGCGAACTGTCCGTCTTGGAAGAGAAAGAACTGGAATACGTTCTTTCCCAAACAACCTTGTCCTCACCATCAATTGAGGAGGTAAGAAGCCTTGTTGGAATTCAGGCGATAAAGTCTGCCCCATCAAGGCCTGTAATAAAAAAGAAGTTCCCGAATTGGTGGCTAACGACTGGAATCGCGGCGAGTGTCGCCATTCTGCTTGGTATCGGTGTTACCGTTCTCAAGACTGATAATTCTATATCTTCGGTTTCTGAAAGCTACATAGCTTACGTCAATGGTCAGGAGATTCGTGGCGACGCAGCCATTGCACTTATTGACTCTGAGACGCGGAAAGCTGAGGAGTTTATTAGCCGAATGGCAGAGTTAGAAGAAGAGGAACAGAATAAGATTGAGCGATTTATGGACCATCAAAACAGCACGTTATGAGACGATTAGCAACTTTTATCGCAATAACAATTCTCTCAATTGCCGCATATGCTAAAGCTCCCAATCTGGCTGTGGAGAAGCTTTTTGATGGTCGGTATAACGAAACCGCCGGAGTTTCCTCTACTGTGTATAAAAATAATGGGAAATATTACCGGGGATTGACAATTGAGAATAACGCGAAGGTGCTCAAGGCTATAGCCGACGCTATAAAAGCTGACGCGCCCAGAGCATCCCATTACTCTCACCATCAAGACAAAGACGGCCAATATACCTCAATGAAGGTTCTCAATAATGGAGAAACCATTTTCATCGGGTTGCAACGGGATAACAAAGGTGAGGGATTTTTCTTTATTCAGGGCAACGAATCCGCGTTTAAGTAACTAATAACCAATACACATATGACCATATTGAAGAAGCTGCTCTTAGGAGCGGCCTTACTCCCCGCATCCCTTTTCGCAAGGGAACTCAACGATTCCATCGCGGATTCTTGGGAAAAGGAACTTGAATTGAACGAGGTCGTCGTAGTGGCACGTCGTCCCGTGATGAAGCAAGACCCCGACAAAATAGTATACCTGATTCAGAATGACCCGTACGCCAAAGGTCTAAATGGTATTGAGGCGCTTGACCGCATCCCACGCGTATCTGTAACCAACGAGCAGATTACGGTTGCCGGAAAATCTTCTGTCAGGTATATCGTTGACGGACATCTCCTTGAGATGCCGGAGGATGCCATAGCGTCGCGGTTGCGCAATCTCACCGCGGCTGGCATTGAGAAAATCGAGGTTCTCACCACGCCTCCGGCAAAATACGCCGCGGGAACCAATGTCGCGTTCATAAGTATCACGACACGCGATGAATCACTTGGAACAAGAGGAAACGTATGGGGAAGCGGAACAGTCCGAGAGGATTTCAGTTATCTTCTTGGAGGCAACATTTCCCATACAACACGAAAAGTTGAGCTTGCGGCCGATGCGAGTTGGAACGACACCAAGGGAATCAATGATCTTGACCGAACTTATACGTTTGCCGCTCATCGAAAGACATCAAACCGTTCAACAAACTTCACAAACCGTATGCTTGGTGCCAATGGTCTGATCAAATACAAGTTTTCATCCCGGTTGAGCGCGGGGGCGATTGTCAATTTCAGTTCCGCGAGGTTCAAGAGCAGACTGTCTGATGTAACCGTTGACAATGGAACACTGTCGGAATCAGTCAATCACTCCCCCTCACGCCCTAATAACGCGGTGACCCTGACGGCGTTTTCTGACTGGATGATTGACGACAAAGGGAAGACGCTTAGTCTCACTTATAACTTTTTCAACAAATATACTGAGAGTTTTTCCAATGTGACAACCAATACTTCTGAGACCCAATTCAATCTCACCAATGAAGGTGTAAACAAGTACCATATCCATTCTGCCAAACTGGACGCAGCCCTTCCATTTAAAGGATTCAAGCTGGAGGCCGGGGCCGCTTTCACAGCGATAGGTAACCATACCCAAATTGACGTGAATAATCTGATTGACGGACAATGGGTTAATGATGCCCTTCAAAGCAACTCGTTCAGCTATGAGGAGAACACCGCCGCGATCTATGTAAGCGCCGAGAAATCATTTTCCAGCGCCTTTTTCGGAAAAATCGGACTCCGCTATGAGCACACAGATGTGAAAGGGCGTCAGATGATTGGTAACGAACGCCATAACAATTCATACGGCTACCTGTTCCCGGCGTTAACTTTCAGTTGGAACAAACAGAGTGTCGGAAGATTTGCCGCATCATACTCCATGGGAATCTCCCGACCAAATTTCGCCGATCTGAATCCGTTCAAATATTATACCACCACTACCGATTACGTTTCCGGGAATCCCGATTTGAATCCAAGCGTATCGCACAATGCCGAAATCAACTATTCGGGGAAAGGAATCTACGCAGTACTATACAATTCCTACAATCACAATACTATAGGTTATATAACCCGTTTCGGCTCTGAAGGAAGTCAATATACAATACCCGAAAATTTTATTAATAACAATAAGACGGGACTATATGCCTCCTATAATCGTTCGTTATTTGATTGGTGGAACGTCAAAGTCGGGGGAGAAGTTTTCTATACCTATGCCAAGTCAAAAGTCACTGATTTTAAGGAAATGAATGATAAGGGATGGAGTGGTAAAGTTGAGTTGAACACCTCGTGGATGCTCAACCGAAAGAAAACACTTGTTCTCAACCTCCGTTTCACACATATGTTCCCCTACCATGACCGAATGATTCATTACGAATCCATATCGCTGATTGGTGCTGACATCCGTTATATGTTGTTGAACAACCGATTGGTCTTAACCGCGTCTGTTAATGATCCATTTGGTTGGAATATCACCAAATCAACGGCACTGTATAATGATTACTCGGTATATACCAAAAATAATATACATTCCCATGCCGTCTCGTTCAGAATATCATATTCTTTCGGTGGCAATAAGGTGAACAATGTATATCGCGACACCAAAGAACGGGAATCAAATCGTTCCTACTGAATGCCAAGTATATTCTTACATAAATGGAAACGCCCGGCACATTTGCCGGGCGTTTCTGTTCGTTGGCGGGTCAGTTGCCTATGTGCGATTGGTTGTTGCTGTTGTAGCGGTTGCCTTGGATGACTATCGTGTCGAGCGCGGCGTTGATCTCGGCCATCTCCTCGGGGGTGTAGGTTACATTGGCTGCCGCGATGTTGTCCTCAAGGTGTTTGAGGCTGCGGCTGCCGGGAATAGGAACAATCCACGGTTTCTGATAGAGTATCCACGAAATGGCGACTTGCGCGGGGGTGACACATTTCTTTTCTGCGATAGACTTGACAAACTCCACGAGTGCCATGTTTGCCTCGATGTTCTCTTTTTGGAAACGTGGCACAGAAGAACGGAAGTCGTGTTTTCCGAACTTTGTTTCTTTTGTTATGCCGCCGGTAAGGAAACCCTTTCCGAGGGGGCTGAACGGAACAAGCCCGATGCCGAGTTCTTCAAGAACTGGCAGAAGGTTCTTTTCCGGTTCACGCCAGAAAAGGGAGAACTCACTCTGGACGGCTGTAAGCGGCAAAATCGAGTTTGCTTCACGGATCGTGTTAACCCCGGCTTCCGATAATCCCCAATGCAGGATTTTACCCTCGTCCATAAGGTCTTTGATTGTGCCGGCGACATCGGCGATGGGAACATCTGGATCAACGCGATGCTGATAGTAGAGGTCGATATGGTCGGTGCGCAGACGCTTCAACGAGCCTTCAACCGACCGACGGATTGTTTCAGGACGGCTGTCGAGTACCTGCTTGAAGTCGTCCATATTCATACTGATACCAAACTTGGTGGCTATTTTCACCTCGTCGCGGATAGGCTCAAGAGCCTCACCGACAAGCTCCTCATTGGTATAGGGGCCGTATACCTCCGCCGTGTCGAAGAAAGTCACGCCCAGATCATGGGCTGTTCTGATGAGCTTTATCATTTCTTTCTTGTCGGCAGGTTCGCCATAGCCGTGGCTCATAGCCATACAGCCAAGTCCGATGCCGGATACTTCGAGCGACGATGTTGTTCCTAAAATTCTACTTTTCATATGCTGTATTTTTGAATTCAGTAAAAGAACAAACTCGCGTTATCGTATGTGTTTGCAAAATGTCGGTAACTCTTACCATTTTTGCCTTTTCTCAATCGGCATATACAGGGGAGATTCCAGCACTTTCATTTGTTTTCATATTCTTTTGCCAGAATTTCAAGGCATCATTAACCCATCCGTCGGCAACCGTTCCCGTACCGATACCAAATCCATGCCCCAATCCATCATAGACGTGAAACTCGGTTGGGATGCCCATCGAGGAAAGACGTTGCAGGCGGTTCCGCATAGTCCGCCAAGACGCGATGCCATCATTTGAGCCAACGCATACATAAGTCGGAGCATCATATTGTGATGCTTGTGTATATCCTGTATACTGCATAATTACTGCCGAAGCCTGTGGAATGTCAGTACGGCCCGTCAACTGCCGCAAGTATGCCTCATTTCCAAGCACCGCCGACATCCTCGCTCCGGCAGAGCCGCCCCAAAGAGAATAGTCATCGGCCTTAACGCCCAGCTCATCCGCGTTGTCGTGAATGAATTCTATCGCTTTAGCCAGATCCGAGTAAGGATCGTCGGGCCGGTAGATTAAGGCAAACGCGTTATATCCGGCATTGCTGATGGCGAGCGAATGAGGGAAACTGTCGTGCATCGCTCCGACATACATAAATCCCCCTCCGGCGTTGGTAATGGCGAACGGCATTCCCGTTGCTCCGCGGAAAAGAAACAGCCCCGTGTAGGCTTTCGAGGGATCGGCGGCTATTTCCGCGTCGGAATACATCCTGTAGAATATCTGATTACCGGCTTTGGCATCGTTATAGAGTCGGTTTACAATCTCCACCGTTTTTTCAGCCCGGATATGGCTGTACCATACATATACGCTTGATGAGCTGAGGGCCGCAAGCGTCATCGACCGCGGCACATCGCGGTCTACCGGGAATAGAAGGTGGCCGAAATCCCCGAATGCGGGGTTGGAGACGACGTCGCCTACCGTCGACGACGCGGTAAAAGCATTCTCAGCTTGGGCGTTCCCGGTCCCGGCGTTTTCCCAGGCCGGTTTCTCACTATTCGGTTTCATTGAGATTTCTTTCATCACGGTATCCTCATCTTCAGAGCACGCGGCGAAAAGAAGAATCGCTGACAACAGAAACAGGTTCATTCTCATACCAAAGACACAACTAAGTGGGGTTTTAAATACGCGAATTTACTATTGCCGCCTCAGATTAAGGTCACAAAGATTTCCGTGAGTTCTTCCCTTTTTACCGAAAAGACCACCGTAGACAAATATGGCGGCATAAGCCGGTATATTCCGGGACTTATGCCGCCTATTATCGCAAGATACGTAAGTGGTTGTTTAAATTAAACCGCTGATAAATAATAATTTGACCGGCTACTCATGGGTTAAAGATAGTCTTCGCGATGGGGCGTGAAAACGTCAATTACCTCGCCCCCGTCGAGCACCTCGAACGAATGAGGCGTGTTGCCGGGTATAGCGTATGTGTCGCCCGGTCCCATTATCGCGTCAACCTTCTGCTCGCCGTCGATTATGAGACGGTACTTGCCGGAAATCACATAGCCGCATTGTTCATGGGGATGGGTGTGGAGCGTGGCGAAGTTACCTTTCTCGTAGTTCATTTTAGTCACCATTGACTTCTCTCCAACCGCGAGGGAGTCAAGGTTAACGCCTTTGAAAGTTTTTTTGAGCGCGTCTTCGCTCCTGACAAACGTTTTTATCTTCATGAGTGACTCTGCTTTGTGAATAATTCAGATTGTGATTGAGAATCAAAGAGGAAGCTCCATCTGTATGTCGCCGCGCGCGTAGGCCGGATGATATTCGGGAAGTTCCTTGAATCCGAGTTTGCGGTATAGGGCTATCGCGGGCTTGAGGCGCGTGTTGCTTTCGAGAAACAGCATCTCGCCACCAAGCTCGCGCGCCTTGTCGATTACGGCGGCGCAGAGTCGGCGTCCCACCCCTTTTCGCTGTATGGAATTGTCGACCGCGAGCTTAGCGAGCTCGAAGTCGTAGGCTGACTCTTCCGGCATCGGGCACAGGGCGCATACCCCCACCGGGAAGCCGTTGTACAGCGCCACGAATATGTGACCACCTTTGTCAAGTATATGCTTCTCAGGATTTTCCAGCACCTCTATATCGTGGGTTTCCAACTCCCAGTAGCGCTCAATCCATTCGCGGTTAAGCTCGTAGAACGCTTTTTTGTACAGAGGCCGGTATCCTACGATTTCCACCTCCGAATGCTCGCGGCGCGCTTTGATGGCCCGGACTCTTTCGAGCATTGATTCGCGTCCGAGAGCCTTCTCCCAGTCGGCGATGGCTGCCCACAGATCGTTGTCGCACTCAGCTGAAATCTCCTCCACGGCCCGCTCGACATCGCGCAGCTGCGCTATAAGCTCTTGCGAGATGCCTTTCCCATGCTCCGTGAGCGTGATAAGCGTGCGCCTGCGGTCCGGGCAGTCGTCAACCTCCGCGACCAATCCCGCGGCCATCATTTCCTTCACTATGGTGCTTACCGAAGGGTGCGACTGCCCGATTTCCTTGGCGATAGCGGTCACGCTCTTAGGCCGCTCGTCGGTAAGCGAGTAGAACACGGGGAACCATTTGGGCTTGATGTCAACTCCATAAAGCCCGTATATGCTCGCGGCGTCGCGCGTCAGAGTTTCGGTCAATACCCTCAACCGGCTGCCGATAGCCATTTTGCCTGTTCGCTCGAAGAAATCCATATCAGAAATCCGTATTTAATTGCGTAATTAATTACGCGAATTTATAACATATTTCCGAATTGGCCAAATTCCCGAAAAAAGCAGTTTGATGCTATTCTTAGAACCCGCTTAATAACAGGCGCTTATTCGCGGTAGTCTGATGGACTCATCCCGAGGTTGTTCTGGACGTAGCGGCTGAAATAGCCGGGCGATGAGAAATTGAACATATCGGAAATCTGCACGAAGGTCAGGCTTTTGTCGCGGAGCTGGCGGGAGATGTCGAGCGAGGTGTAGCGGTTTATCCAGAAATTGGCCGAGTGGCCACTCACTTTCTTGCAGATTTCCGATAGATATTTAGGGGTTATACAGAGCTCGGAGGCATAATAAGTCACCTCGCGGTGTTCCCTGTAGATACCGCTGTCGAGCAAGGCGAAAAACTTATTCATCACCGCGGCGTATTGAGGCGTAATTGAGTCCTCACCGTAGTTGAACGCGTGGAAATCGAAGAAATCAAGAATCATCAGTTGCACGGCACAGCGGATACTCTCCTCATAGAAAACGAACCCGGTGGTATCGTAGCGGTACTTGACCCCTTGAAAGTCCTGGAAGCAGAGCGCGAACTGAGCGTCGTTTAGGCTCATGACCGGATTCATGAACAAGGCGAGTTGCCCCTTCATGCCGTAGTTCGACTGCGGCGTGCAATGTTCCACGAACCCCGAGTCAATGTAGATGACCATTACCAGAAAATCTTCCGACGGGCGCATATTGTCGACCAACCCACCTTTGCGCACAATCATCAGATCGTGCCGCCCGAAAGTGAAATGCTTCCCGTTGAAATCAAACTCCATGCTCCCGTCAAGACACAAAGCGTGAGCGAGGTAGCCTTCCATTTTTTCGGAGGCGATCTCGCTCAGGGAGTCGGTAATGATGATTTTGTCAAAAAACTTCTCGTCTGCCATAATTTGCCCTTTAAGTGGCTCGAATAAATGATTTAATGTTTATTTCGGAAGGATTTTGCGATGGATTTCGCAAGTTGAAGAGGGAGCGATGCGGGCATCGTGACCGATGAAACTTGGCGAAAGACGCGCGAAAGACGACGAAAGAAACATTTCTCAAATAGCCACTGAATACATTAAATCATTTATTTGAGACACTTATATTGGCAAAGTTACGAATTATTTTTGAAATTTCATATCCAGCCACTCGGCTACGAGT
>CAJUKE010000035.1 GCA_910587075.1 uncultured Muribaculaceae bacterium
CTCTCGGCACGCGCACCTGAAACGCGCGCGTCTACCATTCCGCCACCTGGGCATCGCGTTTTGGTAGTGCAAAGGTACGCGTTTTTTTTGAACCGACAAATTTTTTAACGCGGTTTTCATCGCGACCAGGCAAAAAACGTCGAAAAACATCGAAACGCAATCGAAAAACCTACTCTTACCGCCCTAATACTCTGGCAAAAACCTCACCTCTCCAGAGCGTCTCATCCAAAATGGCTTCGCAGTGGTCGACTAACCGCTATGCGCCGGTCGACTAACCGCGGCTCGCTTGCCGCCGCGCGCATATCCATCCCCAGACAATTCGCCCCGGCCTCCGCACCCCGCCCCATCACGCCCCATCGGCGGCATCCAGCGGGCCTGTCACGCCACAACCGCCGTTCATATTTTAAGGTGTAGTTTCAGAGGCGAAGCCCTACTTCATTTTTTTGAGTGGGCGTATGGGCGGGAATGCCGCGAATTATTGCTATATTTGCGGTGCGGTGCGCGGCGCCGGGCTCACCGGGCTCACCGGGCCGTTGACGGCTAAAATACCCCCGAAGGCGCGTGGCCAACCAAGCCACCCCCAAAAAACGCACGCGTACCGTTACCTGAATCTTACCGAAGAAAAATCTTACCGCGAGAAAAATTATGAAGTACCCGAAAATCGGAATCCGTCCGACGATCGACGGCCGCCAGGGAGGCGTCCGCGAGAGTCTCGAAGAGAAAACCATGGCGCTGGCCAAGGCCGTGGCCCAGCTCATATCCTCCAACCTGCGCAACGGCGACGGCTCGCCCGTAGAGTGCGTCATAGCCGACGGCACGATCGGCCGCGTGGCCGAGAGCGCCGCATGCGCCGAGAAGTTCGAGCGCGAGGGGGTCGGCGCCACAATCACAGTCACCTCCTGCTGGTGCTACGGCGCCGAGACTATGGATATGAACCCCCACTGGCCCAAGGCCGTATGGGGCTTCAACGGCACTGAGCGCCCCGGCGCGGTATACCTCGCCGCGGTGCTCGCCGGACACGCCCAGAAGGGGCTCCCCGCCTTCGGCATCTACGGCCGCGACGTCCAGGACCTCGACGACAACTCGATTCCCGCCGACGTGGCCGAGAAAATCCTCCGTTTCGCCCGCGCCGCGATGGCCGTCGCCGCGATGAGGGGCCGCAGCTACCTCTCGATGGGTTCGGTGTCGATGGGCATCGCCGGCTCGATCGTCAACCCCGACTTCTTCCAGGAGTACCTCGGCATGCGCAACGAGTCGGTCGACCTCACCGAGATCATCCGCCGCATGACCGAGGGGATCTACGACCCCGAGGAGTTCGACCGCGCCATGGCCTGGACCGACAAATACTGCAAGACACGCGAGGGGGCCGACATTGCCAACACCGCCAAGGCCAAGACCCGCGAGCAGAAGGACCAGGACTGGGAGTTCATCGTCAAGATGACCCTCATCATGCGCGACCTCATGCGAGGCAACCCCCGGCTGCTCGAAATGGGATTCAAGGAGGAGGCGATGGGCCACAACGCCATCGCCGCCGGGTTCCAGGGCCAGCGCCAGTGGACCGACTTCTACCCCAACGGCGACTTCCCCGAAGCGCTCCTCAACACCTCGTTCGACTGGAACGGAATCCGCGAGCCCTTCGTGCTGGCAACGGAGAATGACGCCCTCAACGGCGTAGCGATGCTCTTCGGCCACCTCCTGACAAACCGCGCCCAGATCTTCTCCGACGTGCGCACCTACTGGAGCCCCGAGGCCGTGCGCCGCGTTACCGGCAAGGAGCTCACCGGCCGCGCCGCCGGGGGCATAATTCACCTCATAAACTCCGGAGCCACAACCCTCGACGGCACCGGCCGCGCCGTCGACGCCCAGGGAGCGCCCGCCATGAAGCCCCACTGGGAGATGACCCCTGCCGACGTAGAGGAGTGCCTCGGCTCGACCACCTGGTACCCCGCCAACCGCGACTACTTCCGCGGCGGTGGCTTCTCGTCGAACTTCCTCACCCGCGGCGGCATGCCCGTCACCATGTCGCGCATCAACCTCGTCAAGGGGCTCGGGCCCGTGCTACAGCTCGCCGAGGGGTGGACCGTCGACATCGACCCCGAAATAAACCGCGCCCTCGACAAGCGCACCGACCCCACCTGGCCCACAACCTGGTTCGTGCCCCGCCTCTGCGCCAAGCCCGCCTTCCGCGACGTATACTCCGTAATGAACAACTGGGGCGCCAACCACGGCGCCATCTCCTACGGGCACATCGGCCAGGACCTCATCACCCTCGCCTCGATGCTCCGCATTCCCGTGTGCATGCACAACGTCGACGACGACCTCCTCTTCCGCCCCGCCGCTTGGAACGCATTCGGCATGGACAAGGAGGGGGCCGACTACCGCGCCTGCGCCAACTACGGTCCTATATATAAGTAACCCACTTCCCCACGCCAGCCAATGACGCGCAACGACAACGGCTCGCTCCTCCGCCACGGAGGAGCGAGCTACCTCCTCCCTTTCATACTCATCACCTTCTGCTTCGCCCTCTGGGGATTCGCCAACGACATCACCAACCCGATGGTCAAGGCCTTCTCCAAAATCTTCCGCATGAGCGTCACCGACGGCGCCCTGGTGCAGGTGGCCTTCTACGGGGGCTACTTCGCCATGGCCTTCCCCGCCGCCATATTCATACGCCGCTACTCCTATAAGGCCGGGGTGCTCCTCGGGCTCGCCCTCTACGCCGCCGGGGCCTTCCTCTTCTACCCAGCGATGCTCTCGGGCAGCTACTACCCCTTCCTGGCGGCCTACTTCATCCTCACCTGCGGGCTCTCCTTCCTGGAGACCAGCGCCAACCCCTACATCCTCTCGATGGGGTCCGAGGAGACCGCCACGCGCCGCCTCAACCTCGCCCAGTCGTTCAACCCCGTGGGCTCTCTCCTGGGCATGTGGGTCGCAATGAACTTCATCCAGGCCCGCCTCCACCCCATGGGTGGCGCCGAGCGCGCCCTGCTCCCCGACGCCGAGTTCGCCGCCATGCGCGACGCCGACCTCCTGGTGCTCATCAAGCCCTACCTCTTCATCGGCCTGGTGGTCGTGGCCATGTTCCTGCTCATACGCTTCGTCCGTATGCCCGGCAGCCGCGACAGCTCGGCCCGAATCGACTTCCTCCCCACCCTGCGCCGCATCTTCTCCCTCCCCCGCTACCGCGAGGGGGTGGTGGCCCAGTTCTTCTACGTCGGCGCCCAGATCATGTGCTGGACCTTCATCATCCAGTACGGCACCCGCGTCTTCATGGCCGAGGGGCTCGGCGAGAAAGCCGCCGAGATGCTATCGCAGAAATACAACATCGTGGCCATGGTCATCTTCTGCCTCTCGCGCTTCGGCTGCACCTACCTGCTGCGCTACGTCAACGCCGGCCGACTCCTGGCCATCCTCGCCGCCGCCGGGGCGCTCCTCACTCTCGGCGTGATCGGCTTCCAGGACCGCCTCGGCCTCTACTGCCTCGTGGGGGTGTCGGCCTGTATGTCGCTTATGTTCCCCACCATCTACGGCATCGCCCTCGAAGGGCTCGGCGACGACGCCAAGTTCGGCGCCGCCGGACTCATCATGGCCATCCTCGGCGGCTCGGTGCTCCCCCCGCTGCAGGCCTCGATCATCGACCTCGGCACCGTGGCCGGGTGGCCCGCCGTCAACGTATCCTTCGTCCTCCCCCTGGTGTGCTTCATCGTAGTGTGCGTCTACGGCTACCGACGCGTCCGGGGCTGACCCCGCCATACCTCCCGTTTAAAAAATTTAACGGAGGCGCGACTATTTCGCGCCTCCGTTTGTTATCTAATTACGCAGTGAATTGTTAACTTTGCAATCAAACCCGGGGGTTGCCGCCTCTCCACGGCCCCGCGACCTATCCTCTCAGCTTATGAAACTGAATAAATGGCTATTGTGCGCCGCAGTGGGCGCGACCTCGATCCTCACGCCCCAGGGCGCGGCAGCCGAATCCGGCACCCGTACCGTGTCATACAAAGGCGAGAAGACCCTCGGCCTCCGCGTCGGCTACGTCGGCCACAACGAGTCAGCCTCCGCCGGGCTCCAGTTCACCTACCGCTTCAGCCGCCTGTTCCGCCTGGCGCCCTCGCTCGACTACGTCGTGCGCCACAAGGACACCGACGCCCTCGCCCTCGCCGTCGACGCCCAGTTCCTCATACCCTTCTCCGCCGACCGCATGGCGTTCTACCCCTACGTCGGCCCGAAATTCGCGTCCTGGACCATACACCCCGGCAAAGGCCACGAGAGCAACGACGTAACAATGCGCCGCTCGCGCCTGGGGCTCGACGCCGGAGTGGGCATCGAGGCCAACATCACCCCCGCGTTCCGCGCCGGAGTCTCCGCCGGATACACCTTTATGAAGCAGACCGGCGGCTTCGACGCCGTGCTCACCCTCTCATACCGTTTCTGAACAAACAATCTCAAAAATAATCATACAACAATGGAAAAGACAGTCGAAAAAGCAATAAACGAACAGATTAACGCCGAATTCTGGTCGGCATACCTCTACCTCTCGATGTCGATGCACTTCGCAGCCGAGGGATATGCCGGAATCGCAAACTGGTTCGCCATCCAGTTCAAGGAAGAGCAGGACCACGCCACGATCTTCATGAACTACATCAACTCCCGCGGAGGCAAGGTCGAGCTCGCCCCCATCGCCGCCGTCGACACCTCCTGGGCTTCACCCCAGGCCGCTTTCGAGGCCACCCTCGCCCACGAGCGCAAGGTCACCGAGATGATCAACAACCTCTACGCCACCGCCGATAAGGCCAACGACATCGCGACCAAGAACATGCTCGTATGGTTCGTCGACGAGCAGGTCGAAGAGGAAGAGACCGCCCGCGGCTACATCGACGCCCTCCGCATGATCGGCGACAACGGCTACGGCCTCTATATGTTCGACAAAGAGCTCGCCGCCCGCGTCTACAACACCCCCGCGCCCCTCGCCGCCAAGGCATAACCCCGCATAAGCGGCCTCAACCAAGGCCGCGTGACCATACACGGAAATCCCGCCGGGAACGCTTCTGAGCGCAGCCCGGCGGGATTCTCTTATATCTCAGATTTTTTACAGCCCCTTGAAGCCGTAGCGGGCCGCGAGCTTCTCCAGCGCCTCGCGCGAGTTCAACAGCACCGGGTAGCATACCCCGTCGGCGCACTCGGCCCCGTAGTGGCCCAGCCGCTCGGCGTACGCATCCCAGTCCGTGATCGGGTGGCGCGCAACCCCCGAATCCATCGCCGCGCGAGCCACCGCCGGCGACACCGCCTCAAGCAGCCTCGGATCCATCGGCTTCGGAAGTATATAGTCAGGCCCGAACTCCAGATTCTCTCCGGGATAAGCCTCGCGTATCTTGTCGGGCACCGGCTCGCGCGCGATTCCGGCGATAGCCTTGGCCGCCGCGAGCTTCATCCGCTCGTTGATTTCGGTGGCCCCGCAGTCGAGCGCCCCGCGGAATATGTAGGGGAACCCGAGCACATTGTTGATTTGATTGGGATAGTCCGAGCGCCCCGTCGCGAAAATCAGGTCGTCGCGCGAAGCCATGGCCTCCTCCCTCGAAATCTCCGGGTCGGGGTTGGCAAGTGCGAAAACAATTGGCCGCGGAGCCATCGAACGCACCATCTCGCTGCTCACCACATCCTTCACCGAGAGCCCCAGGAACACATCCGCGCCCCTCATCGCCTCTTCGAGCGTGTTTATGTCGCGCGTGGTCGCGAACGGGCGCTTCTGCTCGGCCAGCCCGGGCCGGTCGGCGCGGATAACCCCCTTGGAGTCAACCATAACCACATTCTCGGGCTTCACGCCCAACGCCTCGTAAATCTTCGTGCAACTGATCGCCGCGGCTCCGGCGCCGTTGACCACCAGGCGCACATCGCCGGGCTTCTTACCCTGGATGTCGAGCGCGTTCAGCAGCGCCGCCGCCGATATGATCGCCGTGCCGTGCTGGTCGTCGTGCATCACCGGGATGTCGCACTCGGCCTTCAGCCGACGCTCGATTTCGAAGCATTCAGGCGACTTTATATCCTCAAGGTTGATACCCCCGAACGACGGGGCTATCGCCTTCACAATCTCCACGAACTTCGCCGGATCCTTCTCGTCGATTTCGATGTCGACCCCGTTTAGTCCGGCGAAAATCTTGAACAGAAGTACCTTACCCTCCATCACGGGTTTCGATGCCTTGGCGCCTATATCTCCCAGGCCGAGCACCGCCGTGCCGTTCGAAATCACGGCCACGAGGTTACCCTTCCCCGTATATCGGTAAATATCATCGGGGTTATCCTTGATTTCAAGACACGGGTATGCCACACCTGGCGAGTAAGCCAGCGAGAGGTCGCCCGGCGAGCTGTAAGGCTTCGTCGGCACCACTTCCAATTTTCCGGGGCGCGGCTCACTATGGTAAGCCAGCGCCATCTCTTTTAGAACCTTATCCATATACCTTGATAACGCCCCCGCCCGCCTCGAAGTTTAACAAAAAAGCCCCTGGGTCCTCTAAAGGACCCCATCCCACGCCCCCCCTGCGAAGTTCTCCCCGCCCCTTACTGTGGCGAGGCGAAAGCCGAGCGCCCCGCGAAGCCCCCGGCTCCGTCAGAGTTGCATTATCGCATACGGCTCCCCGCTCCGGCGCGCTATCTTCGCGTCAACGAACGAGGGGCCGCTCGAAAGCGCCCCCCTTCAAAGAAACCATTTTAAACAGTTTCTCAGAGTTCCTTGACTTTGCGGGTGAAGTCTATCATCTTTATCGCCGTTTCGGCGGCCTCGCGACCCTTGTGGCCGAAGGGGCCTCCGCAGCGGTCGAGGGCATCCTGCTCGGTGTCGACAGTCAGCACCCCGAATATCACCGGGGTGTCGCAGTCGGCGTTGAGCGCAGTGATTCCCTGCGTTACGCTCTGGCACACATAGTCGAAATGGGGGGTGCCGCCGCGTACTACGCAGCCGAACACTATCACGGCGTCGTAGCAGCTCGCCTCGATCAGTTGCGAAGCGGCGAAAGTGAGCTCCACGGCCCCGGGCACGTCGAAACATTCGACGTCATCCGTGGCGAAACCCTGCTCGGCCAGCACGTCGAGGGCGCCCTGGCGCAGGCGGGAGGTGATATGTCCGTTCCATTCGGCGGCCACTATGGCCACCCTGGCGTTTTTTACTTTGGGGAGGGGGGATGCGGGGGTGTTGGTCGACATTTCTTTCTGTAATTGGAGCCTGTTTAAAAGCGGGCTGTTAGCAATTGTTTTTCGAGCGTGCGGCGTCTCCAAGATAGCCGCCGTGGTGGCGCAGGGCGTACTCTTCGGCGCTGAAGCCCGTGAGCCTCATCACGTTCACAACGAGCACGTCGCCGATCACGGTCATCATCGTGGTCGACGTCGTCGGGGTAAGCCCTAAGGGGCACACCTCCGGCGCGCCCCCGGTGAAGAGCGTGGCGTCGGCCAGGCGCGCCAGGGGGCTGTCGGCGTTGCCGGTGATCACGATCAGGGGGAGCTCGGCGTAGAGGCGGCGAGCCAGCTCGACCAGTTCCAGAATCTCGCGCGTCTTGCCCGAGTTGGAAATCAGCAGCATCACGTCGTCGGGCTGCAGTATGCCCAGGTCGCCGTGCTGCGCCTCGGCGGGGTGGAGGTTCACCGCCGGGATGCCGGTCGAGCAGAAGGTGGTCGCGATGTTCATCGCGATCTGCCCGGCCTTGCCCATGCCGGAGGTTACGAGTTTACCCCGGCGGTTCTTCACGCGGTCTATGATCAGTCCGACAGCGCGGTCATAGTCGTCCGTCACGGGGATATTGAGAATCGCGTCGCTCTCCGCCCGGAGAATCGCACGCATTGAGTCCTTGATGTCCATGAAACATATCGCGGCGCCGGGGAGGCGGAAGGGGTTGGGTTTCCGCACGCGGGGCGCGTCTTTCGCGAAGTTAGCTTATTCCTCCCAATTCTCAAAATCTTTCAAACGCTCCACCCAGTCGGCGGGGATGGCGGCACCGGTGGCGGTCGCAGGGTCGAAGCCCGCCATCACCGTCTGCCCTACGCACTTGGTGTCGCCGCTCTCGGGGTTCACCACGCGCTGCTCCAGCACGAAGCTGTGCTCCGAGATTTTCACGCAGGCCGTCAGCACGTCGAGCGGCTCGTCGAAATACGCCGGCGAGTAGAACGAGCAGTTGATGTTAACCACTACCACCGTCACCTTCTTCCAGTCGACCGGCTCGCCGTTCACGGCCTCGAAATAGCGCACTTTCCCAAGGTCGAGAAGCTGGAGGTAGGCCCCGTTGTTCAGGTGGCCGAACATGTCGAAATCGTTGAACCGCGTCTGGGCGGTTATGCGGTGGCGGAATGGCGCCATAGGTTCGGGTACTCTCATATCGTGTATGTCGTTGTCGTAATCTTAATGTCAATGAATGGCTATATCTTTCAGCACCTCCGAGCCGAGGGTGTCGTTGATGGCCCGGCATATGGCGTCGCGCCGGAATCCAAGCTCCTGTTTCAGGGGCGCCGAGGCTATATAAACGTGCATCACGCCCCCCGACACATACCTGCGCATCGTCTGCCGGTTCACTCCCGGCCCGACAATCTGGGGCCACATAAGCGACGCCCGCTCCTCAAGGTAGCGCCCCGAGATGGCGGCGCGGTCGAACACGGCGTCGATTATCTGGCGCACTGTCTGCGGTTCGGTCCTCTTCATCGGCTCAGTCGCGTTGGTTTGGCGTGAACACTCCGCGCTCCACCAGCCACGAGCGGTGGTCACCCCCGGCGCGCTCCATGATCGAGTCGAGGTGGCCGCGGTTGGTGTCGGTTATGAATATCTGCCCGAAGCGGTCGCCGCAAACCATCTCCATAAGCCGCTCCACGCGGCTGGCGTCCAGCTTGTCGAACACGTCGTCGAGCAGCAGCAGTGGCTTGAAGCCGGCGCTCCGCTCCAGGAAGGTCCATTGAGCCAGGCGCAGCGCGACAGTGTAGCTCTTGCACTGCCCCTGCGACGCGGCCCGACGCACAGGAAGCCCGTTGAGCCACAGCGCGACGTCGTCGCGGTGCGGCCCCACCGACGTGTGCCCCACAGCCTCATCGTGGCGGCGGCACTGGTCAAGAAGCTCCGGCAGCGCCTCGGCGTCGGCCGCGAGGTGCCCCTTCAGCTCCAGCGCGGGGGCCTCCCCGTCGGCGGCTATCGCGGCGTAAATCGGGCGGAATATCTCAGTCAGCTCACCCACCCACTTCGAGCGGGCGCGGGTTATATAGGAGGCGGAGCGCGCCAGGGCGAGCTCCACGGCCTCGTAGAGGTGATGGTCGACCACGCGGTCGCGCAGCATCTTGTTGCGCTGAGTCAGCGCGCGGTCGTAGCGTATCAGGTGGTCGAGGTACACGGCGTCGGCCTGCGAGATCACCTGGTCCATGAACCGGCGGCGCTCCTCCCCCGAACCGCTCACCAGCTCCTGGTCCGAGGGGGAAACCATCACCAGCGGGAACACACCGATGTGGGCCGACAGACGATCGTACTCCTTACCCCCGCGGCGCACCGACTTGCGGCGACCGGGCTGCAAGCCTACGGTCACCTCCTCGTCGGCCCCGCGGCGCTCGTAGGTGCCCCGAAGGGTCATGAAATCCTCCCCCTGGCGCGCCACGGCGCTGTCGGCCAGCCCCGAGAAGCTCTTGCAGAAGCTCAAGTAATATATGGCGTCGAGCAGGTTGCTCTTACCCATGCCGTTATCCCCGAGAAAGCAGTTCGCTTTCGAGGAAAATTCCAGCCGGGCGTCGGCGATATTTTTGAAGTTGGTCGCGGCGAGGGTCTTGATCTGCATTGCGGAAAGTAAGAGGGATGTCAAAGATTAGTTAACCGCGGCGGCGCACAGCGCGTAGGTCGCGGCGAAAAACAGCAGCGTCAGCGCCGTCTTCCCCAACGCGGGGTTGAGCGCGGCGCCGTCGTGGGTCTTGATGTAGCGCGCCACGGCGAACACCATAGCGAGCGTCGCGGCGGGGAACACCAGCGCCCATGGTGCGAGTCTCCACCACAGCGGGAGCGTCATCGCTACCCCGCACACCGCGCGGCCGACGTAGAGCCACAGTGAGGCCGGCCGCCCGATCCGCGTGGCCTGGGTCACCTTCCCCGCGGCGCGGTCATCGTCGATGTCGCGGTAGTTATTGACCACCAGTATGTTGGCCGAGAGCAGACCGATAGCGAAGCTCATCACGAACACCCCGGCGGTGTACCCCCCGGTGAGTATGTAATAGGTGAGCCCAACGGGCACCAGCCCGAAAAACACCTCCACGGCCTCCTCACCCCAGCCGTGGCGCGACAGCGGGTAAGGCCCCGCCGAATAGGCCAGAGCGCCGAGCATGATCACCGCGCCGGCGCCCAACAGCCACCAGCCCCCCCAATATATAAGGGAGCATCCGGCCACCGCCGCCAGCCCGAGCGTCGCGATGAGCGCGCCCCTCATGGCCCCCGGGGTGATGTCCCCCTCCGTCACACCACGGCGGGGGCCCACACGCCCCGGGCGGTCGATTCCCGCCTTATAGTCGAAATACTCGTTGGCGAAGTTCGACGCGATCTGGGCCAGCAGCGCGAACAGCGCGCATATAAGGGCCGGAGCCCACTTCAGCGTCGCGCCAGAGGCCAGCGTCAGCCCGACGGCGGCCACTACCCCCGCGAGCGACACCGGCAGCGTGCGCGGCCTCGCGGCCTCCACCCAGCACCCCGCCTTCGAGCGGGGCGCCGCGTTACCGCGAGGCGCGTTATCGTTAGGTGCGTTATTGTAATCTTGCATGGCGTTCTTCATTCCGACCCCTCGTTTTCTGGAAAAACGGGCAGGTTTCAAAAAAAACATTGCCGGGCGGCATTTTTTCAGCCCCCATCGGTAACGCGAATTTACTCATTTTTCGCGAAAGCCACCCCCCGATTCTCCCCCTCCGACCCCCGAAAAAGGGGCAAAATCGGCCAAAAACGGCCAAAAACGCGCTTTTTTCAAATTTTTTCGAAAATTTTCGCCGAAATACTTGCGCGGTTCCAAAATGTGTTGTAACTTTGCACTCGCAATCGACAAGGAACCCAGTCAAGCGAGACTGAGAGAGTCGAAAGCCGAAAAACGGATGACAACGTTTTTTGAAACACTTCTTTTGGTGCGGTAGTTCAGTCGGTTAGAATACCGGCCTGTCACGCCGGGGGTCGCGAGTTCGAGTCTCGTCCGCACCGCAGGAGAGAGAGGAGAATGAGTAACAGTCAGTCTTAGGATTGCGTTACTCATTCTTTTTTTGCGCATCCCCCTCCCCCAAAATGAGTTCAAACATTAATGTTTGCAATTGAATATGGCAAACAGACATCAAGTCAGAGCGTGGTGGCACAACTATAACGAAGGCGCGTACTTCGTTACCGCATGCACGAGGAATATGCGCCACTATTTCGGCAAAATAGAGTGTGGCAGAATGAACCTATCGTTAGCGGGAAGCCGTGCGGAGGCGCAAATCGTCGGTTTGCCGGGTCATTTCCCGAGTGTCGAAGTCCTGAACCACGTCGTGATGCCCAACCATATCCACATAGTCCTCGCAGTTGGCAGGTTTTTGAAAACGTCATCGTCAATAATAGTCGACGAAACGTTGGATGATCGCCGAATTGGTTGCTTACGGGCAACGAATCACGGCGATAAAACACCGGATTTTCACCATAACTCCTCTTTGTCGGTTGTGATGCGCTGTTTGAAGGGTGGCGTCAAACGAGACTTGACACATTTGGGGGTGGAATTTGATTGGCAACCGCGATTCCATGAGCATATCATTCGCAGCCGCAATGCCTACGACAGAATTATGAATTATGTCGAAAACAATGTTGCCAACTGGGAGAAAGATTGCTTTTATGGCGGCAAGATATAACCGCGATAGCGAAGTCGCGGCGGGGGCTGCGGCAGGGGGCAGTAGGGGGGCAGTAGGGACGCTTTTCAAAGCGTCCACATAAACGCATCAGCCATCCCGTAACATCGCCGCAATCCGGGCGCGGACGCTTTAAAAAGCGTCCCTACCGCCCACCACCTGCACCGCGCGGAGCGCTACAGGAGGGCCAGGGCCTGGGGGAGGAGGGGGGCGGAGGGGTCGAGGGGGGGGGCGGGGTGTTTTTTCAGCCAGGTGAGCTGCTTCTTGGCGTAGACGCGGGTGTTTTTCTGGATGCGGGCCACGGCTGTGGGGAGGTCCATCAGCCCGTCGAAGTAGGCGAACAATTCTTTGTACCCCACGGTGTTGAGTGAGTTGAGGTGGCGCAGGTGGTATACGCGGCGGGCCTCGTCGAGCAGTCCGGCGTCCATCATCAGCTCCACGCGGCGGTTCACGCGGTCGAACAGCTCCTCCCTGGGGTGGTCGATGTAAAGTTTCACTATGCGGAACGGGCGCTCCTTGGCCCGCCCGGTGCGGAGGGTCGAATACGGCACCCCGGCTTCGAGGCAGATTTCAAGGGCGTGGACGGCGCGGCGCGGGTTGCGCAGGTCGCCCGTCAGGCAGTATTCCGGGTCGAGGCGGCGCAGGCGGTCGACCACGGCCTCCAGCCCCTCATCTTCAAGGATTACGCGGCAGCGCTCCCTCACGGGGTCGCTGATGGTCGGGAGGAGGTCGATGCCCTCGCAGAGGGCGTCGACATACATCATCGAGCCGCCGCACACCACGGCGTAGTCCCCCTTGGCGAACTGGGCCGAGGCCAGGCGCAGGGCGTCCTCCTCGAACCTCGCCGCCGAGTAATAGGCGTCGAGCGGCAGGAAGCGCACAAGGAAATGGCGCGCCGCCTCCAGCTCCTCGGGGCCGGGGGCGGCGGTGCCAATGGGTATGTCGCGGTAAAGCTGGCGGGAGTCGGCCGAGATGATGTCGCAGCCGAGCGCCCGGGCCAGCTCTATGGCGAGGCGTGTCTTTCCCGAGCCGGTAGGCCCGGTGACTACTATGAGGGTCTTATCTTTCACCTACGATGCGGGCAATCTGTACGATTACGTCGCGGGCCTTCTCCATCGACTGCACGGGCACGAACTCGTAGCGTCCGTGGAAGTTAAGGCCTCCGGCGAAGATGTTCGGGCAGGGGAGCCCCTTGAACGAGAGCTGGGCGCCGTCCGTGCCGCCGCGGATGGGCTGCACCTTGGGGGTAACGCCGGCGTCGCGCATGGCCTGCTCGGCGATTTCGACGATGTGCATCAGCGGCTCGACCTTCTCGCGCATGTTGTAGTACTGGTCCTTGATTTCGATGGTGGCGCAGCCGGGGAACTCGTTGTTGGTCTTGCGGGTGAGGTGTTCGAGCTCGCGCTTGCGGCGTTCGAAGCGGTCGCGGTCGTGGTCGCGGATTATGTAGGTGAGGGTGGTCTGCTCTACGGAGCCGTCGATGTGCACCAGGTGGTAGAACCCCTCGTACCCCTCGGTGTGCTCGGGGGTCTCCCAGCGGGGGAGCATGAGGATGAACTGGTTGGCGATGCGTATCGAGTTGATCATCTTGTGCTTGGCGTAGCCCGGATGCACGTTGCGCCCGGCGAAGGTCACCTTGGCCACGGCGGCGTTGAAGTTCTCAAATTCGAGCTCGCCAACCTCGCCGCCGTCCATCGTGTAGGCCCAGTCGGCGCCGAAGAGCTCGACGTCGAACTTGTGGGCGCCCTGCCCTATCTCCTCGTCGGGGTTGAAGGCTATGCGGATTTTGCCGTGCTTGATTTCGGGGTGTGCCTGGAGGTACTCCACGGCGGAGATTATTTCGGCGATGCCGGCCTTGTCGTCGGCGCCCAGGAGGGTGTTGCCGTCGGTCACGATGAGGTCCTCCCCGACGTGGCCCAGGAGTTCGGGGAACTCGTCGGGCGAGAGCACGATCCCCTTTTCGGCGTTGAGGGTGATGGGGTTGCCGTCGTAGTTGGCAACAATGCGGGGGTTCACGTTGTGGCCCGACATATCGGGCGACGTGTCGAGGTGGGCAATGAAGCCGATGGTGGGCACCCCTTGGCGGTCGGTGTTGGCCGGGAGCGTGGCCATCAGGTAGCCGTTATCGTCGAGGGTTATCTCTTCCAGGCCCATGGCGTGGAGCTCCTGCTCAAGTACCTGGGCGAACTTGTACTGGCCCGGGGTAGAGGGGGTGAGGTTTGTCTCCTCGTCGCTCTGGGTGTCATACTTCACATATTTCAGGAAGCGTTCTGTAAGGTTCATTTTTCAGAGGTGTTAGGTTTAGAGCTTGTTTAATAGTGTGCAAAGTTACAAAAGCGGCTGCAATAAGCGGCCATTTACTTGGGCAAAAAAGCTTTTTTAGCTACCTTTGCGGTAATTTTCAGCACTCCTATCTTAAAAATAGGGGCTGATCCGACTTCAGAACGATAACACCCAGCATACAGCAGATATGAACATCCTTGAACTCAGCGAGCAAGAAATCGTGCGCCGCGGGTCGCTCCAGCAGATGCGCGACCTCGGCATCGAGCCATATCCCGCCGCGGAATTCCCCGTGAGCGGCCACGCCAAAGAAATCAAAGAATCATTCACCGACCCCGCCGAGGGTGAGGCTCCCCGCGAGGTGAGCATCGCCGGCCGCGTAATGGGGCGCCGCGTAATGGGCAAAGCCTCCTTCATGGAGCTCCAGGACTCGACGGGCCGCATACAGGTCTACGTCAACCGCGACGAGATATGCCCCGGCGACGACAAGGAGCTCTACAACACTGTGTTCAAGAAGCTGCTCGACATCGGCGACTTCGTTGGCGTCGAGGGATTCGTGTTCCGCACCCAGACGGGCGAAATCTCCGTTCACGCCCGCAAGCTGACGGTGCTCTCCAAGGCACTCCGCCCCCTCCCCATCGTGAAGGTCAAGGACGGCGTCACCTACGACGCCTTCGACGACCCCGAGCTCCGCTACCGCCGCCGCTACGTCGACCTGGTGGTCAACGACGGCGTGAAGGAAATCTTCCTCAAGCGCACCAAGGTGTTCAACTCGATGCGTAACTTCTTCAACGAGCACGGCTACATGGAGGTCGAGACCCCCATCCTCCAGTCGATTCCCGGCGGAGCGGCCGCGCGCCCCTTCATCACCCACCACAACGCCCTCGACATACCCCTCTACCTCCGCATCGCCGACGAGCTCTACCTCAAGCGCCTGATCGTTGGCGGCTTCGAGGGTGTCTACGAGTTCTCGAAGAACTTCCGCAACGAGGGTATGGACCGCACCCACAACCCCGAGTTCACCTGTATGGAAATCTACGTTTCCTACAAGGACTACAACTGGATGATGAACTTCACCGAGCGGATGCTCGAACGCATCTGCATGGAGGTCAACGGCACCACCGACGTCAAGGTCGGCGACAACGTGATCTCGTTCAAGGCCCCCTTCCGCCGCGTGACCATGCGCGAGGCCATCCTGGAGCACACCGGGTTCGACATCGACGGCAAGTCGGAGCAGGAGCTCCGCGACGCCGCCCGCTCGATGGGCATCGAGGTCGACGAATCAATGGGCAAGGGGAAACTCATCGACGAGATTTTCGGCGAGAAGTGCGAGGGCACCTACATCCAGCCCACCTTCATCACCGACTACCCCATAGAGATGTCGCCCCTTACCAAGCGCCACCGCGAGAACCCCGAGCTCACCGAGCGCTTCGAGCTGATGGTCAACGGCAAGGAGCTGGCCAACGCCTACTCGGAGCTCAACGATCCGATCGACCAGTACGAGCGCTTCGTAGAGCAGATGCGCCTCTCCGAGAAGGGCGACGACGAGGCCATGATCATCGACCACGACTTCATCCGCGCCCTCGAATACGGCATGCCCCCCACCTCGGGCATGGGTATCGGCATGGACCGTCTC
>CAJUKE010000036.1 GCA_910587075.1 uncultured Muribaculaceae bacterium
AACGACCCCGAGATTACAAATCACGTGCTCTGGCCAACTGAGCTAAAGAGGCAGCTTTCAAAGTTCTAAGCAATCGGGGCTGCGGCCGCGGGGTTCCCGAACAAACGCACCCTTCGGAGCGTTAAACCTTTTAAGGCTTCGGGCAGCGTTCTGCCTCATTTGCGGTTGCAAAGTTACGCACTATTTTTGAATCTGCAAATATTTCCGCCAAAAAATTTCGCCCGAACACCGAAAAAATCGCGAAAACCGCCCCACAGCGTCCCAAAACGCCCCTTTCCGCCCCTAAAATCTGCCCCGGGAGCTCCGTTTCCGCCCCTCGCGGGATGGCGCCGGGAGCGTCACGGCACCGGCGGCGCCGAAAGGAGCGAACCAGGCCCGGCCTCGGCGAGCCGGAAACGGCGCCCCGCCACCTCGGCCAACAGCTCCAGCCGGAAATCGGCCAGCGCAGCGCGCTCCGCGGCGCCTAACTCCAGACGGAGCGCCGACAGCTCGGCCTCCTCCTCGGGATACAGCGGGCGCCGGAGAGCCTCCTCCTCGTACCCCTCGATCTTGGCGGCAACCGCGAGCGCCCCGGAGCGACCGCCGAAGAAAAGGCTCCATCGGTCGGACGCCGCGGCCCGCCGGGTGTAGGACGAGCCGTCGCCATAACCCATCATCAGCAGATAGCGCGCCTCCAAGTCGCCGAAGCACGCCTCGAAGCCGCCACTGACGCGGCACTCTATCACATAAGGCGTATAGTAGAGCGATAGCGTCGCCTTCCGGCGGGCCTCTTCGGCCATCGCCTCAAGCGCGTCCCCGGAAGGCTCCGACGGCTCGGGTTCCGCGGACGGCTCGCGGTCGCCTCCCGCCTCGGCGGGCGGGAGCGCGGGGCGGCGCTCCGGGGCCGGGTCGGGCTCGTCGCGGCGGCATCCGCCGCACAACAGCGCGCCCGCGAGCGCCATCGCGCAAATAGTCAGTCGGGTAGGTAGCATATCGCGGGCAAAGGTAGCCCATAGCGCCGGATTACGCAAGCGTCGCGCCACACATTGATAAGAATGGGTTCGGTTTTTAATTGGATTTTGGCGGGATTTTCGCTAATTTTGCCTCAGACAAAACTGAACCTCATATGGAAGAAATCAAGACGCGCCTCGCGGAATTCCGCGCGGCAATGAAAAAGGCGGGCGTAGCGGCCGCCATCATACCCCAGACCGACGCCCACCTCGGGGAGTACATAGCCGACCACTGGCAGGTGCGCCGCTGGCTCAGCGGATTCACCGGATCGGCGGGCACACTGGTGTTCGCCCCCTCCGAGACCCTCCTCTGGACCGACTCGCGCTACTTCCTCCAGGCCAACGAGCAGCTCGCCGGCACCGGAATCACCCTGATGAAGGAGGGGATCCCCGGCACGCCGACCATCGCCGCCTACCTCGCCGCCAACCTCGTCAAGGGCTCGGCCGTGGGGCTCGATGGCAAGCTCTTCGCCACCACCGAAATCGCCGACCTCCGCGCCAAGCTCGAAAAGCACGGGCTGCGGCTCGACACCCATTTCGACCCGATTGACGCGCTTTGGGCCGACCGCCCCGAGCTACCCTCCGCCGCGGTGTTCATCCACGAGGAGAAGTTCGCCGGGCGCTCAGCCGCCGACAAAATCCGCGACACCCTGGCCCAGGCGCGCGAGCAGGGGGCCGACTCGATGTTCGTCTCCGGCCTCGACGAGATAGCCTGGGTGCTCAACCTCCGCTCGTCCGACGTGAAGCGCACCCCGGTGGCCACCGCCTTCCTCTACCTCTCGGCCAAGGGCTCGACACTCTTCATCAAGCCCGAGAAGATTTCGCGCGAGGTGCGCGCCTACATCGACGAAATCGGCCTGACGGTGCGCCCCTACGACGCCGCGCTGCCGATGCTCAACGCCCTCCCCGACGACGCCCTGGTGCTCATCGAGGCACCGCGGACCTCGCAGGCCGTGGTCGACGCCCTCGGTAGCCGCGCCGTGTTCGGCGCCTCCCCCATCGTGGCCCTCAAAGCGGTGAAAAACCAGGTGCAGATCGCCGGCATACGCAAGGCCATGGAGCACGACGGCGCCGCCATGACCCTCTCGCTCATCGAAATCGAGCGCCGCATGGCGGCCGGCAACGCGCTCACCGAGCTCGACATCGAGGAGATTCTCACCCGCCACCGCTCGGCCCAGCCCTACTATTTCGACGACAGTTTCGACACCATCGCGGGCTACGGCCCCCACGGCGCCATAGTCCACTACTCGGCCACCCCCGAGTCGGCCTCCCGGCTCAAACCCGAGGGGCTGCTGCTGATCGACTCCGGCGCGCAGTACCTCTGGGGCACCACCGACATTACCCGCACCATAGCCCTCGGCACCCCCACCCCCGCCGAGAAGCGCGACTTCACCCTGGTGATGAAGGGGCACATAGCCCTCGCGACCGCCATATTCCCCGAAGGGACCCGCGGCGGCCAGCTCGACGCCCTGGCCCGCCAGTTCCTCTGGCAGGAGGGGCTCAGCTACCTCCACGGCACAGGCCACGGCGTGGGCCACTTCCTCTCGGTCCACGAGGGGCCGCAGAGCATCCGCCTCAACGACGTGCCCTACGACCTCAAGCCCGGCATGCTCACCTCCAACGAGCCGGGGCTCTACCGAGCCGGGGTCCACGGCATCCGCTGCGAGAACCTGGTGCTGACGGTGCCCGCCTTCACAACCGAGTTCGGCAACTTCTACCGTTTCGAGACCATGACCCTCTGCCCCTTCGACCGCTCGCTCTTCGACACAGCGATGATGACGCGCCGCGAAATCGAGTGGGTCAACGCCTACCACGAGGAGGTTTACCGCCGCGTAAGCCCCCTGCTGGAGGAGGACGCCCGCGCGTGGCTCGCCGAAAAGACCAAACCCCTCGAAGTCTGACCCCAAACCCAACTTAGCAAGAAAATGGCACTCATAATACCCCTGCGGGGATTCACCCCGAAAATCGGTCGGGAATGCTTCCTGGCCCCCAACGCCTCGGTGATAGGCGACGTTGAGATGGGCGACCAGTGCTCCGTATGGTTCAACACCGTGCTGCGGGGCGACGTCAACTCCATCCGCATCGGCAACCGCGTAAACATCCAGGACGGCTCGGTGCTGCACACCCTCTATCAGAAATCGACCATCGAAATCGGCAACGACGTGTCGATAGGCCACAACGTGACCATCCACGGCGCCAAAATCCACGACTTCGCCCTCATCGGCATGGGAGCCGTGGTGATGGACGACGCCGTGGTCGGCGAGGGGGCCCTGGTGGCCGCCGGAGCCGTCGTGCTGTCGAAAACGCAGATCGGCCCCCACGAGATGTGGGCCGGCGCCCCGGCGAAGTTCGTCAAGATGATGGAGCCGGAGAAAGCCCGCGAACTCAACGAGAAGATAGCCCGCAACTACCTCTTCTACTCCAAGTGGTACAGCGAGCCCGGATCCGAACCCTACGAAATCTGAGAAACCCCAACCTATGTTTGAAAATTTCTGGGATATACTGACATCGACCGAGATTAACGTGGTCAACGCCGCCGCGCGGCTGCTGCTGAGCATGGCCCTCGGGGCCGTGGTTGGCGCCGAGCGCAAGCGCAAGGGGCAGATTGCCGGAGTGCGCACCTTCGCGCTCATTTCGATGGGTGCCTGCCTGGCCATGCTGCTGTCGATCTACGTCCCCCAGGAATATCTCGGACTGAAGAACGGCGACCCCGGGCGAATAGCCGCCCAGGTGGTCACCGGGGTCGGATTCCTCGGCGGCGGCGCGATGATACACATGAAGGGCTCGGTGAAAGGGCTCACCACCGCCGCCGGCATCTGGATCACGGCCACCATCGGCATGGCCGTCGGAGTGGGCATGTACTTCAGCTCGATGGCCGCGACGGCGCTGACGCTGCTGGTGCTCGCCGGGTTCGAGTTCTACGAGCACCGGGCGGGCATGGGTCAGGAGAGCCGCGCCATAAAGATTACCGTCGACGGTATACTGACCGACACCGCGCCCTATTCGGCGGCGCTCAAAAACGCCGGGGTACACCTCTCGACCTTCTACCTCCGATACGACTACGACGAGCGCACCACCGACCTGACGCTCATAGTGCTCGCGCCGTCGCACAGCGACTACCTGCCGCTGTTCGACGCCCTCGCGAAGCTCGGCGCCACCCGCTCGCTCACCCTCTCGTCGCAGGGATGAGCCTTTAGAGGGCGTTCAAAACATCCCCCTCACCTCAGGAACGAGGAGGCGTGGAAGTAGAGCCCGAACGAGATTCCCACATGCCAGTTGCGCGCCGGGAACGTAAGATAATTCACATAGCCGCATATCGAGGCGAACGGCAGGTTGTACACCAGGTCGAGCTCCCCGATAAACTCCGGATTCGAGAACCAACGGCCCCTCATCGCCCCCAACGGCGTCGAGGGGTCTTGCTCTATGCGGCGGAACGGCAGGAACATATAGCCCGAAAGCCTCACCTGCGCCATATTAAAGGGCTTCCAGATGGGCGTGACACCCACGGCGGCGAACGAGTTGGCCCGGAAAGCCTTGTTGAACGACACCTCCGAGGCCGGGGTCGGGGTGAAGGCCGGGGCGTTGACCAGCGACGCGTAGTAGGTGTTGAGCAGGCCGCGGGTCGACACCAGCACGTCGGCCGACAGCCCCAGGGCGCACCGCTTCCCGAGTGGGAAATACTTCTCGGCCTGGAGCTCGGCCTGGAACCAGTGCACGCGCTCGTCGAGCTGGTCGTCGGCCCCCTCGACGTCGCTCTGGCGGTAATAATAGTTGCCCACGTTCTCCATGGCCGTGAGGCGCAGGGCGTACCCCTCGGAAGCGAAGCTGCGGTTGTCGAGGGCGTCGAACTCCAGGCGCGCCACCGCCTGGCCTAAGTGCATCGTGGTGCGCTCGCGGCCACTCTCTGTGAAGTCGCCCCGGTCGTTGGCGTAGAAGCGGTCCTTGACCACCCCGCCGCCGACCCCTACCGACGCTTTCCCCTTGCGCCCCACGGCCCAGCCGTAGCTGAGGCGGCCGAACCCCTCGTGGTGGGTGATGAAGGTCGGGGAGCTGTCCTCGTAGAAGAGCTTGTCGTTCTCGTAATATTTCTTTCGGGAGTATACCGCCTCGAAGTCGAGGGCCGACGGGAGCGACGACGGTATGTAGAGGCGCGCCCTACCCTCGGCCGCCATATAGCTCTGGCCGATCCACCCCATGACGCGGGCGTCGAACGAATGGCGCTTGAGCGTCGCGAAGCTCGCCGAGAGGAAAATCATGGAGCTGGTGGTCGACGAGAGGTACCCCCCGGCGCCGAGCGAGAAGTTGCTCTTGGGCTGGGCCGCGAGGTCGAGGGTGAAGAGGCCGTCGCGCTCGTCGTAGCGCGCCTGGGGCACCAGGTTGCGGAGCCTCCCGGGCGATATGGCGCGGTAGTAGGCGAGCTTGGCCTGCTCGATGCCGAAGGTGTCGGTCCCCTTCTTGGGGCGGAACAGCGCCGCGAGATATTCGTTCTGGGCTCGGGTGCCCCCGGTGACATTCACGGAGTCGAAGCGCACATAGGGGGTGGCCGACTTGAACACCCTGCGGCGCAGCTCGCGGGCCTCGGCGGGCACGCGGCTGGTGACCCTCCCCCGCAGCGAGTCCATCATCTCCAGGGCGCGGTTGTAGCCGATCTCGTAGATTTCCCGGGCCTTGCCGAAGTCGAGGAGCGAGAACTGGCTCACGTCGACGTGTATCTTCATACCCTCGTCGGCGGGGAGGTCGTAGTCGTTGTTCTGGATAATCATATCCTCAAGCTGGCTCATCAGCGAGGTGGAGGGGGCGGGGTTGAGCGAGTGCACGTCGACACCGATCATGAACGACGGCGCGAAGTCCTCGCGCATCACGTCGACCGGGAAGTTGTCGTAGATCCCCCCGTCGTAAACGTACACCCCGTTCATCTTTATCGGCTGGAACACCGCCGGAAACGACATCGAGGCGCGGATGGCGTCGCCCAGCGAGCCGGAGCGGCACACGATCTTATGCTTGTGGATCACGTCGGAGGTCACGCAGCGGAACGGCACGAAGAGCCGGTCGAAGTCGCCCCCGCACTGCGCCGTGTAGCCCGAGAAGAGCTCCATGAACGCGAAGTTCATCGGTATGGGGGATATGAGGCTCGTCGGGAGTATGTCGGCCCCCTTCCCCACGGAGTCCTTCGGCGAGAGGTTGATGTTGATATGCGAGAAGGCCGGGGTGTTGGGCTGGCGCACGAAGTAATAGGTGAGCGCCGGGTCGACGCGCCCCGTCGACCAGTTGGCGAAACCGGGCGACAGTATCATCGACATCATCTCGGCGGGGGTGTAGCCCGAGGCGTAGAGCCCCCCGACAATGGCGCCCATCGAGGTGCCGGCGACGTAGTCGATCGGAATATCATTGTCCTCCAGAGCCTGTATCACGCCAATGTGGGCGATACCCTTGGCGCCTCCGCCACTGAGCACAAGCCCCACCGACTGCCCCGCGGGGTAGGCGACGGAATCACCCGCCGCCGGCACTCCCTGCGCCGGGGCGAACAGAGCGGGCAGCAGCGCGGCCGCTATCGTCAGCATCCTTCTCATAAGTAGGTCGTGGTATCAATCTATTAAATGACAAATTTAACTAATAAAACGCAAACGGGGCGGTTTTAGGTCAAAAAACCTTAACTTCGCGAGTATGGAAACCAACAACGAGCTGCGAACCGCCTGGGACTTCGCCGAACACACCGGAGTGAGCATTTTCCTTACAGGAAAGGCCGGAACAGGCAAAACCACATTCCTCAAGACCCTGCGCGAACACACGGCCAAAACCGTGGCCGTGGTGGCCCCGACGGGCGTGGCGGCGATCAACGCCGGGGGAGCCACGATACACAGCTTCTTCCAGATCGCGCCAACGCCGTTCGTGCCGGGAATGAGTTCCGAGCAGAAGTTCAACTTCTCGAAGCAGAAACTGCGCATAATCCGCGCCCTCGATATGCTCGTGATCGACGAGATTTCGATGGTGCGGGCCGACCTCCTCGACGCCATCGACGACGTGCTGCGCCGCGTGCGCCGCTCGGCCCTCCCCTTCGGCGGGGTTCAGTTGCTCATGATCGGCGACCTCCAGCAGCTCGCCCCGGTGGTCACCGCCGCCGACGAGGCGATGCTCCGGGGCCACTACCCCACCCCCTACTTCTTCGGGAGCCGGGCCCTTGGGCTGATACCCTACGTCACCATATGCCTCACCAAGGTTTACCGCCAGCAGAACGCCGACTTCGTGGAACTCCTCAACCATGTGCGCGACGCGGCGCTCACCCCCGACGACATCCGGGCGCTCGGCCAGAGGCTCGACCCGGCGTTCCGCCCCGCCGCCGACAGCGGATACATACGTCTGACCACCCACAACCAGCAGGCCGACGACTACAACGCGACCCAGCTGCTGATGCTCCCCGGCAAGAGCCGCGTATACACCGCCCAGGTCAAGGGCACATTCCCCGAATACGCCTACCCAACGGCGCCGTCGCTGCAGCTAAAGGTTGGGGCGCAGGTGATGTTCGTGCGCAACGACCCCGAACACCGCTATTACAACGGACGCATAGGCCGGGTGGTCGAGATCACCCCCACTACCCTCAAAGTGCTCTGCCCGGGCGACGACGCCCCCATCGAGGTCGAGGAGCAGGTGTGGGAAAACGCCACCTACACCATCAACGAGGAGACCCGCAAGGTGGAAACCTCCGTGCAGGGCACCTTCTCGCAAATCCCCCTGCGGCTCGCCTGGGCCATCACGATCCACAAAAGCCAGGGGCTGACGTTCGACAAGGTGGTGATCGACGCCGGGCGCTCCTTCGCGCCGGGGCAGGTGTATGTGGCCCTTAGCCGCTGCAAAACCCTCGAAGGGATCGTGCTCTCCACCCCTATCACCGCCGGGCAGGTGCTCTCCGACCCAGCCGTGGCAGCGTACACCGCCGGACAGGACGAGGAGGCGGCGCGCTCGATCGACCGCCTGGCCGACATCAAGAACGCCTACTTCCGCCAGCTCCTCTGCGAGCTGTTCACCTTCCGCGATATCACCGACCTGCAGCAGAGCCTCGCCCGCCACATCGCGCAGACCTACTCCCGCTCTTATCCCGAGGAGACAGCCGCCCACCAGGCGGCGCTGACCGCGCTCCGCGAAAAGGTGACCGACGTGGCCGACAAATGGCTGGTGATGCTCCGCACATCGCCCGACGCGGCTCTCCGAGACCCGGAACTGCTGTCCCGCGTGGGGCGCGGCGCGATGTACTTCGCCAACACTATCGCGGAAATATTCGGCGACCTGCCCGACCGCACCGCCCGGGTGAAAACCGAGAACAAGCGCGCCAACCAGCGCCTCCAGGAGCTTAACGCCGACCTGCGGGGCGCCATCGACTCGCGCCGAGCGCTTCTCGAAGCGATTGCCCGCGAGGGGTTCACCATTTCCAACTACCTCAACGCCAAGCAGGCCGCCATTATCGAGGCTACCGCCGCCGACGACCCCAAAGCCGCCCGCAAAGGGCGCAAGGCCAAAACGGCGCGCGAAAAGAAGCCCCGCGAGGAGAAGGAGAAGTCGAACCTCGTGAGCTACCGTATGTTCCGCCAGGGCATGACCCGCCATGAAATCGCCGCCGAGCGCAACCTCGCCGTCTCGACCGTCACCGGGCACCTCGCGACATTCATCCCTTCGGGCGAGCTCACCGTCGACGACATCCTCACCCCCTCGGTATGCACCCAGATCGCCTCGGCGGTGAAGCGCGCGGGCATCGGCTCCGGCTACGCCGCCATCCAGGCCCTCCTCCCTGCCTCCATCACCTCCAACGACGTACGCCTCTACCTCAACAACGCTCCCTCCCAGCGCGACTAACCCATATAATACCTATATAATATATGAGTGACTTTGCCGAAAATCTCACCCGATGGCTTATAACCGCCTTTCAATGGCGCGACCTGATAGTGCTCGTATTAGGGTCGGTGGTATTCCTGGGCATATGGGGTAGGTTTGCCTACGCCAACATAAAGGCGCGCGACAAATTTGGCATCGCTATTTCCATCGCCGTGTTGGCCATCGGCGCGGGAGCCATTTGGTACTTTGCCAACGGCCTCAACCTTGGCGAACCGGCGCCGATTCGCCCTAAAACCGACGGCGGCGACCGGGCCGTGGCCTACGGCGTTATAGCCGTGCTATGGATCGCCTACGCCTACAACCTCATCCGCTACTGTCGGTTAGCCCTGCTGCGCAAACTCACCAAGGACTACCTCCACCTGCTGGGGATGCTCCTACTGGGCACCCCCGCCTACGCCCTCGCCACCTTCCTCATCCTCACCATTATGCTGGGAGGTTGATGATCAGCAGCGCGGTGTAGGCGATGTAGAGGAGGAAGAGGAGTGCGCCTTCGGGGCGGGTGATGGTGCGGCGCCCGAAGAGGGAGGCCACTACCCAGAACAGGAGGCTGGCGGCGGTAAGCGCCCAGAGGTCGGAGAGGCCGATGGTGCCGAAGCCGAGGGGTTTGATGGTGGCGGTTAGGCCGAGCACGAAGAAGATATTGAAGATGTTGGAGCCTATCACGTTGCCAATGCAGATGCCCGGGTTACCCTTCACGGCGGCTACCACCGAGGTTGCCAGCTCGGGGAGCGAGGTGCCCGCGGCGAGTATCGTAAGGCCGATCAGCCCCTCCGACCATCCGGCTGACTTGGCCACGCCCGAGGCGCCGTCGACAAACCAGTCGCCGCCGAACACGAGCCCGGCGAGACCCCCCACCACATACACTATGGCGCGCCACAGGGGCATACCCTTGCGGGAAGCACCCTCCGCTGCCGCCGGGTCGGCGTCCGCCGGCTCAACCCGCTTGGCCGAGGCGAACGTGTAGCGCATAAACACTATGAAAAACAGTAGGAGAATCAGCCCGTCGGCACGGGTGAGGGTCATCGCCCCCCCGGCGCCGAGCATCGGGGCGGCCCCCATCACCAACAGCACCACTGACGATAGCACCACAAGGGGTATCTCATTAAGCAGCACACCTCTCTCAACGGCGATAGGCTTGATCATCGCCGCCACGCCCACAATCACCAGTATGTTGAATATATTGGAACCCACGATATTGCCGACGGCCATCTCCGTGGAGGCGTTCATAGCGCTCGTGATCGACACCACCAGCTCCGGGGCGCTGGTCATCATCGACACCACGGTGAGGCCCACCAGGAAATCCGACATACCGAAGCGCTTGGCGAGGGCCGCGGCGCCGTCGGTCATAAAATTGGCCCCGGCGAGTATCAGCACCAGTCCGGCGGCGAGCAACAGGCAATCAATCAGCATCTCTCAAAAATTTTGAAACGTTATACTTGATAAACGCCCCCGCCGCGACAAAGATTGCGGCAGGGGCGAAAAAAAGGCCGCGCCCCGACGATTGCGGGACGCGGCGCGAGCAAAGTAAAGAGGTCGTTTATTATTTAACGAGACCTTTACAGGATTGGTCGGAATCAGAGGGCTACCTTGGTAACCTTGTTGCCCTGACGGCGGATGAAGATGCCGTTGGCGGGCTCGGCAACGCGCACACCCTGGAGGTTGAAGTATTCAACGGGGGCGTCGGCGTTCTCAACCACTACGGTTTCAACACCTGCCTGGTTGCTGGTGAGGCGGGCGCTCTTGATTTCCCAGGTACCGGCAGTAGTGGCGGTCGAGGAGTAGCGGAAGCCTACCTGGATTTTCTTACCGGCGTAAGCGCTGAGGTCCATCTCCGCTTCAGCGAAGGAGGAGAAGTTCTTGCCATCGTTGTATGCGGGGAACATAGGGATGTTGATGGGGTTGCTCCATTCGCCACCCTCTTCGCGAACGCAAACCTTGCAGAAATCCTCGGGCGAGATGAGAGCGCCGGAAGCGTCCTTGAACTGGCCAACGCACTGGTCGAAAGTAAGGGTTACGTCGGTCAGACCGGCAAGGTCCGCAACGGGCGATACGAGGAACGCGGCCTCTACGGCGAAGTTCTGCTTGTAATAAGCGGAGGCCTTCATGTAGTTGTTGGTGGCATCGCGGGTCCAAACGTAGCTGAGACCTTCGGGAAGGGTGCCGTCCTCGAAAGTGAAGCCGCCGTTGGAGGTGAACTCAACGTTGAACAGGCCGCCTGCAACGGGTTCCTCGGGTTCGGGAGTCTCAATGGCTCCGGCCTCGTCGGAAATCACGATAGCGTTGGCGCGGATCTGGCCTTCGGTGGAAGTAGCCTCGAAAACAGCCACACCTTCAGGATTGGCCCAGGTGATGGTGTTGGTGGTGAGAGCGCCGGTGACGTTGGCAGTCACAGTACCGCCGGTAGCGGCGGAGGGGGTGAAGGACATGCACTTGTCGTCGTACATTTCCTCGAACACAATCTGACGGAGGGTTACGCCCTCAGCCTTGATGGTCATGATCATGCTCTTGTACCAGCGGAGCTCGGTAGCGGTAGCGATACCGTCGACCTTTGTGGGGGAGGTGTTCTGGTTGATGGAGATGTTGAAAGTCTTGCCGTCAACTGTAACCTGAGTCGAGACTTCGCCCTTGCCGTTTTCACCGGTGCCGATGGTCCAGGTGGGTTTGTTGTCCCCCTTCATCGGGAGAGTCCAGGTTGTTGCCATTGCGGCAGAAGCGCAAGCGGCTACCGCGAGAGCAGAGAGTAAAAATTTCTTCATAAACAGCAATAGATTATTAGTTGATTTGTTTGTGTTGGTTTGTTTTTGAAACATTTCGAGGAGCCGAAACCCCACGCGAGCGGGGTGGCGGCAGTTTCCAGTTTTCAAAGTTAGCAATTATTTGCCAAACCCAACCTTTTTTTAACAAAAACTTGAAAAATCACCCCGATTTCAGCGGCGGCGCTTGTCGATGGCGATCAGCGCGAACACCACCAGCCCGCAGAGCACCCAGAAGAGGGTTTGCGCGCCGATGAGCAGGTTGCCGAACGCCGCGGCCTCGGTGACGAACGCCTCGCGGCCCGGCCCGGCGAGCGCCGCGGCGGGGGCGAACACGCTCAGCCCGAAAATCATAGTGGCCTGGTAGGGCCCGATGCCGCCGTTGGAGGGGACACCCATGGAGATACTCGTCAGCACGAAGCACACCAGCGGCGCTATCGCGCCGTGGCTCTCCAGGATGCCGTCTGTGAGGGGGAAGGCACGGAACGCGACATAGAGCTGGAGGAAGTAGCACCCCCACACACCTATGGTATAGAGGAGCCACTCGCCCTTGTGGTCCATCTTCGCGATGGCGGCGAAGCCGTCCCAAAGCCCGCGGAAGAAACCCTTGACCTTCAGCGCGAGGGTGCCGCGGCCCCGCTTCATAAAGAGCCAGCCGAGCAACAGGAACGCGGCGAGGGCTATCCAGGTCCAGGGGGAGGAGGCAACAGCCGACACGGCGCGGTAAGCGTCGGGGTACTCGCGCACGAAGTCGAGCAGTGGCCCGGAGGCGAGCACGAAGGTGAAGAGCGTGAGCAGCGCGACGGTGCAGGTATCGGCCAGGCGGTCGGCCACCATCGACCCGAACACCGCCGGGAAGGGGGTCGACTGGCGCTCGGCTATATAGCCCGTGCGCCACACCTCCCCGAGGCGGGGAAACACGAGATTTACGGCATAGGTGCCGAACATACTGTAGACCAGCGCGCGGAGCGGGGGGCGGCACCCTATGACCCGCAGCTGTATGCGCCAGCGCAGGGCGCGGAAGAACATCGGCAGCAGCCCTATGGCCAGGTTGAGGGCGATCCACCCGAAGCGGCAGTCGCGCCGAATAATCTCCACCATGGCGCCGAAGTCGATGTCGCGGAACATGACGACGCACAGCCCGACGCTCACGATGGCCGGGACGGCGATTTTCAGAAGCGTCGACAGCCAGCGCCGCTTGCCCCCCGAGGGGGCATTTTTCATTGGTTCCATACGGCAAAATTAAGCAAATTTTCCCGATTTTGTCTCCATTAGGGGCGCGGCAGAACTCCGGCCCGGCTTTTTTTGTTAAATTTACAACGGATTCATCTCCGCGGCTCATCACGACCCATACATCACACGCGCCAATCAATGAAACTGCTCCGCTACATACTGCCGCTGCTCGCGGCGCTGACGCTGCTCCCCACGAAGGGGGCGGCCCAGATCATATCCGTCGCCGACGAGCACGTCAACGTCGACTCGGTGCGCCGCTCGTTCGCCGACCAGCACTACTACTTCGGCCTCTACAAGGACAACTACTTCATATTCGGCTGCCCGATAGGCTACCGCCCGACACGCGCCAACTCCGACGTCAAGTTCCAGGTCTCGGTCGCGCAGAAACTCACCAAGGCCACACTCCCCTTCGGCACATACCTATATTTATATTACACGCAGAAGGTGTTCTGGAACGTGCTTGAGAACTCCATGCCCATGACCGACCTCAACTTCAACCCAGGCGTGGGCCTGGCGAAGCCGATTTTCGTAAAGGGTCGGTTCTTGGGAAAGGTCACCCTCACGCTCGAACACGAGAGCAACGGCCGCGACTCCATTCAGTCGCGATCGTGGAACAAGGTGTCGTTCGGCGGCTCGGTAATGGTCGACCCCAACCTGATGGTGTTCGGCAAATTCTGGATTCCGATCGTCGACGGGCAGAACAACAAGGACATACTCAACTACTGCGGCATATTCCAGTTGGGGTGGGACTGGCGCTCGACCAACCGCCGCCTCGGGGCCTCGATGAACTTCGTCAAGCGCAAAGGGAACGTGTTCAACTGGAACGTCACCGCCGAGTTCTCCTGGCGCCTGTCGAAAACGGCCAACCAGTTCCTGTTCGTCCAATACTACAACGGCTACGGCGAGGGGCTCCTCGACTACAACAAGTACCACTCGATGCTCCGCGTCGGCATCGTGATCAAGCCCACGCTCTTCTCTGAATTCTGACCCGTTTTGGCATAAAAAGCCTATTTTATTCGAAAAGTTGGGCTATATTGGGATTTTTGGCTATTTTTGCCCGAAATTTCCAATCAGCACATCATGCCCAAAAGCCGTTTGCAACCCGAAACCGACAGCAGCGAGCCGATACGCCTGGAGCAGCTTGAGCCGCTCCGCATACTCGGCCCGGGCTACTCGCATCTGAGCGAGGACTACACGCTGCTGCGCATCACCCGCCCGCAGCCCCTGTTCAGCGCCCCGGTGCCCCGCCGCTTCGACGGGATCACCTGCCTGATATGCATCGAAGGCACTATGAAGGTCGACATCGACTCGAAGGAGTGCGTCATCGAGCCCTCGTCGTTCGTGATGATACCCCCCGAAATCACATTCACCCCGATAGAGTGGCCCGGCAACGAGATGGTGTTCTACCTCCTGTTCCTCTCCAACCGCTTCATACAGGACATCAACATCGACCTCAACGCCATCAACTCCGACATATTCGCCACCACCGACCTGGTGCTCCGCCTCACCCCCGAGAAAACCGAGCAGCTCGTGAGGTTCTTCGATATGCTCCACTACAACGCCGAGACCCCCAGCGCCTACAGCCGCCACATAGCCCGCGCCCTCCTGGCCGCCGCCGGATACCAGATGATGGCCTACGGCGAGGAAGCCGCAGCCGCCCGCCGCGAGAACGAGCGCCACAACCATTCGCGCCGCCTGACCTATGTGCGCAATTTCCTGCGGCTGGTGCGCGACAACCACCGCCGCGAGCGCTCGCTGGCCTTCTACGCCGACCGTATGTACATCTCCCCGAAATACCTCTCGCTGGTGATCAAGCAGAGCACAGGCCGCTCAGCCGCCGAGTGGATCGACCACTATGTGCTTCAGGAGGCCAAGAACCTCCTCCGCTTCTCGGGGAAGAACGTGCAGCAGATCGCCTACGAGCTTAACTTCGCCAACCAGAGCTCATTCGGCAAATACTTCAAGCACCTCACAGGTATGTCGCCCACCCAGTTCCAAAACTCTTGAGCGATGCGGGGCCGCGCCCCGTTCGCGTTCGTTAACAAAAGAGCCGCCTTATTGGCCCGAAATTCGCCATTATTAACCAAATATGGCCGATTTTAACCTTCATTAGATTTATTATACAATAATTTCACCAAATATCCCTTTGCGGTTTGGAAATATGTGAGTACTTTTGAGCCGAGTTTCGCCAAGACCGCCCAAGCCACCAGCTCGGGCACCGTCGGCAAGCGGAACCAAAGCTAATTCCAACCGCGAAAACAATTTACATCAAACAGACAATATTGTAATGAGCAACGTTAAGAAAGCCGAGGGTAAGCTCGGCGTGTTAGTCGTTGGCCTCGGTGCTGTTTCCAGCACCTTCATGACCGGTGTGTTAATGGCCCGCAAGGGGCTCGCGAAGCCCGTGGGCTCTATGACCCAGTACGACAAAATCCGCGTTGGCGAAGGCGCCGACAAGAAATACCTCAAATACAATGAGATCGTGCCCATCGCCGACCTCAACGACATCGTGTTCGGTGCCTGGGACGTTTATCCCCAGAACGCCTACGAGTCGGCCATATACTGCGAGGTGCTCAAGGAAAAGGACATCAACCCCGTCAAGGAAGAGCTCGAAGCCATCGTGCCCATGAAGGCCGCCTTCGACCACAACTACGCAAAGCGCCTCGACGGCGACAACATCATGCAGGGCAAGACCCGCTGGGAAATGGTTGAAGCCCTCCGCGAGGACATCCGCAACTTCAAGAAGGAAAAAGGCGTTGACCGCGTAGTGGTTCTCTGGGCCGCTTCCACCGAGGTTTACGTTCCCGTCGACGAGAAGGTGCACTACACCCTCGAAGCTCTCGAAGCCGCAATGAAGGCCGACGACAAGGAACACATCGCCCCCTCGATGTGCTACGCCTACGCCG
>CAJUKE010000037.1 GCA_910587075.1 uncultured Muribaculaceae bacterium
AGGGCTTGCGGTCGCGGTCGAAGGGCTTGCGGTCGCGGTCGAAGGGCTTGCGGTCACGGTCGAAGGGCTTGCGGTCACGGTCGAAGGGCTTGCGGTCACGGTCAAAGGGCTTGTGGTTGCGGTCGAAAGGCTTGCGGTCGCGGTTGGGGGAGTAGCGGCGCTCACCCTCGTTGCGAGGCTCGCCGGCGCGGGTGCCGCGGTTCTCGCGGCGTTTCTCGCGGAAGGGGCGCTCCTCGTCGTCGTCGAAGCGGCGGCGGTTGCCAGCGGAGCGGCGTTCGTTGCGCTCGCGCACGCGGTCCATCTCCTCGTCCTTTCGTTCCTCCAGGGAGCGCAGACGGCCTCCTTCGGCGCGGAAATGCTTGTAGTCGCCCTCGAATATGATGTATTCGCGGAGCTCGCACTCGATGGCCCCGTTGAGGATGGGGATTTTCACCGACGGGGCGAGTCCGATTTCGTTGACAAACTCGTTCTTGGCGGCGATAATCCAGGCGTGATACCCCTTGAACACGTTTTTGAGCTTCTGGCCTATAAGGCGGTACAGTCCCTCCATGTCGTCGGAGCTGATGCGCTCGCCGTAGGGGGGATTGGTCACCAGGATGCCACCCTCGGGGGCCTCGTTCCACTCCGAGAGGGGACGGGTGTGGAGCTCGATCATGCGGCCCACACCGGCGCTGCGGATGTTCTGCGCGGCGATATCAACGGCGCGGGGCGACATATCGGCGCCGATGATCTTATGGGTGAACTCGCGTTCGCCGGAGTCGTCGTTGTAGAGGCGGTCGAAAAGCTCGGGGTCGAAGTCCTTCCAGTTCTCGAAGGAGAAGTGGCGGCGGTAGACACCCGGGTTGATGTTTGCGGCGATGAGGGCGGCCTCGATGAGGAACGTGCCGGAGCCGCACATCGGGTCGACCAGCGGGCAGTCGCCCCTCCAGCCGCTTTTGAGGATGATGCCTGCGGCGAGCACCTCGTTGATCGGGGCCTCGGTCTGGGCCACGCGGTAGCCCCGCTTGTGGAGCGACTCGCCGGAGGAGTCGAGCGAGAGGGTCACCCGGTCGCCGGAGATGTGCACGTTGATCATCACGTCGGCGTCCTGGAGGCGCACTCCGGGGCGCTTGTCGTCGCCGTAGCGGTCCTTGAACCAGTCGACGATGGCATCCTTCACGCGGTATGTAACGAACCGCGAGTGGGTGAACTCGTCGCTGAAGGCCACGGTGTCGATCGAGAAAGTGGAGCCTACCGACATCAGCGAGCCCCAGTCGAACTCCTTGGCGCGGTCATACAGCTCGTCGGTGTTGACGGCTGTGAATTTGAAAATCGGTTTGAGGATGCGCAGGGCGGTGCGGCAGCATAGGTTGGCTTTGTAGAGCATCTCCAGGTCCCCTTCGAAGGAGACCATGCGTCGCCCTGGTTCTACGTTTTCGGCTCCGAGGTCGCGGAGCTCTTCGGCCAGTACGTCTTCCAGTCCCTGGAATGTTTTGGCCACCATTTCAAATTTTTCGGTCATCACCTGTCGGTATATATTATATGGTGTTGAGTGTTTCGGTTTGTTTGGACGAGAGTCCGCGGAGTTCGCGCATCGCGAACCATATTAGCGCCACGGTCACCAGCGTCGAGAATATGTCGCTTATGTAGAAAGCGCTCCACACGCCGTCGATCCCCATACGCCCCGGGAGCCACATAAGCAGGGGAATGAAGAAGATTACCTGGCGTATGAGGCTGAGGAATATCGAGAGGCCGATTTTGCCGGTCGACTGGAAGTAGGTGGTGCTCACAATCTGGAACCCCACCACCCAGAAGAAGAGCATCGACGAGCGTAGGGCGTGGCCGGTGAAGCGGGCCAGGTCCCAGTCGGACACGAAGGCGCGGGCTATGTACTCGGGCACGGTGAGTCCGCCGACCCACCCTGCGAAGGTGATCACCGACCCGGCGCCGACGGCGAGCCAAAAGGCGCGGCGCACGCGCGGAGCGTTACCCGCGCCGTAATTGTAACCCACGATCGGCTGCATGCCCTGGCATATGCCGAGCACCACGCAGCAGAGCATGGCGGTGTAGGTCACGAAGATGCCGGAGGCGGCTATCGCGTCGACCCCGCCGTAGCGCATCAGGGCGTGGTTGAGCTGTATGTTGATAAGGCAGGAGGCCACGTTGATGATGAACGGGGCGGCCCCGATGCCGAGCATCCCCCACACGATGTCGGCCCTCAGCCCGTAGATACCCTTGCGGAAGGTCACCGGGCCGTTGGCGGGGCGGAGGAAGTGGCGCATCACGAACACCATCGACACCGTCATTGCAATGTCGGTGGCTATGGCCGCGCCTTTGATTCCGAGGTCGAGGAAGTAGATGAACACCGGCGCCAGCACAATGTTGAGCCCGGCGCCTATGAACATGGTCACCATCGCGCGTATCGGGTAACCCGAGGCGCGCATTATGTTGTTGAACGAGAACGTGAGGTTGGTAAGGAACAGGCCCGGCAGGATGAACATCATGAAGTCGCGGGCGTAGGGGAGGGTCTGCTCGTTGGCTCCGAAGAGTTCGAGCACCCGGTCCATGCCCCAGGCGAAGAGCGAGATGTACACCAGGCCGATGACGATGGTCAGCGTAAGGGCGTTGCCGAGCACCCTGCGGGCTCGGTTCTCGTCGCCCGAGCCAAGGAAGAGGCTTACGCGGGCGGCGGCACCGGCGCCCACGAGGGTGCCCAGGGCGGTCGCGATGTTCATCACCGGGAAGGTGATGGCGAGTCCGGCGATCGCCTCCTTGCCGACAACCTGCCCGATGAAGATGCGGTCGACCACGTTGTATGCCTGCATGACCAGCATCCCCGCCACGGCCGGCAGGGAGTATTTCCAAAGGAGGCGGCCGACGCTCATGGTCGACAGCTCCCGGAGTCTTTCGAGGTTCGATGCTGGAGTCTGTTGGGTTGGCATATTCCTATTTTGCGGGAAGTAGTTCGGTCGCGGGGGCTCCGGCGGCTCAGGGCTTCACGGCGGTATAGATGGTGCACACGCCGAAAGTCATGCGGCGCAGGCGCGGCTCGGCGAGCCCGGCGCCGGTCATCAGCCGGAGCATGTCCTCCCCCTGCGGCATGGCCGCGATTGATGCGGGGAGGTAGGTGTAGGCGCTCTTGTCGGAGGTCACGAGCCGTCCGAGCGTCGGAATCACTTTGAGGGTGTATAGGTCGTAAAGGGGGCGGGTAAGCCGTCCGCGTGGGGTGGAGAGCTCGATCACGCAGAGCGTGCCTCCCGGGCGGAGTACCCGCGCCATCTCGGCGTAGCCGCGGTCGAGATGCTCGAAGTTGCGCACCCCGTAGGCCACGGTGACAGCGTCGAACGACGCGTCGGGGTAGGGTAGGGCGAGGCAGTCGGCCTTCTCGAAGCTTACCCGGTCGGCGAGTCCGGCGTCGGCCACTTTGCGGCGCCCTATTTCCAGCATCCCCTCGGAGAGGTCGATACCCTTCACGCGGGCCTCCCGGGCGGCGCGGGCCAGGCGTATGGCCAGGTCGCCGGTGCCGGTCGCGACGTCGAGAATCTCGCGGGGTTGCCCGGAGGCCACCATCCTCACGGCCTTGGCGCGCCAGAGGTGGTCGATGCCCATGGTCATGGCCCGGTTCATCAGGTCGTAGGAGGGAGCGATGCTGTCAAACATACGTTCCACCTGCCCCGTCTTGGGGGCAGATGGATCGTACGGCTTTATTTTCTCTGCCTTTATTTCCACGGTGGTGTGTGAGGGGCGGAGGCTCAGTTGGCGAGCTCCTGGAGGCAGTTGGTAACGTTGGAGGCGATGCGCTCCTCAAGGTTGGCGGCGGGAGCGGCCTCGAAGCGGCGTCCGGTCACATGCTCGTAGAGCTCGATGTAGCGCTGCGAAACCTCCCGGCAGAACTCGGGGGTCATTTCGGGCACCTGCTGCCCCTCGCGGCCCATGAAGCCGTGGTCGATGAGCCACTGGCGCACGAACTCCTTGCTGAGCTGCTTCTGGGGCTCACCCTTGGCGAAGCGCTCCTCAAAGCCCTCGGCGTAGAAGTAGCGCGAGGAGTCGGGGGTGTGGATTTCGTCGATGAGGATCACCTTGCCGTCGCGCTTGCCGAACTCGTATTTGGTGTCGACCAGGATCAGCCCCTTCTCGGCGGCCATCTTGGTGCCGCGTTCGAACAGGGCGCGGGTGTAGCGCTCCATAACCTCGTAGTCGGCCTCGCTTACCAGGCCCTGGGCTATGATTTCCTCGCGGGAGATGTTCTCGTCGTGCCCTTCGGCGGCCTTGGTGGTGGGGGTGATGATGGGCTCGGGGAAGCGCTCGTTCTCGCGCATCCCGTCGGGGAGCTTCACGCCGCAGAGCTCGCGGCACCCGGCGGCGTATTCGCGCCAGGCCGAGCCGGTGAGGTAGCCGCGGATAATCATTTCAACGGGGAAACCCTCGCAGCGGTACCCCACGGTGGCCATCGGGTCGGGGGTGGCCAGGCGCCAGTTGGGCACGATGTCGGCAGTCGCCTCCAGGAAGTAGGTGGCGAGCTGGTTGAGCACTTGCCCCTTGTAGGGGATACCCTCGGGGAGGATCACGTCGAAGGCCGAGATGCGGTCGGTGGCGACCATTACCAGGATGTCGTTGTTAACGGTGTAGACGTCGCGGACCTTGCCGTGGTACACGGCGGTCTGGCCGGGGAAGTTGTAGTTGGTTTTGGTGAGAGTTTCCACTGTCGGAAGTATGTTGGTGGTTGATAATGAATTGGCTTGTGTGCGGGGTTACTCGCCCGGGGGAGTGGCGGCTTCGGGGTCCTCGCCGAGGAGCTTGCGCTGCTCGTCGTCGCGCTCGTAAGCCTCGACGATGCGCTGCACAAGCTGGTGGCGCACGATGTCCTTCTTGCCGAACTCCACTTTCCCGATACCGGGGATGTCGCGGAGTACGCGCAGGGCCTGGATCAGGCCGGAGGTGGTGGAGCGGGGGAGGTCGATCTGGGTGACGTCGCCGGTGACCACCATCTTGGCGTTCACGCCCAGGCGGGTAAGGAACATCTTGATCTGGTGGGTGGTGGTGTTCTGGGCCTCGTCGAGCACGATCACGGCGTCGTTGAGCGTGCGGCCGCGCATGAACGCTAAGGGGGCGATCTGTATCACCTTCGTCTCCATATATTCCTTGAGCTTCGCCGCGGGAATCATATCCTCAAGGGCGTCGTAGAGGGGCTGGAGGTAGGGGTCGATCTTGTCCTTCATGTCGCCGGGGAGGAAGCCGAGCTTCTCGCCTGCCTCGACAGCCGGGCGCGAGAGGATGATTTTCTTGACTTCGCGGTTCTTGAGGGCGCGCACGGCCAGGGCTATGGCCACATAGGTTTTGCCCGTGCCGGCGGGGCCGAGGGCGAAGGTGAGGTCGTTTTTCTGGAATGCGGCGACGAGGCGCTGCTGGGTGGAGGTGCGGCCCGAGATGGGGCGGCCGTTCACGCCGTAGATTATCACGTCGTCGGCCTTCATGTCGCGGGGCTTGTCGCCCTTTACGATGTCGAGGATCACCTCTTCGGTGAGTTTGTTGTATTTGGCGCAGTACGCTTCGAGCTCCTTGACTTTCTTCTCGAAGTCGGCGGTCTCGGCGTCGTCGCCCATGACCTTTATCACGGAGCCGCGCGCCGTCATGCGGAGTTTGGGAAAGAGGTTGCGGATAAGCTGCATATTGGAGTTGTTCACGCCATAGAAGCTCACCGGGTCCGCCTGGTCTATTATTACAATCCTTTCAATCATAATCGTCGGTGCAAAGTTACAAAAAATCCCTCGTTTATCGGGAAAAAGCCCCGATGAAAAAACGCTATATATAAATAATGTGCCCGACGGGCTGATTGTTCGGTGTCAGTCGAGGAAGAGCACTACGCGGGCGGCGCGGCTCGGGGCCACGGGGATGGTGCGCTTCACGGGTAGCGGGTTGGTGTCGCCGGGGGTGATGTCGCCGGCGTAGTCGGTGTCGGCCACGCGGCCCGAGGTGTCGTAAACAGCGTAGCGGGCCACGGCCACCGCGGCGCGCCCCGCGCGGTGGCGCTCCAGCTCGAAGGTGATGGTGAAGGAGTCGCGGTCGGCCAGCACGCAGGCGGGGTTGGCAATGCGAGCGCCGCGCCGAGCCTCGTTGTCGCGGCGTATCTCTATGGCGCGTTCGATGGAGGCGAGCACCGCCGGGTCGGTCACCGGGTCGGCGCTTTTAAGCTCGCCGTAGGGCACCATCGGCTCGGCGGCATTCCGAGCCTCGGAGTCGATGGGGTGGTAGGGCCGCGGGCTGAGGTCCGTGGCGAGCGCGGCGGGTTTGCCGAGGGCTTCGAGCGCGGCTTCGAGCACGCTGGCCACCATGTCGCTCCGCAGCCCGGTGTGCGCCGTCAGGCGGTCGGCCAGGCGGCGTGCCTCCTCGCTGTCGGCGTTGTCGCGGGCCAGGGCGGCGAAAACGCCGGCCCCGGCCGCGGCCCGGGTTATGAAACGGAACGCCGGGAGCGCGTCAAACGCGCCCTCGGCGGCAAGGAGTTCGTCGATGTCGGGCCGCGACAGCGCCTCCGCCCCGCGGCGGTCGACGAGTTGCTGGAAGTGCTGGCGCAGCGGCATCGGGGTTACTTATAGTTTTCGGCCAGGTTGCGGATCTCGTGGAAGATGTGGGCGTCGGCATCGGTCATCGCCTTGCCTCGGCGGGCCATCATGCGTGCCGCGGTGTCGAAGAATTTCTCCATCGGGAGGTCGGTGAAGCCCGAGGCGCCACCCTCGCTGAACGAGGCCACGAAGTTGCGCGGGAAGCCGGAGCCGTGGATGTTCACCCCGACGCCAACCACTGTGGCGGTGTTGAACATCGTGTTGATGCCAGCCTTGGAGTGGTCGGCCATTATGAGGCCGCAGAACTGCAGTCCGGTGCGCAGGAAGCGGTGGGCCGGGTAGTTCCAGAGTTTGATCTCGGTGTAGTCGTTCTTGAGGTTCGAGGCGGTGCATCCGGCGCCGAGGTTGCACCATTCGCCGATCACGGCGTTGCCTAAGAAGCCGTCGTGGGCCTTGTTGGAGTAGCCGAACATGACGACGTTGTTGAGCTCGCCCCCCACCTTGCACCAGGGGCCGAGCGATGTGCCGGGGTAGATGCGGGTGCCCATGTTCACGGTCGAGTGCTCGCCTAAGGCGATGGGGCCGCGCAGGCAGCTCCCCTCCATGATTTCGACGTCGCGGCCGATGTAGATGGGGCCGTGCGAGGCGTTGAGCACCACGCCCTCCACAATGGCGCCGCTCTCGATGAAGATGTCGTCGTAGAGGCCGATCACGGTGTTGCTGCGGGGCACCGACTGCCCTTCGCGGCCGCGGGTGAGCTCGGCGAAGTCGCTCTCGATCTGCTGGGCGTTGAGGGTGAATATGTCGTAGAGGTCGCGGACGCGCTCAACCCTTCCGGGCCACACTTCGGCGTTGTCGGGGATGCTGTCGAGCATCGGGCGCGCCTCCTCGGGGGCTCCGGCGGCCGCGATGGTGAAGCGTTCCCCCTTGCGGTTCTCCCCGACGAGGGCCTCGCCCGGGAGCAGGGTGGCCACCTTGGCGGCCAGCTCGGCGGTGGGGATCACGTTGGAGGCCACGAGGATGTTCCCCTCCGAGGCTTCGCGGAGGGGGAATTTGGCGCTGAGGTAGGGCACCGTCAGGTAGCTGTACTCGCCAGGGAGGAAGCGCTCCCATTTGGCGCGTATGGTGGTGATGCCGACCAGGAAGTCGGCCACGGGGCGGGTGTATGACAGCGGGAGGAGGTTTTCGCGAACCGACGGTACGTCGTAGAGGATTATGTTCTTCTGGCTCATGGCGTGTGGGGTTTTATGGTGTGGATTTCGGGGTGGGGGATGCCCTCGGCGCCTCCTCCGTTTTCCGTGTTGAACTTTCAAGGGGCCGGAGCCCGTAATTTTTAGCAAATATATTAACTTCGCGCTGAAATAACAAATTTAGTTATATGAAATATCGCCCGACACTCTTAAAAGGTGTTTACTTGATCGAGCCGGCGCGTTTCGGCGACTCCCGCGGATACTTCATGGAGACTTTCCGTCTTGCCGAGTTCCGCGAGGCTGTGGGGCTCCCCTCGCTGGAGTTCGTGCAGGACAATGAGTCGCTGTCGCGGCGGGGCGTTTTCCGCGGGCTCCACTTCCAGCGGGGCGCGGCGTCGCAGGCCAAGCTGGTGAGGGTATCCCGCGGCGAGGTGCTCGACATCGCAGTCGATCTCCGGCCCGGCTCGCCGACGTTCGGGCGCCATGTGGCCGAGGTGCTGTCGGCCGACACGGGGCGCATGCTCTTCATTCCCCGCGGCTTCGCCCACGGCTTCCTGGTGCTCTCCGACGAGGCCCAGTTCCAGTACAAGGTCGACAACCTTTACGCCCCGGAGGCGGAGGCCACGCTCCGTTTCGACGATCCCGCGCTCGGCATCAATCTCCCGATACCCCGCCCGGAGCTGATTCTCTCAGAGAAGGACCTCCGCGGCCTCCCGCTGGCCGAAATAGGCCCGGCCCTTTAACCCTTCACCTTTTCACACTTCACTCTCAACTCCTATATGATTCACTTATAAAGCTATGGAATACAGAAAACTCACATCAGAAGAAATCGCCATCCTCGAATCCCGCGGCTGCTCGGCGGCCTCCTGGGACTCCGTGGAAGTGGCCGACCCGTTCCGCCCCGAGCACTACCGCGCGGCGGTGTTCGCCGGCACCGTGAAGCTCGGCACCACCGAGGGGATGGTCGACCGCGGCCCGTTCGCCCGGCCGGCCGGCATCTACGACGCCGTGGTGGCCGACTGCACGATAGGCAATGACGTGCTCATCCGCAAAATCGGCAACTACATCGCCCGCTACGATATTGCCGACGGTGTGGTGATCGAGAACACGGCGCGCATCGCCATAGAGGGTCCCGACACCGCGTTCGGCAACGGCGTGGAGGTGTCGGTGCTCAACGAAACCGGGGGGCGCGAGGTGCCGATTTATGACTGCCTTTCGGCCCATGTAGCCTACATTATCGCGATGTACCGCCACGACGCGGCCCTCGTGAAGCGTCTACGCGGCCTGATCGACGACTATGTTGAGAGCCGCCGCTCGTCGAGGGGTCGCATCGCCGAAGGTGTCACTATTCTCAACTCGGGAGCCATCACCAACGTGTACATCGGCCCCGGCGCCCGCATCGACGGCGCCACCCGGCTCACCAACGGCTCCATTATGTCGGAGCTCTGCGACCCGGCGTTCGTCGGCCCCAACGTTATGGCCACCGACTTCATTATGCAGGCCGGCGCCAAGGTCGAGGACGGGGCGGTAGCTGTCCACGCCTTCATCGGCCAGGCTTCGCACCTGACGCGCCTCTTCTCGGCCCACGATTCGCTGTTTTTCGCCAACTGCGCTTGCGAGAACGGCGAGTCGGCCGCGATCTTTGGCGGCCCCTATACGGTGACGATGCACAAGTCGAGCCTCCTGATCGCCGGGATGTTCTCCTTCCTCAACGCCGGTTCGGGCTCCAACCAGAGCAACCATATGTACAAGCTCGGGCCCATACACCAGGGTGTTGTCGACCGCGGATCGAAAACCACTTCCGACTCCTATATTCTCTGGCCCGCCCATATCGGCGCGTTCTCGCTGGTGATGGGGCGCCACGTCAGCCACCCCGACACCTCGCGTCTGCCGTTCTCCTACCTTATCGAGAGCGCCGGGGTGTCGCACCTCGTGCCGGGCGTCAACCTCAAGAGCGTCGGCACTATCCGCGACGCGCAGAAATGGCCCAAGCGCGACAAGCGCCGCACCCCCCATAAGCTCGACCTAATCAACTTCAACCTGCTCAGCCCCTACACCGTGTCGAAGATGATGGACGGCATCACCCTGCTCGACGACATAGAGCGCACCTCGGGCGTCACCTCCGAGAAATATTCCTACCAGGGCATGATGATCAAGGCGTCGGCGCTGCGCAAGGGACGCAAGTACTACGGCATGGCCATCGACAAGTTCATGGGCAACTCGGTGCTCAAGCGCCTCGAAGGGGCCGAGATCAAGAGCGACGACGATGTGCGCCGCATCCTGCGCCCCACGCTCGAAGCCGGGGCGGGGGAGTGGCTCGACATCGCCGGACTCATCATCCCCAAGAGCGAGGTCAAGCGCCTCACCGCCGACATCTCGTCCGGATCCATCGGCTCGCTTGCCGAGGTCAACGACCGCCTGAAGCGTCTCCACGAGAGCTACTATGAGCTGGAATGGACCTGGGTGGTAGAGAATTTCCGCCGCTGGTGGGGCAAGGAGTGCTCAGAGCTCACCGTCGACGACGTGCGCGGCATCGCTTCACGCTGGCTCGAAAGCGTGGTGGCCATCGACCGCATGCTCTACGACGACGCCCGCAAGGAATTCTCCTCGGTGGCCCGCATCGGCTTCGGCCTCGACGTGAACTCGGACCGCAACACCCGCGCCGACTTCGAGCACGTCCGCGGCGACTTCGAGCGCGATCCGTTCGTGCGCATGGTGCTCGACCATATCGAGGCCAAGACTGCCTTGGCCGAAGACCTCTACAGCCGTCTGCCGGGCAGATAGCACGCCCCCGTCAATACCGTTTCAGCGCCAATTTCAAAGAAATTTTCACTAATTTTTGGAAATTTCATAAATTGGCGCTAATTTTGCGCCGTTACACACGGACACAGAGTTACGCATACACACAATTCACATTTCTATAAATCATAGTTATGAAAATCAAAGCTCTGATTCTTGGCGCCGCCATGGCGGTTGCCGCCTTCCCCGTGATGGCCGACGGTTACAACCGCGTCACCGTTTCCTATGAAAACGAAAGCTACAGCCCCGGCGGCGACTTCGACGACATGAAGGGTTTCTCTGCCAACGGCTTCGGCATTGAATACACCCGCGGCTTCGGCGTTGCTTCCTTCCCCCTCTACATCGAGGCAGGCCTTAAGGCTACCTTCGGCTTCCACAACGAGTCTGAGAAGGAATACGGTGTGAAGATTGAAGATAAGTTCACCGCCATCAGCCTCAACATCCCCGTTAACGTGGCTTACCGTATCGACCTCGGCGCCAACAATATGTCGGTAACCCCCTACACCGGTCTCAACTTCCGCGTGCGCTGCACCGCTCAGAATAAGCTCACCGCTTCCTACCAGGGCGAAAAGGAGAGCGAGACCGTCAGCTGGTTCGACAGCGACGAATGGGATCCGACCGCCAAGCGTTTCCAGATGGGCTGGAACATCGGTGCCCGTTTCAACTATGGCCCCTTCGGCATCGGCCTCGGCTACACCCTCGACTTCATGCGTTTCTACAACGTTGACGAGGATGGTTACAAGGGCCACATCAGCACCGGCACTTTCAACGTTGGTCTGAGCTACACCTTCTAAGCCAAAGCTTTATATAACTATATAGCGAGAGCCGCCGCGGATAGTCCGCGGCGGCTCTTCGTTTGTTGGGGAGGTTAGAATGTGTAGTTGAAGCCGAACTGGATGTCGTTGGCGTCGAGGCCCACGCCGAAGCCGCTGTGCTCGCCGCCGTTGCGGGCCGCCTTGTTGGCGCCCTTGTAGCCGAAGAAGCCTACCTTGGCGATCAGGCTGAAGTGGTTGTTGAGCGCCAGCGAAACGCCGGGGCGGAAGCCGATGCCGTAGGTCGCGGCGAGGTCGGAGTGGCCTCCGTCATAGCCGGTGCGTCCCAGGCCAACCTCCACGGTGCCGTCGACGAAGACAGCCACCTTGTTGTTGCGGTAGAAGTTGTAGCGGACGTAAGGCGCGATGTTGAACATGTTGTAGCTCACATTGTCGCCGCTGTAGTTGTGGTACCATCCGAGCGACGCGCCGACGTAGTACTTCGGGTTGAGCTTGTAACCGATTTCAGGCTTGATGGCCACCTGGGTGGAGTGCTCGGTTATGTCGCGCCAGAAGCCGACGGCTCCGCCGACGTAGATTTTGTTGGTGTCGATGGTGATCTCCTCGGCTGACGCCGCTCCTACGCCTGTGGCTGCCAGAAGGGCGAGTGCAAGAATCTTTTTCATAATTCCAAAAGTTTTAGTTGTCAGAAACTTAATGCTTGTTTTTCAGACTTTGGTTGAAACGCTTAATGCGACGGATTCTGTTGTATCGTAGTCGAAGCGTTTTCTGTATGAACGCCCCCGGGGTTGAAAAGTTTGGGCGCGGTTCCCTGTTTTAACATAGTGGCCCCCGGACTGAGGCGCGCGCCGCGGGACGGCCGGCGGGGTGGGGGAGTGCCGCCGGGCCTGGGGCGGGAGGTCGCGCGCCCCCGGTGCCCGGCCGCGTCGACGGGCGGAAAATTTTTGGAAGACGGAGGCGAAAATATTTGGAAATCAGCGGAAAAATGCGTAACTTTGCCCTGCTTTTAAGGGCATAGAGTATGCTCTCGGCCGCAACCCTTTGTGGGTCAGGCTGATGGGAGTCGTGCGCCGTGCGCCCTCGAAAGCCTTACGACTACGAACTAAGCAATTTAGAACTATAAAATTTTTAAGTAACTGAGATGCCTACTATCCAGCAATTAGTAAGAAAAGGACGCGAGGCTATGGTGGACAAGAGCAAGTCGCCCGCCCTCGACAGCTGCCCCCAGCGCCGCGGCGTGTGCGTGCGCGTCTACACCACTACCCCCAAAAAGCCTAACTCCGCAATGCGTAAGGTTGCCCGCGTGCGCCTCACCAACGGCAAGGAGGTCAACTCCTACATCCCCGGAGAAGGCCACAACCTCCAGGAACACTCGATCGTGCTCGTCCGCGGCGGCCGTGTTAAGGACCTCCCCGGCGTGCGCTACCACATCGTGCGCGGCACCCTCGACACCAGCGGCGTGAAGGACCGCACTCAGCGTCGCTCCAAGTACGGCGCCAAGCGTCCCAAGGCCGGTGCGGCCAAGAAGTAATCCGGCACCGCTAAGCATCGCGGCCTGAACGAAGGCCGACGGCGGCCCGGGTGAAGCCCTCTTAACGCACCCTTCGAGAATCAACAGGCATCCACCTTTGTTTCTCCACCACAAACAAAACATCAATTCTTAACCAAGTTTTTGATTTCCCGAAGCTGATACCCCACGGTTGAGTAAGCCAAGCGCCCCCGATGTCGGCAGCGCCGCTGAAGATTCCAGCCAGCGTAAAGAAACGAAAACACATCGCGCCCCTCGAAAGGGCGTCAGAAACCGAAAATGAGAAAAGCTAAGCCCAAAAAGCGGGTGATCCTCCCCGATCCCGTGTTCCACGACGTTAAGGTGACCAAGTTCGTCAACCACCTGATGTACGACGGCAAGAAGAACACCGCTTTCGAAATCTTCTACACCGCCCTCGAAACCGTAGGCGGCAAGATGCAGAACGAGGAGAAGACCCCCCTCGAAATCTGGAAAAAGGCCCTCGAAAATGTTACTCCCCAGGTGGAGGTTAAGTCGCGCCGCGTAGGTGGCGCAACCTTCCAGGTCCCCACCGAAATCCGTCCCGACCGCAAGGAGTCTATATCGATGAAGAACCTGATCAACTACGCACGCAAGCGCGGCGGCAAGACCATGAGCGACAAGCTCGCCGCCGAAATCATGGACGCGTTCAACGACCAGGGCGGCGCCTTCAAGCGCAAGGAAGACATGCACAAGATGGCCGAGGCCAACCGTGCGTTCGCCCACTTCCGCTTCTGAGTCTGACACCTTATATTATATCAGACCAACGATTAGACAACCCTCTTTTTTCAACACTGAAAAATGGCTAAAGACGACCAGCTTAAATACACGCGCAACATCGGCATCATGGCCCACATCGACGCCGGTAAGACCACCACTTCGGAGCGCATCCTCTTCTACACCGGCCTCACCCACAAAATCGGCGAGGTACACGACGGTGCCGCTACGATGGACTGGATGGAACAGGAACAGGAGCGCGGTATAACTATCACCTCCGCCGCTACGACCGCTTTCTGGAACTACGCCGGACAGAAATACAAAATCAACCTGATTGACACTCCGGGACACGTCGACTTCACCGCCGAGGTTGAACGCTCGCTCCGAGTGCTCGACGGCGCTGTCGCCACTTTCTGCGCCGTTGGCGGCGTTGAGCCACAGTCCGAGACCGTGTGGCGCCAGGCTGACAAATACAACGTGCCCCGTATCGGCTACGTTAACAAGATGGACCGCTCCGGCGCCAACTTCTTCGAGGTTGTCCGCCAGGTGCGCGAGGTGCTCGGCGCGAGCCCCTGCCCCATCCAGATCCCCATCGGCGCCGAAGAAACCTTCAAGGGTCTCGTTGACCTCGTGACCATGAAGGCCATCTACTGGCACGACGAGTCGATGGGCGCTGACTACACCGAGGAAGAGATTCCCGCCAACCTCCTCGACGAGGCACAGGAATGGCGCGACAAGATGCTTGAGAAGATCGCCGAGTTCGACGACGCCCTCATGGAGAAGTACTTCGACGACCCCTCCACCATCACCGAGGACGAAATCCGCGCCGGCATCCGCAACGCCACCCTCAAGATGGAGATCGTGCCCATGACCTGCGGTTCCTCCTTCAAGAACAAGGGCGTGCAGCCCCTGCTCAACAACGTCTGCGCTTACCTCCCCTCGCCGGTTGACGCCGGCACCGTGGAAGGCCACGCCGTAGGCGACCCCGACCAGGTTGAGGTTCGCAAACTCTCGCCCGACGCCCCCATGTCGGCCCTCGCCTTCAAGATCGCCACCGACCCCTACGTTGGCCGTCTGACCTTCTTCCGCGTTTACTCCGGCGAAGTAGTTGCCGGCAGCTACGTGCTCAACGCACGTTCCGACAAGAAGGAGCGCGTTTCGCGTCTGTTCCAGATGCACTCCAACAAGCAGAACCCCATGGAGAAGATCGGCTGCGGCGACATCGGCGCCGGAGTAGGCTTCAAGGATATCCGCACCGGCGACACACTCTGCGACGAAAACAACCCCATCGTGCTCGAATCGATGGAATTCCCCGATCCCGTGATCGGTATCGCCGTTGAGCCCAAGACCCAGAAGGACCTCGACAAGCTCGG
>CAJUKE010000038.1 GCA_910587075.1 uncultured Muribaculaceae bacterium
GTGCCGAGGGCAAAGCCCTCGGAGCCCCATCCTCTGGTGCGCGAGGCGGAAGCCGAGCGAGCGCTCCGCAGGCCGCCTCCCTCCCCCTCCCCTCCCGCGTCCCCCTCGTGATCGCGGTAGCCACCCTCTCCGACGGCACCCGGGTTTCCGCCCCCCTCCTCTCCCGTTGATTCCCCCTCTTGCCGTTTGAAAAAATTTTCGTACTTTTGCCCCGCGGTTACCGCAAACCGCTTCAATTAAAACTGACACTTATGAAGAGCCTTATAACACGCTCGATTACCGGCATAATATATGTGGCGCTCATCGTCGGCGCGATTCTCGGCGGACCAGGTTGGTTCTACGCCCTCGCACTCCTCCTCGGCGTCCTCGGCATTGCCGAGTTCGACCGCCTCGCCAACAGCGAGCGCGTTTCCGCCGCGACAATCCTCCTCGACATCCTCGGCACCGCGTCGCTGATTTCCGTCTTCGCCGCCCGCGCCGTCAATCCCCGCCTCCTCTCCGCCGGGCTGTTCTGCACCCTCGTCTACCTCGTGGGGCGTCTTGTTAGCCAGCTGTATATCTCCGACGGCAACGCCCTCCGCCACTACGCCGTCTCCCTAATGGGACAGCTCTATGTCGCCCTCCCCATCGGCCTCCTCACCGCCCTCTACAGCTTCAGCCCCTCGGTGGTACTCGTCCTATTCATCATGATCTGGCTCAACGACACCGGGGCCTTCTGCGTCGGCTCCCTCTTCGGCCGCCACCGCCTCTTCGAGCGCGTCTCCCCCAAGAAATCCTGGGAAGGCTTCTTCGGTGGCCTCGCCTTCTGCCTCGCCTGCGGCGCGGTGTGCTTCTACTTCTTCCCCGGCGTGTTCCGCTCCATGAACCTCGGCGAGGTCCTCGGCTTCGGTGCCGTCGTTTCGGTGTTCGGCACCTGGGGCGACCTCGTTGAGTCGCTCATCAAGCGCACCATCGGCGTCAAGGACTCCGGCCGCATCCTCCCCGGACACGGCGGCATCCTCGACCGCGTCGACTCCCTCCTCCTCGTCTCTCCGGCTGTCATGGCCTACCTCCTCGCCCTGGCGGTCTACGCTCTTATCTGAAATCAATCATCACAAACCCATATGGCCAACGAACGATATATGATGCGCGGCGTCTCCGCCGCCAAGGAAGATGTCCACGCCGCGATCCGCAACATCGACAAGGGGCTCTTCCCCAAAGCTTTCTGCAAGATTATCCCCGACATTCTCGGCGGCGACCCCGAGTGGTGCGACATAATGCACGCCGACGGCGCCGGCACTAAGTCGGCCCTCGCCTACGCCTATTGGAAGCAGACCGGCGACCTCTCCGTTTGGAGCGGCATCGCGCAGGACGCGCTCATCATGAATATCGACGACCTCCTCTGCGTCGGTGCCACCGACAACATCCTCGTTTCCTCCACCATCGGACGTAACAAACGCCTCATCCCCGGCGAGGTGATCGCCGCCATCATCAACGGCACCGAGGAGCTTCTCCAGCGCCTCCGCCAGCTCGGCGTGTCGGTCTACGGCACCGGCGGCGAAACCGCCGACGTCGGCGACCTCGTGCGCACGATTATCGTCGACTCCACCGTCACCTGCCGTATGCGCCGCGACCAGGTCATTGACAACGCCAACATACGCCCCGGCGACGTCATCGTGGGCCTCGCCTCCTTCGGCCAGGCTACCTACGAGGACTGCTACAACGGCGGTATGGGCAGCAACGGCCTCACCTCCGCCCGTCACGACGTGTTCTCAGCCTCCGTGCGCGACCTCTTCCCCGAAACCTACGACAACGCTATGCCCAAGGAGCTCGCCTACAGTGGCTCAATGGACCTCACCACCCCGGTCGAAGGCACCCCCCTCGATGCCGGGCGCCTCGTGCTCTCCCCCACGCGCACCTACGCCCCGGTCATCCGCCGCCTCCTCGACACTATGCGCCCCGAAATCCACGGCATGGTACACTGCACCGGCGGCGCGCAGACCAAGGTCATGCACTTCGTCGACGGCGTACACGTCATCAAGGACAATCTCTTCCCCACTCCTCCGCTCTTCCGCCTCATCCAGGAGCAGTCGGGCACCGAGTGGAAGGAAATGTACAAGGTCTTCAATATGGGCCACCGTATGGAAATCTACACCTCGGCCGACAACGCCGAGAAAGTTATGGAAATCTCCCGCTCCTTCGGCATCGACGCCCGCGTCGTGGGCCGGGTTGAGGCTTCCGAGACGAACCGGTTGACCATCAAGTCGGAGCATGGGGTCTTCGAATACTGATTTCCGCGACAAGCGTTTCCGCCGGGCGATCCCGTTCATTCTGATCGTGATCGCCGGCGGCATCTTGCTCGCCACCTTCTCGCGCAACAGGCGCGCCGAAGCTCCCGCTGACGCCGCGGAGCGCCACATCCCCGACACGCTCCGCGTCGCCACCCTCTACAGCCCCTCGTCCTACTTCATCTACCGCGACGAGCCGATGGGCTACGACTACTCTCTCGTCAGCCAGTTCGCCGAAGACCGCGGCGTTCACCTGGAGCTTACCGTGGCTCCGAGCCTCCACGCCATGATCGAGATGCTCGATAGCGGACTGGTCGACCTCGCCGCCTACGAAATCCCCGTTACCGCCGAATATCGCTCGAAGGTCGTGCCCTGCGGCCCGGAGACGATGACCCACCAGGTGCTCGTGCAGCCCCTCGAAAACGGCGCGCCGGCCATCACCGACGTCACCCAGCTCCCGGGGCGCGAAATTTTCGTCGAAGCGCACTCCAAGTACCTCCACCGACTCGAAAACCTCGACAACGAGCTGGGCGGCGGACTCATCATCCACCAGGTCGACCGCGACACCCTCCTTACCGAGGACCTCATCGAAATGGTCGCCACAGGCGAGATACCCCTCACCGTGGTCGATAGCGACATAGCCCGCGTCAACCGCAAATACTATCCCACCGTCGATACCTCCCTCGCCGTCAGCTTCCCCCAGCGCTCCAGGTGGGCCGTCGCGCCCGCGATGGCGTGGCTCGCCGACTCCATCGACGCGTACTTCGCCGAGGAAACCCCGCGAAAACGCCAGGCCGAGCTCCTCAAGCACTACTTCGAAATCAGCAAAGGGGGCATCCCCAACCCCGCCCATCGCGAATTCAACCCCTCCAACGGGCGCATTTCCCCCTACGACGCGCTCTTCCGCCGCTACGCCGCCGAAATCGGATGGGACTGGCGCATCCTCGCCGCCCAGGCCTACAAGGAAAGCAACTTCGACACAACCCGCGTCAGCTGGGCCGGAGCCCGCGGACTCATGCAGATCATGCCCCGCACAGCCAAAGCCTACGGCCTCCCACTCTCCAAAATCACCAACCCCGAAGCCTCAATCGCCGCCGCGTCGCGCATAATGGCCGACCTCGACCGCATGCTCGCCAAGCGCGTCCCCGACCCCGTCGAGCGCCGCAAATTCGTCATCGGGGCCTACAACTCTGGCATCGGCCACGTCTTCGACGCCATCGCCCTCGCCGCCAAATACGGCAAAGACCCCCGCGTTTGGGACGGCAACGTCGAGTCAGCCCTCCTCATGAAAGCCAAACCCGAGTATTACACCGACCCAGTCTGCCGCTTAGGCTACTTCCGCGGCCGCGAAACCGTCGCCTACGTCCGCGAAGTCCTCTCCCTCTACGACAAAGCCCGCGCCTCCATCAACCTTTAGCCCCCTCTCCCCGTTATATAATCGGGCCCCCTCCTCCTTTCCCCTCCCCCTCTCCCCCTGGCCCCTCCTCCCCCTCCCCCCTCTCCCGCTCCCTTCGCCCCCGCTTCCGTCCTCTGGTGCGCGAGGCGGAAGCCGAGCGAAGGCAGCGCAGCCCCTCTCGCTGAAGCCCCCGCGGCCCGCCCCGCATGGCTTTTGTCCAAGTGCCGGCAGCTTGCTGCCGGGTGCCTCCGCTCATCCTCTCCTCGCCGCCCCTCTCTCCCCGCCTTGTCGTTCCGTGCCGAGGGCAAAGCCCTCGGAGTCCTCGATTTTTCAACTATTTATCCCACATAACGACCGATGAAGAAACATTTCATTTCAGTAGCTGTAATCTCAGCCATCGCCGCCTCAACCCTCTGCACCTCCTGCATCGGCAGCTTCGCGCTCACCAACAAGCTCCTGAGCTGGAACAAGCAAGTCAGCAACAAATTCGTCAACGAACTCGTATTCTTCGCCTTCTGGATCATCCCCGTCTACGAAGTCGCCGCCGCCGCCGACGTCCTCGTCATCAACTCCATAGAATTCTGGAGCGGCAGCAACCCCGTGGCCGTGGGCAAATCCGTGATCGACGGCAAAGATGGCCGCTACCTCGTTGAGTGCGACGGCAAAGGCTACACCATCACCCCCGAGGACGGAGGCACAGCCATACGCCTCGACTTCGAGCAGGACGACCGCTCCTGGAACCTCACCGCCCCCGACGGCTCCACCCACAAACTCATGACCTTCGTCGACGACACCCACGTTCTCCTCCCCGCTCCCGACGGCTCCGAGCGCCTCACCGAGCTCTCCGAATCCGGCCTGATGGCCTACCGCGCCACCGTCCAGTCCGCCATCCTCGCCTCCCGCTAACCCTCCTCCCCTCGAAGGCCCCCTCCCTCCTTCACCCTTCACTCTTCACTCCTTAAAGCCCCTCCCTCTGGTGCGCGAGGCGGAAGCCGAGCGAAGGCAGCGCGGCCCCTCCCCCGCCTTGTTGTTCCGTGCCGAGGGCAAAGCCCTCGGGCTCCCCGCGGCCCGCCCCGCATGGCTTTTGTATAAGTGCCGGCAGCTTGCTGCCGGGTCCCATCCCCCCGATAAAAGCCAAAGCGCCGCCCCCTCAAACCGGGAGCGGCGCTTTTTCGCTTTCAAAGTTGCGTTATCGCAGCCGCGGCACCCCGCCGCCGCGCTATCTTCGCGTCAACGAAAACCGATAAAAACCTTTACTATGCGATACACAACAAATTCAGTCTGGGATCATTTCCGTTCGATGGGTTACTACCTCACCGCCGCCGAGGGCATCGCGCGCTACGGCGTCGTAATGTCATCTGACGAGGACGAGGATGAGCGCGGATGTCGCCGGAACCGAAACCATCCGGCCCCCCTTGACAACGACAGCCTCGCCGGGAGCGCTGACAACTCCACCGAGCCCGTCGGCGTCACTGAGCCCCTCGTGGGCGATGCGCCCGTCGTAGGCGATGACGCGCCACTCACCCTTGGGGAGCTTGACGCTCCGGGCCTCGTCGCTCCCGTTGAAAGCGACGTAGATCCGCTCGGCGGTGTCGCCGTTAGCGTGGTCGAGGAGCTGGTAGGCGATGAGATTATCCCCCTTGACATTCTCGAATCGCAGATGCCGGGCCACATCCCCGGCACTGGTCATACGGAACGCGGGGTGGGCCTTGCGCAGGGCGATCAGTTCCCGGTAGTAGGCGAACTGGTCGGCGTTGGCGTGCTTCAGGCGCCAGTCGATGGCGTTGATGCTGTCGGGCGACTTGTAGGAGTTGTGAACACCCTTCTTGTCGCGGAAAACCTCCTCCCCGGCGAACATAAACGGGGTGCCCTGCGACGTGAACACAATCGTCTGCGCCAGTCGCGCCGCCCGCTTGCGCTGCTCCTCGGTGGCGTCGGGGAGCGACTTGGCGAGCTTGTCGGTAAGCGTCAGGTCGTCGTGGCAGCTGACGTAATTGATCACCATGGCCGGGCTCGCGGCGTAGGGGGCCTTGGAATTGTTCCCCTTAGAGTAGTCGACCTGCGGATGGTCCGTGGCCCCTACGATGCCGATTTTCACCGTCTCCTCGTTGCCCGGCTTCCCCGTGGCGAAACCACGGTCGGCGGCGTCGGAGTAGTGCCCCTTCACCGCGTCGCGTATATCGTCGGAGAACACCGCGACACCGCTCATCTTGGCAACATTATCCTTCAGCGCGCGGCGCTCCGCGGGGAGCGGGGAGTCACCTGCGGTCCAACCCTCGCCATACACGAATATCGAGGGGTTGATTTCCTTGAGCTCGCGGGCCACGCGGTTCATCGTCTCGGTATCGTGGATCGCCATCAAGTCGAAGCGGAAACCATCGATATGGTACTCCTTGGCCCAGTATTTCACGGAGTTCACTATGAAGTCAGCCATCTGCGGGCGCTCCGAAGCGGTCTCGTTGCCGCAACCCGAGGCGTCGGAGTAGCTCCCGTCGGCGCGGTGGCGGTAGTAGTAGCCGGGCGCCGTCAGCGAGAAATTGCTGTCGTCGTTCTGGGCGGTATGGTTGTACACCACATCCATCACCACTCCGATTCCCGCGTCGTGAAGCGCTTTCACCATCCGCTTCATCTCCCTGACGCGGGCCGCGGGGTCGTCGGGATTGGTCGAGTAGGACCCTTCGGGTGCGTTGTAGTTCTGCGGGTCGTAGCCCCAATTGTAGCCGTTGGAGGGGAGCTGCGTCTCGTCAACACTGTTGAAGTCGTAGCTCGGGAGGATATGCACATGGGTGATTCCGAGTTCTTTCAGATGGTCGATGCCGGTCTTGTCGCCGAGGGGGCTCACCGTCCCCTCCTCGGTGAGGGCGAGAAACTTACCCTTGTTCACGATACCCGACGAGGGGTGTACGGAGAAATCCCTGTGGTGTACCTCGTAGAGCACCGCGTCGGTTATCGACGCGAGCGCCGGGCCCTTGTCCTCGCTCCATCCCTCGGGTTCCGTGGCGGCGAAATCAATCACCGCGCCGCGGCCTCCGTTGACACCCACGGCCTTGGCCCACACGCCGGGTGTCTCGTCGAGCCATTTGCCATCGGCGAGCACCTGGAAGGTATAATAGCGCCCCATCGGAGCGGGATTGACCTCGGCGGTCCACGTTCCGGCCTCGCCGCGCGACATATCGATCACGGCGAGCGGCTCCCCGCCGCGCGAACGCTCGTAGAGCCGGAGCTTCACGCTTTCGGCCTCCGGCGACCACAGGCGGAACCGGGCCGCACCACCCGGGGTGAGCGTCAGCCCGAGGTCGTCGCCCGCGTAATGCGGGAAACTCGCGAACCGCGAGTCGGGGTTGTCTGTGGTTTCGGCTCCCCTGGCTGCCGCCGCGCCGCATAGGGCGGCGGAGGCAACGATGGTACCGGCGCAAAGGTCGATCATCAGTTTTCTCATTGTTTAAGGTTATTTTTGGCGATGTAAGTAAGATATAACAATATATTATTATATACGGCGAAAAGCCCCGGTTTATTGTGCCGACGGCGCCAGCGTCCCCCTTTCGGCCACAAATACCTGTCGGAAACCGCGCAGAACCCCTCGCAATGAGAAGTTTTTCGCCAAATATGCCGCTTATTCCGAAAAAAATAGCGAACTTTGCCGAATATTAGCGATATTGTGCGCTTAAAGATTCTTAAAACCGGCTTCCCCCGGGTGGCCGGACCGCAGCGAAAGTAACAAATCGAAACTGATGCAATTTTCCGTAAACCAGATTGCCTCCATGTGCGGGGGCTCCGTTGAAGGTAACGGCGACATTATAATCGACTCGTTTGCCAAAATCGAAGAGGGGCGCCCCGGCGCCATCTCCTTCCTGGCGAACCCCAAATACACCCACCATATCTACGACACCGCCTCTTCGGCCGTGCTCGTAAGCCGCGACTTCTCCCCCGAGAAGCCGCTCGCGTGCACGCTCATCCGCGTCGACGACCCTTACGCCACCGTCGCCTCGCTCATGCGCATGGCCTCCCAACTGCTTGAGCCCAATCCCTCGGGAGTCGAGCACCCCTGCTTCATTGCCGAAGGGGTCGAAGTGCCCGCCGACGCCTACATCGGCGCCTTCGCCTATATCGGCAAAGGGGCGCGCCTTGGCAAGGGGGTGAAGATCTTCCCTGGGGCCTACATCGGCGACGGCGTAACCATCGGTGCCGGCAGCGTGGTCAAGCCCAACGCGTCGGTTTACCACGGGTGCGTTATCGGCGAGCGCTGCATCGTGCATTCCGGCGCCGTGATCGGTGCCGACGGCTTCGGCTTCGCGCCCACCGAGAACGGCTACGAGAAGATTCCGCAGCTCGGCAACGTAGTGCTTGAGGACGATGTCGAAATCGGCGCCAACACAACCATCGACCGCGCGATGATGGGCTCTACCCGCGTCGGGCGCGGCACAAAGCTCGACAACCTCATACAGGTGGCCCACAACTGCGTCATCGGCGAGCAGACGGTGATGGCAGCCCAGGTCGGCATCGCCGGATCAACCCACATCGGCAGCCGCTGCCAGTTCGGCGGACAGGTAGGCATCGCCGGACACATCTCCGTGGGCGACAACGTGCAGCTCGGCGCGCAGTCGGGCGTGCCCAACAGCATCCCCTCCGACAAGCGCATGATGGGCTCCCCCGCCATACCCGCCGGCAACTTCGCCCGCATGGTGGTGGCACAGAAGAACCTCCCCGACATCATCAACCGCCTGCGTGCCCTCGAAGAGAAGCTCGCCGAGCTCGAATCGGCCAGGTAACGGTCAGCACAGCGATACTCTGAATCAAATCATTATCACACCATAGAATGAAACAACAGACACTCAACGGACAGTTTTCCGTCAAAGGCAAAGGTCTGCATACCGGCCTCGAAATCGAAGCCGAATTTCTTCCCGCTCCCGAAAACCACGGTTATAAGTTCCAGCGCGTCGACCTCCCCGGCGAACCCGTGATCGACGCTCTGGCCGAAAACGTCACCGACACCTCCCGCGGCACAACCATCGCCCGCGGCGACCTCCGCGTCTCCACCATCGAACACGCCCTGGCCGCCCTCTACGCCGCCGGTGTCGACAACGTGCTCATCAAGCTCAACGCCCCCGAAATGCCGATCCTCGACGGCTCGGCCCGCGAATACTGCGAAAAAATCGAAGCCGTAGGGCTCCTGGAGCAGACCGTTGATAAGAACTACTACGTTGTAAAGCACAAAATCGAGGTGCGCGACGCCGAAACCGGCGCCCACCTGACCGTGCTCCCCGACAACGACTTCTCCATCGACGTGATGATCTCCTACGACTCCCCCGTGCTCGCCAACCAGTTCGCGCGCCTGGAGAATATGGCCGACTTCCGCAAGGACATCGCTTCGAGCCGCACCTTCGTGTTCGTCCGCGAAATCGAACCGCTCCTCAACGCCAACCTCATCAAGGGTGGCGACCTCGACAACGCCATCGTGATCTACGACCGCGAAATGACCCAGGAGCAGCTCGACCACATCTCCGACACCATGGGCTGCGAGCGTAAGAAAATCGCCGACTTCGGATACATCAACAACCGCCCCCTCGAATTCGAGAACGAGCCGGCGCGCCACAAGCTGCTCGACGTTATGGGCGACATCGCCCTGATCGGCCGTCCCCTCAAGGGGCGCATCATCGCCTGCCGTCCCGGCCACAAAATCAACACCACATTCGCCAAGCAGGTGCGCAAGGAAATCCAGCGCCAGGAGCTCCAGGCCCCCGTATACAACCCGGGCCTCGAACCGCTGATGGACATCAACGAAATCCGCAACCACCTCCCCCACCGCTACCCCTTCCTGCTGGTCGACAAAATCATCGACCGCGGCGACTCGTTCATCGTCGGCGTCAAGAACGTCACCGGCAACGAGCCCTTCTTCATGGGCCACTTCCCCCAGGAACCAGTCATGCCCGGCGTGCTGCTGGTTGAGGCCATGGCGCAGACCGGCGGTCTGCTGGTGCTCGGCACCGTCGACGAGCCTGAGAAGTACTCGACCTACTTCATGAAGATCGACAATGTCAAGTTCCGCCAGAAGGTCGTGCCCGGCGACACCCTCATCTTCCACGTTTCCTTCATGACTCCCCTGCGCCGCGGGTGCGCCATGATGAAGGGCGTGGCCTTCGTTGCCGACAAAGTTGTCTGCGAATGCGAGTTCATGGCGCAGATCATCAAAAACAAATAATCCCTCTCCACCCACAGAACGACTATGAAACAGCCATTCGCCTACATACACCCCGCTGCCAAGATCCATCCCTCGGTCGTGATCGACCCGTTCGTGACCATCGACCAGAACGTGGAAATCGGCGAGGGTACGCACATCAGCTCCAACTGCACCATCATGGAGGGTGCCCGCATCGGCAAGGGGTGCAAAATATTCCCCGGAGCCGTGATTTCCGGCATCCCCCAGGACCTCAAGTTCAAAGGTGAGGAGACCGTGGCCATCATCGGCGACAACACCACCATCCGCGAATGCGTCACCGTGAACCGCGGCACCGCCTCCAAGGGGCACACCATCGTAGGCAACAACTGCCTGATCATGGCCTACTCCCATGTGGCCCACGACTGCCAGATCGGCAACAACGTGATCATGTCGAACGCCACCCAGGTGGCCGGCGAGGTGCAGATCGACGATTTCGCTGTTATCGGCGGCGGCTCGCTGATCCACCAGTTCTGCCACATCGGCTCGCACGTCATGCTCCAGGGCGGCTCGCGCGTCAACAAGGACATACCCCCCTACGTCAAGGCCGGCCGCGACCCCATCGCCTACACCGGCGTGAACTCCATCGGCCTGCGCCGCCGCAACTTCACCAACGACCAGATCCGCGACATCCAGGAAATCTACCGCTACCTCTACCTGTCGCGCCTAAACGTTTCCGACGCCGTTGACCGCATCGAGGCCGAACTCCCCGCTTCGCGCGAACGCGACGAAATCATCGAATTCATCCGCAACTCCAAGCGCGGCATCGTGCGCGGCTACGTCTGAACCGCTCACCCGCCGCACATTCCGACCCATACAGAGCCGGAGGGCATCCCGCCCTCCGGCTTTTTGTGTTTCCGTTCGCGCTTTCCGTTCGTGCTTTCCGTTTGCGCTTTCAACATAAAAATTCACAACTTTTTGCTTAAAAACTTGGCGGAATAAAAACAAAACGCTAATTTCGCATCACGATCTCCGATTTACGATAATTCACTCCGATATTCATACTGATTACCCAGGTTCAAAATAGCCCGACTCAGTTACAATATTCAATAGATACAATTAACTTCCACTTACAATCAATCAGAATTTGTTATGAAGCAGATTTACACAATCACACTGGCGCTGGCCGCCTTCACCGCCGGACTCGGCGAGTCGGCCGCCGCCACCGCCACCGCCAAGGTTACCAAATCGGACCGCGCCCGCTTCGAGCTCACCGCCCCGGCCCACGCCAAGGCTGAAAGCTTCAGGCGCGTGGGCGCCGCCGCGGAACTCAAAGCCACAACCGTTTCGCGAGCCGCCACCACCCCGGCCAAGGCTCCCGCCGGAACCTGGGAGTCAATCGGCAAGGGCACCTACTGCGAGGACCTCCTGACCCTATTCTCCGATGTCGACGCCGGCCAGCAGTGGCAGGTCGACGTCGAGCAGTCGACCACCACCCCCGGATGGTACCGCCTCCTCCCCTACGCCTCCGGCCCCGTGGCCGAGATGCTGGGTCGCGCTGACACGCAGAACTACCTGTATATCAACGCCACCGACCCGCAGAAAGTATATGCCGAGGATTTCACCGCTTTCGGCGCGTTCCCCTTCAGCAATATGGTGCCGGAAAACGACTGGGAGGATGGCGCCCAATACGGCACACTGGCCGACAACATCATCAGTTTCCCCACCCAGAGTTTCGCTATCGACTACAACGGGTGGACACTGACCACCCGCAACACCGGGCTCAAACTCTACCTCCCCGGAGCCGCCGTCAAGGACTACTCGTTCACAATCAAAGCCCCCTTCTGCGCCGCCGACAACAAGGTTACCAACGACTTCGTGTGCGGCGCCGACATCGACCATGTGAAGGTGGTGCTCCTCGAAGGTGAATATGAATGCTCCGGCCAGAACGCCGCCATCGTGGCCTCGGAAGGGACCCGCTTCCCCGGCAACTACAGCGTGGCCATCGAGGTCGAAGGCCAGGGACTGCACACCCTGCTCGCCGTCGGGCTGGACGCCGAGGGCAACGTGGTAGCCGCCACTGAGAAATATTTCTTCGGCGTGGTTGACGACGACGACAACTGGACCGATATGGGCGACGCCCTCTTCACCGAAGGCATCTACGCCGTAGGCTACGACGACATCGCCTCCGAGACCTTCGCGGCCAAGGCGCAGTGCCACAAAACAATCGAAGGTTACTACCGTCTCGTCGACCCCTACGCCGCGCACAGCGAGCTTGGGCAGGCCGTCTTCACCCACTCCGACCACAAGCACTACATCTACATCAACGCCACCGATCCCCAGTATGTGGTTATCGAGAGCTCGCCGGTAGGCGTGCGGATCTACGGTGAGGGCGCTATCCACTCGCTCGCCGCGAAATACGCCGGAACCGACCTTGAGGCCGCCGCAAAACAGGAAGGATTCTTCGGCACCTACGACGCCGCTACCCGCACCATCAGCATCCCCGACGACACAATCTTCCTCGGCGAGAGCGAATACCAGAACGGCAAGTTCCTCCTCGGCAACGAAGGCACTCAAATCGTGCTCCCCGACCCCGACGAAGCCGGCATCCTTGGCATCGCCACCGACGCCCAGGCAGCTCCCGCAGAGTACTTCAACCTCCAGGGGCAGCGCGTAAGCAATCCTTCGGCAGGCGCGCTCCTGATCCGCAAGCAGGGTGGCAAGGTCGAGAAAACCGTCATCCGCTAACCGACAACGCATAAAACACTTCGACATAGAACATTACGACCGAAGCGGCGGGCAATCAAATGCCCGCCGCTTCGGTCGTTAAACGCCAATAGGCAAACTCTTAAACACGCCTACCGGGTGAAGTTCGAAATCCACCTATAGAGACCCTTCCTTTAGAGGTCCTCCTCGATGGAGTAGGCCAGGAAGTCGATAAGGGGGCGCAGGGGGCGGTACTCCTCGGCGGCACGCTCGGGCCACGACGGGTCGGCGAAATAGTCGAGGCCGCAGGGGTGGAAGCGCCCGTACTCCTTCAGGCGGAGCAGTTCGGCCTGAGGATGGTCGCGGTCGTACCCCTTAGGAATGGTTTTGAGGCGCTGGCCGATCCAACCGGGATAGAGCCGGTTCAGTTCCGGGTCGGCGACAATTTGCTCAAACTCCTCGATATTGTCGACAATGGCCTTTCGCAGCTTCTTAAGCACCGCGCTGTCGGGGCACCACACACCGCCATACAGCCCGCCCTCGATCTCGCCCGAGGAGGAGTCGGGGCCCATATGAAGGTACAGCCCCGGCATATGCGCCGAGCCGGAATGCCTTCCGTAGGGGCCGAAAGATGCCGAGAAATAATCCTTGAACGGCGACTTGTCCTGCGAGAACCTCGTGTCGCGGTATATGCGGTAGGCCGCCTCCTTAGCCGTTGCCGGACGCAACTCCGGCCACCACTCGCGTATCGCCGCCATAAGGCGGTCGACATCGGCAAGCCATAACGCCCGCAATTCATCATATTCGGCGCGGTTGGCCTTGAACCAGTCGCGGTCCTGCCTCGCGCCGAGCTCGGCGAGGAAAGCATAAAGCCTCAGAACGTAGTTTGTATTCTTCATCATAATTAAATTGGAAGCGCTTCAAAAGCAGAAGCTCATCAGACTTATTAAAAACGCACAGGCACAAAAAAAATTATCCGTCATCCCGACGAATAATCTTCTTACCTTAAATCTAATACCA
>CAJUKE010000039.1 GCA_910587075.1 uncultured Muribaculaceae bacterium
GGACCCCAACATTAAAAGTGTTGTGCTCTACCAGCTGAGCTAGCGAATCTCCGTGATGCTTCGGGAAAGTGTTGTTCTCAAAAGCGATGCAAAGGTATGAAGTTTTGTTGAGATACGCAAATTTTTCGAAAGGTTTTATTTTGATGATTCAAAGAAATAGCCAGAAATAGCACAGAAAACGCCGGAAAACGCCAAACAAAACACCGTTAACTATAGGAGAATCCGGTTGGTGATTCTCGCAGAGGGTTCAGTTGGTTGATTTTGCGGGAGGTTTTGTGTTTGATTTTGGGGCGCAATGGATGTTTTTTGAAAGTTTTTTGAGATGTGGCGAGCCGGGCATTGGATTTAATTTGGTAATTTTGCAGCCGCAAAAATAAGATTAATCAATTAGTATTATATGGATGGTAATAATGTGACGTTTGGCAAAAGATACCTTGTATATCTGATGGTGTTCCTGGGGATGTTATCGGCGTTCGGGCCGTTTGTCACCGATATGTATCTGCCGGTGCTTCCGGGTATGGCTGATATATTCGGCTGTTCCGCGTCGACCGCCCAGTTTGGCCTGACGATGAGTCTGGTCGGTCTTGCCGTCGGCCAACTGTTCTTTGGGCCGTTGAGCGACAAGTATGGCCGCAAGCCTGTGCTCCTGACGTCGTTGTTGCTTTTTGCCGCCTCCACAATAGTGATATTGTTCTCTCCGACGATGGAATGGTTCAACGTCTGCCGTCTGTTCCAGGGCATTGGTGGTGCCGGGGGCATAGTGCTTTCCCGGTCAATCGCCACCGACTATTATTCGGGCCGCGAGCTGGCTAAGACGTTAGCCATCATAGGGGCTATCAACGGCATCGCGCCGGTTGCATCGCCCGTTATCGGCGGAGTGGTGGCCACGTTCACCGGCTGGCAGGGGATATTCCTGGTGCTTCTCGGCATCGGTGCCGTGATAATGGCTATGTGTTTCGTGTTCAGAGAGTCGCATCCGCTGGAAAAGCGTAACGCGGCCGGCGTTTTGACCGCATTCGCCTCATTCGGCAAATTGCTCCGCCTGCCATATTTCAATGTTTACGTTCTGATGTACGCGTTTGCCTGCGCCATCCTGTTCGCTTATATCTCTTCGGCCTCGTTCATCATTCAGAACCACTATGGCTATTCGCCTTTTGTTTTCTCTGTTTGTTTCGCTGTCAATTCGGTATTCATCGGTATCGGTTCCGGGTTGTCGGTCAAGGTCAAGAAGAGCGCCAAAGCGGCCGTTGTAGGCGGTGCGATGCTTGTAGCCACTGCTGTCGCGCAATTAGTGATATGTCTGCATTACGATGCCTTCCCTGTCTACGAGCTGCTGACTCTCCTGATGCTCACCGGGGTAGGGTATGTCTTCACCGCGTCGACCACTCTGACAATGACCGAAGGTAGGGCTTACGTTGGAGCCGCATCCGCCATTTTCGGGGCTGCCGGCTTCCTGTTTGGCGGCATAGTTTCGCCGCTGGTCGGCATTGGCGATATCCGTGTGTCTACTATGGTAGCGATGCTTGTTTGCGCCATTATGATATTCCTTTTCGCGCTGATTTCGATTCGGCGCAAGCAACAGGCATGAATCAAGCGGCAATTAGTTGATCGCGCCGTTCCGCTATAGGCGCAGGGCGGAGCGGAGCATGGCGGGGGAGAGCATCCCCTCGGGCATGAAGCGCTTCAGGGTGTCGGTGATGGTGTTGAGCATCCGTTCCCTCACATAGTCGCGGCGTATGTAGAGCGACACTTTCCGCAGCGAGAGGTGGTCGCCGTCGATGTGCCGCACGTTCTGCCTTTGCTCTGGCGTGAGCATCGGCAGGTGCATTTCGGGAATTATGGTGTAGCCGCCGTTGGCATCGACTATCCTGATCAGGGTCTCGATGTTGCCGGCTTCGTAAACGTGGCGTCCACCGCGGCGGGCCTTGCAAAAGCTGAAAGCGCTCTCGCGGAGGCATTGCACCTCCTTCATAACCCATAGGTGCTCGTGTTCGAGGTCGGCCGGATGGAACACGGGGAGTTTTCTGCGGCAGCTCTCTGAAAGATACACGCAAAACCGCTCCGTGTACAGTGGTATCTCGAAAATATCCTCGGAACCGTTGCCCGCGGTGGCTATCCCCGCGTCGATGCTCCCCTCGCGCAGCGCCTTGACCATTGCCTCGGGGCGCATCTCCTCGACAGAGAGCGCCACGCCCGCGTATTCCTCCATATAGATGCGGATGAAGTCGGGGAGGATATACGGCGCTATGCTCGGCCCTACCGCCAGACGGAGGTCGCCCGAAACCGCTCCCTTGCGTTCGCTTACGATTTCTTTGACGCGGTCGGCCTCCATCAGCACCCTGCGCGCCTGCGCGGCTATTTCGCTACCGATGGCCGTGGTCGCGACCTTGCGGCTGTCGCGTTCGAAGAGGGTGACGTCAAGCTCCTCCTCAAGCTTTCGCACCATTCCGCTCAATGTGGGCTGGGTCACCCCGAGCGCCTCGGCGGCCATGGCGAAGCTCCGATGGTTGTCAATCGCCACGACGTATCTCAGTTGTTGCAATGTCATATCAATAGATTTTGTCTATGCAAAGATAGTGATTTCCGTTTGGTCGCCTATGGTTAAGGGGCTATCTTTGTGGAAAAATAAAACGAATTGATATGAAATATCTGATAGTTGGAGGCGTCGCGGGTGGCGCCACCGCGGCGGCGAGATTGCGCCGTCGTACGGAAGATGCCGAGATCGTGCTCTTTGAGAAAGGGCGCGACATTTCCTACGCTAATTGCGGTCTGCCTTATTATATAGGCGGCGTGATCGCTGAGCGAGAGAAACTGCTGGTGCAGACACCCGAAGCGTTTGGCCGTCGGTTTAATATCGACGTGCGCGTGCGGTCGGAGGTGACGGCGATCGACCGGGAGGCGAAAACAGTAACTGTGACCGCCCCCGACGGATCGACTTACACCGAGACCTACGACAAACTGCTGCTGTCGCCGGGAGCAACCCCCGTGCGCCCCCCGCTGCCGGGCATCGGTAGCCGGAAGATTATGACCCTGCGCGACGTGGCCGATACCGACGCGATAAAGAGTGCTGTCGGCGCTGCCGGAGCCAGGCGCGCGGTAATTGTGGGCGCCGGATTCATCGGGTTGGAAATGGCCGAGAATCTCAAGCACGCCGGAATGGAGGTCGCCGTGGTCGAGATGGCACCGCAGGTGATGGCGCCCGTCGATTTCTCGATGGCGCAGATTGTTCACTCCCACCTTGTTGAGAAAGGGGTGCGGCTGTATCTGTCAACCGCTGTAAGCGCGTTTGAGGAGACTGAAAACGGCGTCGAGATCAGTTTTGCCGACGGCCGCCGCATAACCGCCGATATCGTGATTCTGTCGATAGGTGTGCGCCCGAATACCGCCCTGGCCAAATCTGCCGGACTTGAGCTGGGCGATCTCGGAGGCATCAAGGTAGACAGCCACCTCCGCACTTCCGACGAGAATATTTATGCCGTGGGCGACGCGATCGAATTCACGCATCCTCTCACCGGGCAACCCTGGCTCAACTATCTCGCCGGACCGGCCAACAGGCAGGCCCGCATCGTAGCCGACAATATGGTGCTTGGCGACAAGGTGGAGTACGAAGGGGCCATCGGCACCTCGATAGCCAAGGTGTTCGACCTCACGGTAGCCGCGGCCGGGCTACCCGCCAAACGGCTCAAGCGCGACGGCGTGCCGTATCTCTCGGCCACGATCCACCCCTCGTCGCACGCCGGGTACTATCCGGACGCTCTGCCGATGACCATTAAAGTGGTGTTCTCGCCCGCTGACGGTCGGCTGCTCGGAGCGCAGATTGTCGGCTACGACGGTGTCGACAAGCGCATCGACGTTATCGCCCAGATAATGAAGCGCGGGGGACGTGTGTCGGACCTCGTGACGATAGAGCAGGCCTACGCTCCCCCGTATTCCTCCGCCAAGGACCCGGTGGCGATAGCCGGATATGTGGCCGGCAACATCCTGAGCGGCAAGATGAAGCCAATTTATTGGCGCGAGCTTGCGGCTATGAAGCCAGGCGAGGTGGCGCTGATTGACGTGCGCACCCCTATGGAGTTCGAGGCCGGAGCCCTTCCCGGCGCGATAAACATCCCCTTGGACTCAATGCGCGACCGACTCGCTGAGATTCCCGCCGATAAGCCCGTGGTGCTTTACTGCGGAGTGGGCCTCCGGGGTTACCTCGCTTCAAACATTCTGCGGGGCAGCGGGTTCGAGGATGTGCGGAATCTTGTCGGAGGTATCAAGACCTTCCGATCAGCCACTGCCGCGCTGCCCGAGCCGCTCCCTTTCGCTGATGGTGCCGCGCCGAAGCATAACTATGATAAGCGCGCTGCCTCCACTGCCTCCGGCGCTCCGGCCTTGCGCATTGACGCTTGCGGCCTGTCGTGCCCCGGCCCGATAATGAAGCTCCGCGAGGGCATGGAGAGGTTGTCCCCGGGGCAGTCGCTCGAAATAGTATCGACCGACCCCGGATTCGTACGCGACGCCGAGGCGTGGTGCGGCTCAACGGGCAATAAGTTCCGACTCGCCGAGGCCGCCGCAGGAAAGCACCGTGTAGTTGTCAGCAAGGGTGACGGATGCGTAGCACCGTCGACCACCTCCGGGCGCGGCAAGACTTTCGTGCTCTTCAGCGACGACCTCGATAAGGCGCTCGCCACCTTCGTGCTGGCCAACGGCGCGGCTGCGACGGGCGAGAAAGTAACCATATTCTTCACCTTCTGGGGGCTGAACGCCATCAAGAAGACCGTGAAACCGAAAGTCGGCAAGGATCTCTTCGGCAAGATGTTCTCCTGGATGCTCCCCTCCGACTCCCGCTCACTCAAGCTCTCGAAAATGAATATGGGAGGCATGGGTAGCCGCATGATGCGCCACATCATGAAGCGCAAGAGTGTCGATTCGCTCGAAGAGCTCCGCGACGCGGCTATAAAGAGCGGTGTCGAGTTCATCGCCTGCCAGATGTCGATGGACGTCATGGGGGTTCACCGCGACGAGCTGCTCGACAACGTTACCGTTGGTGGCGTGGCCACCTACATCAACCGCACGGACGATGCCAATCTGAATCTGTTTATTTAAAGTATGGTTTAAACGACGCGTTGAGGCGCCTGGCCGGAGTCAATCAGTTTGGCTTACGGTCAGGCCCTCTGCTTTCGGGGTGATCAGGTAGGTTGCGCCTGGGGTGGTGTCAAACGATACCCGCGCACCGCGGTACGACACCGCACAAGGTCTGCCCGACAGGGAGGTAACCTCGGCCTTCACCAGGTCGCCATCAGCAAACTTGATGTCAACCACGAAGCCACCCCGTGAGCGCAACCCTTTGGCGCTGCCGTCGGGCCACGCCGCGGGAAGGGCTGGGAGCAGCTCTATGCTTCCGCCGTGGCTCTGGAGCAGCATCTCGGCCATTCCGGCGGTAGCCCCGAAGTTTCCGTCAATCTGAAACGGCGGATGGAGGTCCCAGAGGTTGTCGGCAACCCCCTCACTGAGCAGGTTGCGGAGCAGTTTGTGGGCGTTCTCGCCGTCGAGCAGCCTGGCGTAGAGGTTCACGCGCCACCCCATGGCCCATCCAGTCGATTTGTCGCCCCGCTGGGCCAAGGTGGTTCTCGCTGCCCGGGCGAGTTCGGGATTCTCATTGGCGATGATGGATGTGCCCGGGTGCACCCCGAAGAGGTGGTTGGTATGGCGGTGGGTGTCAGCTGGGTCGTCGATGTCGTCGTGCCATTCAAGAAGTTGCCCGTGTCGGCCTACCCTGTAGGGCGCCATGCTGTCGAGCACTCCGGCCCAGCGTCGGCGGTCGGATGCATCGACCCCGAGCGCCTCCGAAGCGCCGATCGCCGCGGTGAGTATCTCTCGGCTCACGGCGTTGGCATATGTGGCTCCGAGGTCGGCGGTGCCGTGTTCCGGGGAGTACGATGGCGCGGAGGTGTAGCGGCCATTGTGCTTGTAAAGGATGTCGGCTGAGAAGTCGGCGCTCGATTTAATGAGCGGGTACGCCTTGTCGCGCAGCCAGTCTTTGTCGAGAGTGAACAGGTAGTGGTCCCAAAGTTGCGAGGCGAGCCAGGCCCCGGCGGTCGGTATGTAGTTCCACGACATGTTTTTATCGGCGAGCGGAGCGGAGAATCCGAAGGGATTCGCCGAGATTGACGCGGTCCATCCCCCTTCGGTGCCGAAATATGAGTTGGCGGTAATTTCGCCGGGCTTCCTGAGCGACTCAACGAACTCGCCGAACGGGGTGAAGCACTCCGAAAGGGCGCAAACGTCGGCTGGCCAGTAGTTCATCTGCAGGTTGATATTGTTGTGGTAGTCAACGTGCCAGGGGCCGTCGACATTGTTGTGCCACATCCCTTGCAGATTGGCCGGGAGGTTTCCGGGGCGCGAGGAGGCTATAAGCAGGTACCTCCCGAAGTTGAACAGCAGCTCTTCGAGGCCGTTGTCCCTCGCCCCGCTGCGATATGCCGCCAGGCGCGCCGGGGTGGGGGAGCCCTCTTTGGCCGGGTCGGCTCCGAGGTCGAGGCTTACCCTGCCGAAAAGCGCCCGATAGTCGTCGGTGTGCGAGCGCTTTATCGCCTCGAATCCCTTACTGAGCGCTCTCTCGGATATGGCATTTACGTTGTAGGCCGGGTCGGGACCGGTGTAAGTCATTCGGTCGGCGAAGTCCGGGTTGTTGTTCGGGCGGTAGTCGGTATCGGCCGCGATAAGGAACACAACCTCCTCGGAGCCGTCGATTTCGATTGTGCCGTCTGCGGGATTCGCCGTTATAGCCGTGCCAGGGTCGGCCAGTGGCTCGATGCGGGCAGCCCATCGCATACCGTTGTTGTCGAGTTCGCCGCAAATGAACAGACCACCCGTGGCGGTGGATTTCGATGATTTGATATTGTGAGGGGTGGCGAAACGCGCCTTGAGCTTCTGTTTATTGCTGGGCGAGCTGAATCGGAACGCCATGACGCTGTCGGGGTACGAGGCGATGAATTCCCTGAGATGCCTGACGCCGTCGGCTGTGAAGGAGATCTTCGCGATAGCGCTGTCAACGTCGAGCACCCTGCGGTAACGCTCGACGCGGCTTTCGTCTACGCCGGTCTCCACCGAGAACTCGCCGAGGGTCGCGAAGCATCCGAAGCTGTCGCGGTTGTAGGGGGTGAGGCCGTTGAAATTGTTCCTTATGATTCTGTCGGCCTTATGGTTGTCGCCGGCGAGCAGCGCTTCGCGTGCGGCGGCGAGGGTTGAGGCGTCGGCACTCTTGTTCATGCCCCAGTAGAGCGAGTCGGCCCTCGGCCCTCCGAGCCAGAGCGACTTCTCGTTGAGGGTGACGCGTTCCCTGGCGACAGACCCGAACACGTTGCCCCCGATGGAGCCGTTGCCTATAGGCAGCGACTGGCCTTCCCATTCTGGATCGACGTTTGAGATCCCTTTCGAGGGTAGGGTCCACGCCGGTGGTGTGGCCGACGAGGTGGGGGTGTCAAACACGATGCGGTTGGCGGGTCTGGCCGCTTGGGCGAGGGCCGCGGCCGCCAGCAGCGCCGCGAGTCGGATGCTTGGTTTCATTGCGGTGTACTTGGATCTTGGTTGTCGGATGGGCGGGTTGTCAGAACTTCAGTCCGGCGTCGCCGACCAGGCGTTTGTCCTCGGCCACGGTCGAGCCGATGGTGGTCAGCAGGTCGCCCACGATGCCGCCGTTCATACCGATTCTTATGGCTTCGAGCTGGTATTCGCGGGGGAGCGAGGAGCGCCCTCCGGCGAAACGGAGCGCGGTACGGGGGTGAATGAAGCGGAAGAACGCCACCGTGTCGAGCACCTCCTCGGGCCGCAGGGGAGGTCGGTTTTCAAGCGGCGTGCCGGGTATCGGGCAGAGGATGTTGATGGGGATAGATGCTGGTTCCACCTCCCTTAGCGCCAGGGCGAGCTCAACACGCTGCCGGGGGGATTCCCCCATGCCGATGATTCCGCCGCTGCACACTTCCATACCGATCTCCTTGGCGATGCGAATCGTGTTGAGTTTCTCCTCAAGGGTGTGGGTGGTGCAGAGGGTGGGGAAGAACGACGGAGCCGCTTCCAGATTGCAATGGTAGCGGCTTACCCCCGCCGCGAAAAGTTTCTCCAACTCCTCCCTGCCGAGAAGCCCCATGGAGGCGCAGAGCTTTATGCCCCCCTCTTCGGCGAGTTCCTTGAAGTAGGCGCAGGCACGGTCGAGGTCGGCGCCCCGCATGGCTCTGCCGCTGGTCACCATCGAGAAGCGGCGTATGCCCTGGTCGCGGTTATAGCGCGCGGCGTGGAGGCACTCCTCGCGGCTGATGAGCGGGTACACGTCGGCCTTTGTCTTGTAATGGGCCGACTGTGCGCACCATTTGCAGTTTTCCGAGCATTTGCCTGAGCGGGCGTTTATAATGGAGCAAGAGTCGAAAACCGGGCCGCAGAGCGCCGCGGTGATTTCCGCAGCCGCGTCCCAGAGCTCGCGGCGCTGGCCGTCGGCAACCTCCGCGAGGCCCAGCGCCTCGGAGTCGGTGAGAACGCCGCCCGCGAGTATTTTTTCTTTAAGTGATGAAATGTCAATCATTGCGTAAATGAAATGTCAGCCATTACGTTGATTAAAAATCTATCCTTGCGTGGATGAAATGTCAACCATTGTGGGGATGAGGTGTCACCCATTGCGGGGATGAGGTGTCAACCATTGCGTGGATGAAGTTTCAAGCCTTGTCAGGATGAAATATCAACCATTACGGGGCAATGTCATAAACAAAAAAATCCATCAGAAAGTATCTGATGGATTCTTAAGTGATTCGCACAGGATTCAAACCTGTAACCTTCTGATCCGTAGTCAGATGCTCTATTCAGTTGAGCTAGCGAACCAATCTTGTTCCTTTCGTTTTGCGAGTGCAAAGTTACGACACTTTTTCGAAACCGCAAAATTTTTTCACCACTTTTTTCACATCCTTTTTTCTCGCCCTTTTTCTAAAACCCGCTCCCTTTTTCTTGAAATCCCAACCGCTCCGAATAACGAAGTTTCCCAAGCCGCTCTCCCTCCGATGCTTAGTCTGACAATACGCAACCGCTTCCTCGCTATCATCAGAGTGGACATCTCACCAAGATATTGTCAACACCAAAATTCTCACAATTGGGTTGTTTGTCGTTGCTGAGAAATGTTATCACGAGTTTTTCTTAAATGTATAAATATATTTTTATACTCCCCATTGTTATTAAAGGTATTGTTTTATATGTGAGGGTAAAAGAGCCGATGTCTATAAACTGAATATCTCCGTTTTAAAGAGAGCCTATGAAGAGGTTATTGCTTTTGAGCAAGTAAGGGTAAAGCCAAGAATTAATTTTATCATCAGCGAAAGATAAGCCTGTACGAGCTCAGTTGCTTTCCTACGCTGCTTCCCATTTATCCACGGCTTCCTGATCGTCGATTAGCCCCTCAATAGCATAAAGGTCATAGTCTTACGCCAATAGTTGTGTGGGAAGATTGCCTCCCATTTAATTGTTTATAGGAAGCGTAATTGTAATTGAATTAAAGGCATATTCGATATTGTCTATAATTCTTTCTGTGACTTTGCCTGGGTCAAATATCAGATTTCCATTATTTAGCTGCAATAGTTTTTTAGCTCGATACATACCGATGCCATGACCTGATTTACCGGCTTTAACAGCCAAGGAGCCTGAAAAACCCTCTTCAAAGATCCTTTCTTTATCATTGACATTCAATTTATAACTCTGCATAAGGAATACGATTGAAAAAGTGCTATTCTTAGAGTTGAACTTAATTTCAATATTAGAGTTAGGTAGAACGTATTTTGATGCGTTTTCAACGATATGATATAAAGCAACTCTAAAAGATTCGAAGTCAATACTTACTCGTTTGTAACATTCTTCGACATCGATATAAACGCCAATTTCGTGGAAGTCACTAAAGAATTCGTGAAGAACAAGCATTACCACATCCCGAATGTTATATTCACGAAATTGAAGCTGTGGATTGTCCTTTAGAAGCTTGTCATATACTGATAACTCTGCCTTCAAACCACTATTTAATTTTGCGATTCGTAAGAAAGCTATTGCAGCATTTTTCGGCTGTCTTTTGATTAAATCTACAACCGTATTTACTGTTTTCCCCAATTTTTTAGTAAACAGTTCCTGAGGGACAAAGGTATAGAGCTCTTGTAGCAAATGAGCATTAATGTTTTTTATATTGTGAAGAACGCGATTTACGCGAGCGTTGCTTTGCTCTTTAATTTCAGAAAGCAATTCTAATCTTGCATTTCTTAAAGTGGGAATTGCATATAGCAATTCAGCTACCAATAATTTAAAGTTCTTTGTGGTAATATTCTCATTAGCGCAAATATAAACTTCTCCTTCATTCCCATTTTGATATGCGAGTCTTTTTGATTCAAATGAAATCGGGCATATTGAATGCGCAAAACCATTATGGACAGATTTTGCTATGCAATTCTGACAGGTGGTAGTTGGCATAGAGTTACATAAAACGACTCCAGATTTATCGATAATGAGCTTATGCATTTAGTTCGCCAATAAATCCATCAATAATGTTTATAAACTCAATTGGCTCTGCGTTCTTCTTAATAACGTCATCTACTTTTCGTAAATCTCGGTCGAATCTATCTCCATTTGGTTCCCCAGAATAGATGACAACTTTTTTACTTGGATATTTCGATTTTATGGCAGAAGCAAGCCCTATGCCTTGATTCTTGAATTGTAGAGCAATGCCAACTCCATTAATGTCAACAAAAACGATATGGGCGCGACGCAGGTCCGCATCGTCAAGATCTTTAATGTCTTTGACTAATTTAGTATTCTTCCAACCGCCGTTTCTTAAAATATTTACAACTCCGAATTTTTCATCGTCAATAAATAATATAAAGATGTGATCTTTATCCAAACTATGGCAAGACGCATTCTCGGTTGTGGCATCAATGCCATTAGACACAATACTGATATTGGTTGTCTGAGTTACCGGCGGGTTTACGGATTGTGTTATTTCGGGTTTGGAATCCGAAGTGAAAAATTGTTTGAGAAGTTTAAATGTCATAGCAATTATTGATATACCAATGCCGCTAAACACCCATGTGCGATTAACTGAAAGCCATTCAATCATAGAAGAGAGATTTAATAAATTATCGACTCAGTGAGAAACGAAGTTGCAAACCGAGTTTAATGAAGTAGTGCTCTCCTTCCTTGTAGATTACCATGTCTTTATGTCGACTGTGCGAGGGGCTTTCCATAACAATCTTGGTTACGAGGAAATCTTTGAACTCATCTGCGATGGTAGAGTGGAACGCGACTACATCACCATTATTCTTGACCACTATATAGCCACCATTCACGTCTTGGCGACCGTTCCAAGGGGAGCCGAGTCGCATACCTGTAAACGTGCATAGAAGGAAATGAGCAACTTTACCGCGATATGTATCTTTCAAATCATCGAACCCGTAGTCGGCAACATCGTTGTTCGCAAGGTATTCGATGCAGTTCTCGACTGTGGTCGGACTGGAAAGATTCTCGAAGTAGAACTTTTTGAGCATACCGGCTACAATCTCCGGCATTTCTTTGCCACCGCACTTAATAAGATTGGTCTTGGCAAGACTTTTGGCGGTATCGACAAAACGGAGGTCGCATCCAATCTTATGCAGGAATTGCATACGGTCGAAGGTTGCGATATCATAGCAGATTTCACCTTTGCGCTTGGTCTTTTTGAAAAGATTATTGAAGCAATACATCTTTTCATCATCCATTGTCCCAGTTACTTCATAAACGAAGTTTGTATTATCGCCACTTGCATTTAATAGCGTTGAAGACGCACGTAAATCGGATTTGCAAGAAAAACCCAGAATGCGATTTACGCTGCTGCGATCTTTGGTTTCTACAACTATATCAACTGTGCCACCACAAAACTTGCTGACTATATGTGCTGGTGACTTAGGATTGAAGATGTGAATGGAGTTGAGAAATTTTTCAACGACATCAGATGAGAATGTTGTCTGCGTATTCTCCTCCAATAATTTCCAAAGTATATTCTTATACTTGACAAATTCGCTCACTGGAACAGAGCCGACAGGCTCGTGGTTGAGCAAAATAGTGACTGTGTCGCCAGTCATGTATTTGTATTCTTCATCCTTAACCTCCTCACGAATTACGCTGATTACATCGAGGTAGACATCTTCAATAGGATTAAAGTCTGCATCGGCGGTATATAACTTGCGGTCGGCAATAACTTTGAAAAAGATATAAACCTCAGCCCATTCACCTTGATTGTATGATAAAGTTGCCATATTATAGAGAGAGAATTTTTTTGTCTGATAATATTTTGAGAAGCTGGTGTGCAGTCGCTTGAATAGCGGGAACGGCAACCGAGTTGCCGAATTGCTTGTATGCGGATGCGTCAGCAACTGGAATTTGGAAAACAGGCGATCCGTCGCCATTATCATAAACGGGATAGCCTTGCAATGCACCCCATTCCCGCGGTGTCATACGACGCCAGCCATCTTTGTTGTATTCACCTTTGATGCGAGTAGTCGGTGTGAGGTCTGTCTGGCGAGTATCAATAA
>CAJUKE010000040.1 GCA_910587075.1 uncultured Muribaculaceae bacterium
CCGGGTCTCCACCGTGAGAGGGTGGCGTGCTAGGCCACTACACTAAATCGCCATTATTTTGTTCTTAGTAGTCGTTGTTCCTTTGAACACTGCAAAGGTACGGACTTTTTTTGAATCTGCAAGCGTTTTCCCGAAAAATTTGCGAAAAAAATTCATTTTTTCTCGTTTTGGGCCGAAACAGGGGGCTGCAACCCGTTTTTACGCCCATTGGCCGATGTTTTCATTAAAAAACAACGGGAAACTGCCCTGAATAAAAATCGAACTTGCGGTATGAAAATCGAAGTTTTATTCCGGCGACCCTTATTGCGGCCTTACCTCGGAAAGGTCGACAAGTTTGTTCAATATAGCGAAAATGGCCAGACCGGCGCTCGAATGGATGCCGAGCTTCGACGATATATTGCGGCGGTGGGTCGCCACGGTGTGCACCGAGAGGCAAAGTTCGTCGGCGATTTCTTTGTTGCTCAAACCGCGGGCCACACAGCGGATGATCTCCTTCTCGCGCTCGCCGAGGGTTTCGAGCTGCGGATTGGTTTCCTCGGCTTCCCCCTCGTCGCCCAGCTCCACAAGCGAAGTGCGGAGCGAATTTTCCAGGCGCTCGACCGCGGGAACGAACAGCTTGTTCTCCACCTCGAAATGCGCCGTCAAGTCGCGCTCACATATAATAATGTCAAACAGTGTCGCGCTGAGCCGCGCGTTCTCCTTCTGCTTGTAGTGGTATATATAAATATCTTTCAGCTCGTTGAGCTTCGCCGCCATAGGCGAGTGGCTTGTTGTGAAGCGCGAAATGGAGAACTCCTCGTCGACCTCGCCCGCGAGAAGGCGGTCGACGTAGGTGAAGATAACGTCGTTCTCATAATCCATATGCCGCTTGACCTCCACCACATAATCGTCGAAGAACTTCATCAGCAGGAACGCCACGTCGTCGGTCTCCGAGTAATTTATCGCCTCGATCAAATGGTGGCGTATCTTCGGGAGCGTCACGTCAAGAAACGAAGTGTGCGCCCGGCGCAGATACCCCATGAGCGAGGGGAGCGAAACTTCGGCGCTATCCTCGCCGTGGCCGCTGAGGAGGTTGCACACGGCGAGGAAGGTCGAGGTGTCGACCCCGTTGTCGCGGCACGCGTCCTCAATCGTAGAGTCGCCGAATCCGAAGGCTATATCAAACCGGCTGATAGCCATCAGAAGCATATTGTTATCGCGGATCAACTCCTTCATCCTGTTGGATGGGAGGTATCTTTTGTATTTGACGTCCATATCGTTCCAATAAATCGGGGCTGTTTTCCCCATGCAAAGTTACGGCGAAGAATTGTTCCAAACAATACCCAAAATGTATTACCATTTTCGGGCGAACGCCTTGCCGATGAAGTCTCGCCCCTCTCGCGGGCGCGTCAAATACCCCGATTTCGGGTATTGCCCGAGCCGCCGGACGGCAGTAATTTCGCAGCATCAAAATCAATAAACTATCAAACACATTTCAACGATGAGAACTTTTAAAACCATCTTCGCCTCGATGGCGATTCTGCTGGGCGCTATGACCGCCGTATCCTGCTCCGACGACAAGGACGATACCCCCGACACCCCGGCCGCTAAAGAGATTGCCGGAGTTTACAAGGGTGATATGACCTGTTCCGTGATGGGTAGCGAATCAACATTCGAGGATATGACGTTCACCGTCAGCGCCACCGACGACGCCACCGCCTCGATAGCCGTCTCCGATTTCGGCAATCCTCCGATGAAGGTCCCCGGGTTCACCATCGAGGGTGTAAAGGTCAGCGGCGAGGACGGCGAATACACTCTCGCTCCCACCGAATTCAGCGGCACCACGGACGGCGGCAAGAATTTCTCCGGCACGGCACAGGGGAGCTACTCCGGCTCGACGCTGACCGTGAAGTTCAGCCTCAACTACGGCGCGATGCCCATGCCTATGATTTGCACTTTCAGCGCTCCTAAGGAATGAGAGTGACCGGCCACCGTTTCATAGCTTTACCGCTGCTCGGTCTTGTTCCGGGAAGCCTTCTCGCCGGGGGGACTACCTCCGGCGAGGCTTCCGGGGAACCGGAGTTCAGCATCGACGAGAGACTCCTGGAAGAGGTGGTAGTCACTGCCACCCGCACCCCAAAGGCGCTTAAGGATGTGCCAGTGGTTACCCGCGTCATATCCCAGGAAGAAATCGGGCGGGCCGACGCCACCAACATCCAGGACCTGCTTACCGAGGAGCTCCCCGGACTGGAGTTCGGCTACGCGATGACGCAGGAGACCTCGCTCAATATGAGCGGCTTCGGCGGCAACGCCGTGCTGTTTCTCGTTGACGGCGAGCGGCTTGCGGGGGAGACGATGGACAACGTGGACTACAGCCGCCTCGACCTTGAGAACGTAGGCCAGGTGGAGATAGTCAAGGGCGCGTCCTCGGCTCTCTACGGAGCGAACGCCGTGGGCGGAGTCGTCAACCTGATCAGCCGCGAGTCAACCGACCCCTGGAACGTCAACGTGAATTCCCGCTATCGCTCGCTGGGCAACGAATGGCGTACCGGCGCCTCGGTCGATTTCAACGCCGGGCGATGGAACTCCAGCACCACCGCCCGCCATTCAAAGGTCGAGACGGTGCACCTCACCGACGTGTTCGACACCCAGTCGAAAATCCACGACATCTACGGCGGCGAGACGTTCAACGTGAAGGAGAGGCTCACCTACCGCCCGATTGACAACCTGCGGCTTACGGCCCGCGGCGGATATTACCGACGCACGAGCGACCGCCACAACTATACCGACCGCTACTCCGACTATAACGCCGGATTGCGCGGAATATGGGAGATCGACGGCACACGCCAGCTGGAACTCTCGTACGGCTATGACCAGTACGACAAGGCCCGATTCGTGCAGGGCGAGCGCACCCACGACCACGATTACTCGAACCGCCAGCATGTGGTACACATATTATATAATCAGTTCTGGGGAAAGCACGCGCTGACCGCCGGTGGCGACGTGCTCCACGACTACCTGACCACTTACCAGTTCACCGACAACGCCGACCACAGGCAGACCTCGGCCGACCTGTTCGTGCAGTTCGACTATAATCCTTTCTCCTGGCTCAACCTCGTAGGCTCCCTGCGCGACGACTACTTCTCGGCTTCGCGCAACAACGCCCTCACCGGGCGCCTGGCTGCCATGTTCAAGCTCAAAGGGCTGACTGTCCGCGCTTCGTACGCCGGCGGTTTCCGCGCCCCGAGCCTCAAGGAAATGTATATGAATTTCGATATGGCGGGTATTCAGATGATCTACGGCAATCCTGATCTCAAACCTGAACGCAGCCATAACTTCAATCTCTCCCTGGAGCATTACGGCGAAATTCCCTCCACTATTTTCCGGGGCAAATACAGCGCCACGGCATCGGGCTACTACAATTACTACGACCGCCGGATTACCACCACCGACTACCCCGGCGACGCCGACCGCGAGGAAGGAGCCATGTATGCCAACGAGGACGGAGTCCGCGTAGCTGGTATCGACGCCACGGCGCGCTACCGGGCGATATGCGGTTTCGGACTTTCGGCGAGCTACAACTATCTCCACGTCGCGGGCCGTAAGTTCGACTCCCAATTCTCGTCGCCCCGTCCGCACTCAGCGACATGGAGAGTGGATTTCCAACATAACATAGGCCGCTGGTACCGCTTTTATATAGGACTCTCGGGACGCTATCTATCAAAACCCGAAAGCCGATACGAGACTGACGGAGCCTACACTCTGTGGAAACTCACCCTGCAACAGACAGTCTGGAAAGGGATCAACATAAACGCCGCGATTGACAACTTGATGGGCTACGTCCCGAAGGTTTACTACTGGAACTCGGCACCGACTTCGGGTCGGACCTGGACTATAGGACTCTCTCTCGACATCGACAGGATGTTTAAATAAACGATTGAATATGCAGAGAAAAAAGATTATACTATCGGTTTGCGCCGGCGCCCTGTTGTTGGGGGCCGGCATTTTCGCATGGTCAAGGACCGCGGCACCGACAAAAGTAGCGTTTGTCAACTACCAGGCTATCACCCTCGGACAGATCGCCAAAGCGAACTCCGGCAATAGCTGGGTTAAAATTGCCGAACTCGCGCCCGAAGAGCTTGGCCGCGCCGCCGACTATGATATGGTGCTCGTCAACGGCATGGGCCTCCGCGTCACCGAAGAGCAGCGCCAGGCCCTCATTGAGGCGGCCCAGGGGGGAACGCCCGTGCTCACCACCGCCGCCACCAATCCGCAGAATCTGATTGTGTCGGTCGACTCTGTTGACCAGTCATTCCTCTCGCAGTACCTTGCCGGAGGGCGCTCCAACTACCGCAACCTGATGTCCTACATACGCCGCTTCATCGACGGCAAGAAACTCTTCGCCCCCGTTCCCGGCGACCCCGTCACCTCCTCATCCTCGCTTATTTACTATCCAGGAGGGGCGGAGGATGGCGACGATCTCGGCTTCAACTCAGTGGCCGACTACGAAGCCTGGCTGAAAAAACACGGAAAGCTCGGCGAGAGCACAAAGAAAGTCATACTAACCGGGCAGATGGGTGTGGCCGACTCACTTGTAGCTTCGCTCGAACGCCGCGGTATGGCGGTGTACCCCGTCACTGTGATTCAGCGCTTTATCGCCGAAGGGCGCGCCGACTCGGTCGGAGCCTCCGCGATGATCAATATGGCCCACGGACGTATGGGCGACAACGTCGTTGAATGGCTCTCGGAGAAGAACATACCCCTCTTCTCGCCCCTGAACGTGAACCGCCCCTACGATGAATGGATGGCCGACAAAATGGGTATGAACGGCGGATTCCTCTCCCAGAGCGTTGTAACCCCGGAAATCGACGGCGCGGTGCTCCCTTACGCCCTTTTCGCCCATTTCGAAGGGGAAGACGGTCTGCCCGAAGTCGCCGCCATACCCGACCGCCTCGAACGGTTCACCGAGACAGTGGCCAACTACGTCGCCCTCCAAACCAAGCCCAACGCCGAAAAGCGAGTGGCTGTATTCTACTTCAAAGGCCCCGGTCAGAGCGCGCTCGTCGCCGAAGGTATGGAAGTGGCCCCCTCGCTCTTCAACTTCCTCAAAAGCCTCAAAGAGGCCGGCTACAGGGTAGACAACCTCCCCTCCGACGCCGCGTCGCTTGAAAAGCTCATTAATGCCAACGGGCGTATTTTCAATGACTATGCTGTAGGCGCCAAGGCCGACTTCGCCGCCAAGGCCCATCCCAGAATCATCAACAAGGAAGAATACGATACCTGGCGCTCTGCCTCGCTCTCCGACGCAATGAAAGCCGCCACCGACAGCGTCGACGGCCCATTCCCAGGTCACGCCATAACCGATGGCCAGGGGAATCTGGCCCTTCCATGCCTGCTTTTCGGAAATGTGGCGCTCTTGCCGCAGCCTGCCGCCGGACTCGGCGATGATGATTTCCAGATTGTTCACGGCACCGACGCCGCTCCGCCCCATCAGTATGTCGCCGCGTACCTCTGGGCCAAGCACGGATTCGGAGCCGACGCCCTGGCGCATTTCGGCGCCCACGGATCGCTCGAATTCACCCCGCGCAAACAGGTGGCCCTCGGCAGCGAGGACTGGAGCGACCGCCTCGTAGGTACACTTCCCCACATTTATCTCTATTCCACTTCAAACGTAGGCGAGGCCATGATTGCCAAACGCCGCTCTTATGCCGGTATCGTCAACTACCTCACTCCCCCCTTCCTTGAAAGCGACGTGAGGGGTATCTATAAGAACCTTTCCGACGCCATCGCCGCATACAACGATTCGAAAACCCACGCCGACTCCGTGCGCGGCGCTGAGCTCGTGAAGAAACACACCCTCGAACTCGGCATTCACCGCGAGCTCCGAATCGACAGCGTCAAGCCGTTCACAAGCGACGACGTGCTCCGCGTCGAGACCTTCGCCGAGGAACTCGCCAACGAGAAAATCACCGGCGCGCTCTATGTGCTCGGCACTCCTTACTCCTCTGAGCATATCGCATCTACCGTCGAGGCTATGACAATCGACCCGATAGCCTACTCGCTCCAGAAACTCCGCGGCGGCGACCTGCGTCAGCACCGTGCCAAGGCTAAAAAGCTAGTTAACTCTGGTGCCGAAATCGACGACGCCGCGCTCAGATCCATAGCGGGGCTTACCCAGGCGGAAATCGACAGCGCCCGGGCCATTAATACCGCCATCGAGGGGAGCAAGGGTATGTTCTCCCGCATGATGGTGATGGGGGCCATGATGAACCGTCCCCAGGCGGCGACCTCGAAAATCGCCGACCGCCCTGAAACAGCAAAGAGCCACAGCTCTATGATGGCCGCCGCGGGCATGGATCCCGAAAAGGCCATCGCTATGGCCAAGAAGATGGGGGCCTCGGACGAAGCCATAAAGAAGATGCGTGCGGCTATCGAGGCTAAGAAGAACGTTGTGAAAGGTGGCCACCCGGGTGCGTCGGCCGGGCATCCCGGCGGCAAAATGATGGGTGGCATGGGTGCGCCGCGGCGCGAGTTCACCAAGGAGGAAATCGAATTCGCCCAGGCTGTGGGCGAGGTTGAGCGCGCCCTGGCCAACATCGGAAAATACCGCCGCGCGCTCAGCGAATCCCCCTCTTCGGAAATCGCCTCGCTGCTAAACGCCCTCAATGGCGGGTACATAGCCCCCACATCGGGCGGCGACCCGGTGCTCAATCCCGAAATACTCCCGACGGGACGCAATATGTACGCCGTCAACGCCGAGGAGACCCCGTCGGCAGTCGCTTGGGAGAAAGGCAAAGACCTTGCCGACAATACAATAGCGATGTATCGCAAAGCTCACGGCGACAGTGTGCCCCGCAAGGTGAGCTACACCCTGTGGAGCAGCGAGTTCATCGAAACCGAGGGTGCGACCATAGCGCAGGTGCTCTATATGCTCGGAGTTGAGCCGGTGCGCGATCCATTCGGCCGCGTTACCGACCTGAGGCTTATCCCCTCAGAAGAACTCGGACGCCCGCGAATCGACGTCGTTGTCCAGACTTCCGGCCAGCTCCGCGACCTCGCGGCATCGCGGCTGTTCCTCATAGGCCGCGCCGTGAAAATGGCTGCCGAGGCCGACGATAAAGCCTACCCCAACTATGTGCGCGAGGGGGTGGTTGAATCGGAGCGCGTGCTCGTCGACAAAGGTGTGTCCCCGAAAGAGGCCCGCTCGCTCTCGACCCAGCGCGTGTTCGGCGGCGTAAACGGTAATTACGGATCGGGCATCCAGTCGATGGTCGAAGCCGGCGACCGCTGGGAGGACGCTTCGGAAATCGCCGACACATATATCAATAACATGGGTGCCAGCTACGGTTCGGAAGAGGATTGGGAGCAGGCTCGACAGCACGCTTTCGAAGCGGCTCTTACCCGTACTGACGTGGTGGTACAGCCCCGTCAGAGCAACACCTGGGGGGCACTCAGCCTCGACCATGTGTATGAATTCATGGGGGGGATGAACCTGGCCGTGCGCAACGTCACCGGCAAGGAGCCCGAAGCCTACCTGAGCGACTACCGCAACCGCAACCGTGCCCGCATGCAGGAGGTAAAAGAAGCCATAGGTGTCGAAAGCCGCACGACGGTGCTTAACCCCGCCTACCTAAAGGAGAAGATGAAAGGTGGCGCCGGCGACGCCTCGGCTATCGCCGACATCGTGCGCAACACCTACGGCTGGAACGTGATGAAGCCCGAAGCCATCGACAATGAGCTGTGGGACGGCATTTACGCTTCGCTCGTTGAGGATGTCAACGGCCTCGGCACTAAGAAATTCTTCACCGACAAATCGCCCGCCGCCATACAGGAGATAACCGCCGTTATGCTCGAAACCTCGCGCAAGGGTATGTGGAAAGCCACTCCCGAGCAGCTTGCCAAACTCGCCGAGCTCCATACCGAGGTTGTGGCAGAATATGGCGCGGCATGCACCGGCTTCGTGTGCGACAACGCCAAACTCCGCGACTATATAGCCTCGCAAGCTCCCGCCTCTGCCGCGGCCTACAACGCCGCGGTGGCTCAGGCGCGCGCCGAGAATATCTCCTCAGGCAATGAGGGCACTGTGATGAAGCGCGAGGAACTCAACTCCACGCAGACTCAGACCAACCGCCTGAGCGCCGTCGCGGTGGCAGCCGCGGTGGTGATCGCGCTCGGTGTCATCTTCCTCGTCATCCGCCGCCGTCGCAAAGAGGCATCCAACGATTAACAGCCATGGAGGTAGTAGTTCTCATTATATTACTGATGGCGGGATTCGCCTTCCTGGCAAAACTCACCTACCACGGCATAGTCGGAAGGGTGGTGCTGTGTGCCCTCGCGGCCTTGTTCGTGGCCATGGCTACCGACACTGCGGCATCCCAGTCGAAAACCCAGATCGACACTTGGCTGGAGTCGCCCGAAATAATGCTCGATGCCGCCGTGCTGCTTACCATCGACGTGGCAGCGCAGATTGCGTTCTGCTTCCTTATGGGCAGAAAAATCAGTGGCGGACTCAGATCGGCCGTCGGGCGCCGCGCGCTTGCCGTAATGCTTTGGTTTCCGGGGCTTGCGATATTCCCGGCTCTCCTCGCCCTGCTGACCGAGTTGATATTCAGTTTTACCGGTGCTGACTTCGCCACTGTAGGCTACTCACTGGCCGGAGGGGTACTGGTCGGCGCGCCACTGGCCGCCGCGGGACTCCGCTGGCTCCTCCCAGAGGATGACATACGGCTGGAGCTGCTCTTCCTGGCTTCGCTCCTCACAGCTGCCCTTGGTGTCACCGCCACAGTCAACGGCCGCACGGCGGCAGCCGGGGTGAGCTTCATTGAATGGAACGCTCTCGGTGCTGTGCTTCTGCTACTGTTTTGCGGAGCCGTCGCCGGCATCATCCTTAACAAATATCTGACAAACAAACGCATAAGAAAAATATGAACGTCATTTCAAACATTCTCTATTGGATTTCCACTGGGCTGCTTGTGCCCGTGATCGTCCTTCTGATTTTCTTCTTCGTCCGCGCGCTCCTGATGGTGGGCGCCTACTTCGGCCAGTGGAGCCGCGCCCGGAAGGGGTCGGCCCGCCTTGCGGCTGTTGTCAAGGAACTTGACAAGGGGGATAAGGGTGCCGCGCTCGCGGCTCTACCCGCCAAAGCGCTTACTCCCGCCGAGGCCTATGCCCGCCGCATATTCGAGGCCGAAGGGAACGAGGCTAAGCTCAACCTGCTGCTCAACGATTTCGAACTGGAGTCGGAGCGCGAGGTAGCTACCTCCAAGACCCTCACCAAGATGGGGCCGATACTCGGTCTTATGGGCACCCTTATCCCGATGGGCCCCGCGCTTGTGGGGCTCGCGCAGGGCGACATCGCCTCGATGGCCTACAATATGCAGGTGGCCTTCGCCACTACCGTTGTCGGCCTTACCGTGAGCGCCATAGGATTCCTCACCCAGCAGAGCCTCGAACGCCGCGCACGCGCCGACCTGGCCCGTCTGGAATACATCGCCGACACTCTTTGCAACACCGCCTCCGCAACCACTAAAAACTCCGCCTTATGAGAAGCCGACGCCGTTCAATGCTCAGAGGGAGGGCCGGCGCCGAGGATAGCGATCCGATGAGCGTGGTCAGCAACCTGTTTGACGTCGCGATGGTATTCGCCGTGGCCCTTATGGTAGCGCTCGTGAGCCGCTACAATATGACCGAAATGTTCTCTCAGGAGGATTTCACGATGGTGAAGAATCCGGGCACCGAGCAGATGGAAATCATCACCAAGGAAGGTGAGAAAATCAACCGCTACACCCCGTCGGCCTCCGACGACTCCGACCCCTCGGCCACCCGCGGCGAGCGCGTCGGCACCGCCTACCGCCTCCCCTCCGGCGACATCATCTACATCCCCGAATAATCCCGCCACACACTTTTCCCTACATTCGAAATCGTTGTAAACGCATCAACAGCGTCCTGTATAAACTTCAAGTAGCCGCTCCGGATGGTCCGGGGCGGCTACTTGTGGGTTATGTGGTGCCGGGATTAGGCCTGGTATGAGGCCATATCGGCGGGGGTGACGGTGTTGATGAAGGTGGAGTGGCGGGCTACTTCGGCCTGGGCGAGGTTGCAGTAGACGCGGGCGCTCTTGGCGAGGCTTTCGGCAGCGGCCTTTACTTCGGCATCGTCGGAGGCAGCATTGCGCGAAGCGTCGGTCACGAGGAGGTAACCCATGAACACGTTGCCGGCGATTTCAACGAGGTGACGGGCCATGAAGTCGGTGTAGGCGGGTTCGTTGATTTCATGAACCTTGGCAACGACTTCTTTGTAGGTCTCGGTCATCTTGTCGAGCATGGCCTTCTGCGGAGCGAGGCAGTCGCACACGGGCATCGCGGCGCACTGCTCGATGAGCTGGAGGTAGGTGCCGGTGAAGAGGTGGCGGATGGCTGCCACAACCTGGAGCTGGGTGGTGCCTTCGTAGATGGAGGTGATGCGGGCGTCGCGGTAGAGGCGTTCGCAAGCGTAGTCCTTCATGAAGCCCGAGCCGCCGTGGATCTGGATGCAGTCGTAGGCGTTCTGGTTGCAGTATTCGCTGGAAAGACCCTTTGCGAGGGGGGTGCAGGCGTCGGCGAGCTTGTTGTAGAGCTTCATTTCCTGACGTTCCTCGGGGGTGAGGGAGCGCTCGCGGGCGATGTCCTCATAAGCCTTGTAGAGATCGACGTAGCGGGCGGTCTCGTAGAGGAGGCAGCGGGAAGCGTCGAGCTTGGCCTTCATAACGGCAAGGATTTCGCGCACGGCGGGGAACTCGATGATGGCCTTGCCGAACTGCTTGCGGTCCTTGGCGTAGGCTTCGGCCTCGCGGAAGGCGAGTTCGCTTACGCCGACGCTCTGCGCGGCGATGCCGAGGCGGGCGCCGTTCATAAGGGCCATCACATACTTGATGAGGCCGAGGCGGCGCGAGCCGCAGAGTTCGGCCTTGGCGTTCTTATAGACGAGTTCGCAGGTGGGAGAGCCCTTGATGCCGAGCTTGTTCTCGATGCGGCGCACGTTGACGCCACCCTGGCGCTTGTCGTAGATGAACATCGAGAGGCCGCGGCCGTCCTTGGTGCCATCCTCGGAACGGGCGAGCACCAGGTGGATGTCGGCGTCGCCGTTGGTGATGAAGCGCTTCACGCCGTTGAGGAGGTAGGAGCCGTCGGGCTGCTCGGTGGCTTTGAGCATCACGGCCTGGAGGTCGGAACCGGCGTCAGGCTCAGTAAGGTCCATCGACATGGTCTCGCCGGCGCACACGCGGGGGATGAAGCGCTCGCGCTGGTCCTCGGAGCCGAACTCGTAGAGGGTTTCGGCGCAGTCCTGGAGGCCCCAGAGGTTTTCAAAGCCGGTGTCGGCACGCGACACGATGTCGGCGGCCATGATGTAGGGGGTGATGGGGAAGTTGAGACCACCGAAGCGGCGGGGCATAGCCATACCCATCAGGCCGGCCTTGCGGCAAGCCTCAAGGTTTTCCTGGGTGCCGGAAGCGTAGGTCACGCGGCCGTTGGCCACGGAGGGACCCTCGTGGTCGACCCCTTCGGCGTTGTCGGCTATAGTGGTTCCGCAGAGTTCCCCGACGATGTCGAGTACTCGGTAGTAGTTGTCCATCGCGTCGTCGAAATCGACAGGAGCGTAGTCGAATTTGGCGGCGTCGGCGAAGTCCCGCTCCTTGAGCGCCACGATTTTGCGCATCAGGGGGTGCTGCAGGTGCAGTTTCAGGTCGGGATTATCGGTATAGAAGTTAGCCATGGCTTGATATCTTCTTATTTAGAGTTCTTCTTATAGTACTTGATGAGCTTGGGGAGCACATCCTCGTAGTTGCCGGTGATCACATAGTCGGCGATCGCGTTGATCGGGGCGTTCTCGTCGGGATTGATCGAGATGATGATCGAGCTGTCCTGCATGCCGGCGATGTGCTGAATCTGGCCCGAGATGCCGCAGGCGATGTAGAGCTTGGGGCGCACGGTAACGCCGGTCTGGCCGATCTGGCGTGCGTGGTCGGTGAACCCGGCGTCAACGGCGGCACGGGTGGCGCCGACTTCCGCGCCGAGCACGTTGGCGAGCTCGTGAACCAGGTCGAAGCCCTCTTTCGAGCCGATGCCGTAGCCGCCGGCGACGATGATGGGGGCGTTCTTGATGTTGATTTTCGACTTCTCGATGTGGCGGTCGATGATTTCCACGGCGAAGTCAGCGTCGCTGACATACTTGGCGGCGTCGAGGTTCACAACCTCGCCCTTGTGGGCGGCGTCGAACACCTCTTTCTTCATCACGCCCTCGCGCACGGTGGCCATCTGAGGACGGCAGTCGGGGTTGACGATCGTGGCAACGATGTTGCCGCCGAATGCCGGACGGATCTGATA
>CAJUKE010000041.1 GCA_910587075.1 uncultured Muribaculaceae bacterium
TGGACAAAAGCCTTGCGGCGGAGGGGCTTCGCTTTCTTCGCTCGGCTTCCGCCTCGCGCACCAGAGGACGGGGGAGGGGGGAGTGAAGGAGGGGTTAACGGGGAGGGAGGTCGGGGTCGGGGAGGGGGTCGGTGTCGGGGAGGGTGTCCCAGCCGAATTCGGGGTGGAGGTCGACGGCGACGTAGGGGAGGACGCGGACCTCGGTTACGATTTTGGTCTGGTGGATTTCGAGGCGTATGCTGACGTGGGTGTTGCGGAAGAGTGCCCTGAGGTTGGGGAAGGGCATGGAGGTGAAGGTTTTGAGGCCCCCCTGGGAGGAATGGAAGGTGATGTCGTAGGTGTAGCGCTGTTCATGGCCGTCGGCGGCGCCGTTGCCGAATGAGGAGTCGGCGATGAGGCCGGAGCGGCTTTCGGCGAAGTAGTGGGCGGGGAGCTCGGCGGTGCCTCCGCGGGGTATCTCTATCGGGGCGAAGTCGAAGGGGCGGGGTGAGTGCGCTGCGGCTTCGGGCACGCCGTAGAGCATGATCCAGCCGCGGCTGTCGGCCAGGAGCTCGTTGTCGGGATCGGCCTGCGACTCATCGACTGCCAGGCGGAGCCAGTCGCTCCAATGGAGCCCGGCGGCGTTGTCGAAGTCGAACCCTTTGAGCCCCTGGGAGTTGACGATATGGCGACCGTCGGAGCCAGTGAAGCGGGGCATGAGGTACTGGCGCGAGGCGAGGGAGCTGACGGCGAAGGAGGCGAGGGTTACCGGCTCGTCGCGGCGGTTTACGACCTCGACGGTGAATTTCGAGGCCACGCGCACGATGTTGAGGTTCGCGTCGGCTCGCTCGCCGGGGAGGAGGCGGGCGGCGTCGACCCCGCGGGAGTCGGTCATCGCGATGGGGAGGGTGGGGTCGAAGTCGTACTCGTAGGCTTCGAGGGCCTCGGCCAGTCCGCGGGAACCGGCGGGGTATGAGTCGAAGGGGAAACGGGTCGAGGAGGGGTTGGCGATGGCGTAGACGGTTTTGTCCTCGGAGGGGGCGAGGCGGAACACGCCGAGGTATTCGGCGGGGGCGTCGTCGCCGAAGTCGGCGAGGTAGTTGACCTCGACTTCGCCGTCGGGGCGGAGCACGATGACGCGCAACTGCCGCATTGCCTCGACCGAGAAGGGCTCGGGAGCGCGGGAAACGGCGTCGGCAATGGCCACGCGGAGCGCCAGCACGGCCTCGCCCCCCTCGGGGTCCGAGGGGATGGCGGGAGCGTCGGGGGCGCTATCGCCGGAGCAGGCGGTTAGCGCGAGAGCCAGCGGTATGAGGTAATGTCGGAGAGCTTTCAATATATTCGGAGAGAGTTAATTGACTGGTTGAATTTCGGTTATTGCACGTCCTCGACGCATCGGATGAAGCAGGCCGAGGTGTTGGTTTGGTTGTTGGCGTTATCGGGGCTTATCGGCTCATTTCCGCCTACGGAGAAGTCAAACGAAAAGTAGTTGATATCGAGATATGATTTTGATTCGCCAGATTCTCCTTTCGCGTTTCGCACGAAGCCCTGCAGCCAATAGGTCGCACCGGGTCGACGGTAGACATCGTTGAACATCGGGCGTAGAAGAACCTGGGTCCTATCAGCATAACGCTCACCGCGCCAGGCATATTGCATTGTGCCGGGTGATTGGGTGAAACTATACCAAGTCTGATTATTCGCCCGTCGACCATGGCCGGTGCTTCCGATAGGGAAGAAGAGGTTATTACCGTTCGTGGTATTGTAAACGAAACAGCCACGCATGCCTTTCGAGCCGTCATCGCCGCGCAAGAACGTATGCGCTGTTGTCGTCGATTGCTGAACAGAGGTAGCTCCGTCGGCATAAAGAACGCCGTAGCCGAATTCTCTGGAGGTGGAATTTATAAGATTCAGGTAATCAGTTTGCGATGCTACTCTCGCCTTGATGTTCTTGCCTCGGCCTATGACGTAACTGATTGTCAAATCGGGAAACTTAGGGTTGGCGTTGGCGGTTCCGAACTGCTTATTGATGGATTTAATGTTTCCCCACGACTTGGAACCGCCACCAGCGAGCGTCAGTGCGGCATCTCCCGGAGCGACCTTATAGCCGTAAGCGGTGTTGTTGCTTGCGGCGATAGCGTCGTCGAGGTTACCGAATTTGAAGAGTGAACCCTCTTCGGTCGGGGTTATGGCTTCCTTGTCCTTGGAGTACAGATTGAACGTATGCCAGCGCACTTTGGCGTCGTTAAGGGTAATCGGGGCGTAACCCTGACGCACGAAGATACGATGGTGGCAGGTGTAATTGTTGTATTCTACAAATATGATGCCGCATCGGACCTTGGTGGAGTCAGTGAGCACCCCGTTGGGCTGGTATGTGAACTTGACGGGAGTGTCATGGTCGCCGTGAGCAGTGCCGTTGACAGAGCCATTGATTTTGACCCAATCCTGGCCTGACTCGACAGAAACGCGCCAAGGCCCCTCAGAGATGAGGTCGGTAAACTGGTCGGAATTTTCAGTTCTACGTTCCTGGAGCACAACGTCGAATTTCTCGTCGTTGTCGTATCTGCGCCATATACCTTTCGGATTTTCAATACGGCGCACCTGATAGACCGTAAGCGTGTCGCGGCGCGCCTTTCCGGCATTGTTGGTTATCACCTTGCCTGTGGTCTTGTCGTAAAGGGTTATCTCGACCAAAGCCTTACGCTGGTATGCCTCGTAGGGATTGTTTCCGGTGTAACCCGATGTTGTGATCATATTCTTCGCACGGGTGAAGAACGGGATGTTGACCACGGTATTGCCGCTGTCATTTAACTCGACCGTGTATGGATCGCCATATGCCGTTGAATAGGAGCCGGGTACGAGGTTGGTATATTCCTGTTGGCCTTGACCGGGGTATTTTCCTTGGACGAAAGTGCCTGAAGCATTGGTGTAACCCCAGTCCTGTTCAAACCACTCGGGGTTGTTGTAAGTGACGGGTTTATTATTGATTTTATCTCCGTCACCTATGATTTTGGCATCGCGGCTTCTGAGCGACAAAAATCCGTGCCACGGACCGGGATGTGATTCGGTACCCGGGGTGACGATGTCGATGTCGGCCTCGTCGGGGAACCAGTTGCTTTCAATAATCCTGGCCTTGATTTTGACGTTGCCGTAGTCAGAGCCTTTAAGGGTGATGGGGAGCATCACGCTTTGCTTGTAGAGGTAGGATATGAAGTACGGGTCAGGGAAAACCATATCTTTTTCCTGACGGTACTCGATGTGCCAGTCGGCATCGTTGGCGTTGCCGTTGAACACGAGGGTGAGCTTGTAGTGGAAGTTACGCTCGGCGTTGTAATCTTCAATGATGTCTTTGCCAAGCATGAAGCGGTATATGATTTTGCCTTCGGAGCCCAAAGTGCGGTAGTAGCCGGTGACTTCGATGTAGGTGCCGTAGGGTTTGCCGTCCTTGAGGTAGTAGGTGTTGTCGCCGGGGTAGCCGGGGTGGGTGAGGGAGCCGGTGTTGTTAGGGTCCTGGCGCTTGTCCTCGCCGGAGCCCTGGAGGTTCTCGAAGAAGTAGAGGGCGGGGGTAAGCTCGTCGTGGTATTCGGCGATGTCGAGGCGGTTGTCGTCGTCGTGCTTCTTGCCGGGGGCGAGGAGGCCGAAGGTTTTGCGTCGGCCGCGGGTCACGGCGGGCCACTGGTGGTAGTCGGCGGCGTCGGAGTACATTATTTTCTCACCCTGGGTTACCTGCGAGGCGTCGAAGGGCTCCCCCTCCTTGACGTTGCCGCCGGGGGTGTTGTCGCGGCCGAGGAGGCACGAGGTGGGTATGTCCTTGATTTCGACGGACTGGAGGTATATGGTGATGTTCTGGTTGAGGCGCGAGCCGTCGAAGGCAACGGTGACTTTCGACACGGCGCGGCGGAGCCAGCAGAAGAGGGTCTGCTTGCGGTTGAGGGGCACGGAGGGGGCCTCGAAGCGGTCGTGAATCTCGCCGTCGGTTGTGAAGTAGCCGAGCATGGCGTGGTTGGTGTTGGTGGCCATGGCGTTACCGGCGTCGGCGCCAGTGTCGACCCAGTTGAGGCGTATGTCGCGGAGGCCGTCGATGGTCTGCACGGCGTCGTTGTACTGGTGGCCCGGCTTGGCGACGTCGCCCATATTGGCCAGGGCGTAGATAATGTAGCGGCCGTTTTCGACTCCGGCGAAGCGTACGGTTGCCGAGGGGGTGCGCTGCTCTGCGGATGTGTTTTTGTCGTTGGGGCGGTCGGTGTTCCCCTCCTGGTCGATGGAAAGGGCTTCGAAGGAGCCGCGGTCGGAGGCGGTGCCGTAGAAGCTGTGGCGGAGCTGGCGTGTGGATGGGTCGTAGAGGAGCACGGCGATGTTTTCGACCTGCTTCACGGCGTCGCCCGCTGAGCGGCTGCCGAGGCGTGCCGAGCCGAAGTCCTCGAAGAATATGGTGGCGTCGACGATTGCCTCACCGTCGACGATGGGGGTTCCGTTGTCATATATCAGCTCGTCCTGACACGCCGGGAGGAGCGCCAGGAGGCAGAGTGAGAAGATTACGCGTGTGAGAAGATGTTTCATAGTCAGTTGGTTTCCTTTCTGTTAAGTCCGAAAACGGGTTCGAGTACGCACTCGGCGTAGGGAATGACTTTGATTATAATCTCGGAACTGAATTCGACGTCGACCAGGACGTGGGTGTTGCGGAAGAGCGCTTCGAGGTTGGGGAAGTCGCGGGTGAGGGTCACCTGCTGTTCACCCTGGGTGAGGTGGAAGGTCATCCGATAGGCCTGGGTGCCGTCGGAGGCCGCGGCGTTGCGGCTCTCGTTGAAGTAGAAGGCGGGGGATACCACGGGGAGGTCTTCCTCCTTCATCAGCCTGGGCACTGGGAGCCCGGCGAGGTCGATGGGTCGGGCGCGGTGGGTCGCGGCGGCGGGGAGGTCGTATGCCTTGATCCAGCCGCGGAGGTTGGTGAGGGTGTAGTCGGCGGGAGGGTATCGGAGGTCGGCCTGCGACTCTTCGGCCACGAGGCGGAGCCATTCGGCCCAGTGGAGGGGGGTGTCGCCGAAGTTCTTCACGAGGTCGGCGTCGCCGACGCGGGGCATAAGGTACATACCGGAAGCGAGGGCGCTGACTTCGACGGAGTTGACACGCACGGTGTCGGAGCGGTAGTTCTTGAATCGGAACTGGAACTTGGTGGCTGCCCTGACGAGGTTGAACACCTTTTCGACACGCTTGCCGCGGTCGGTCTCGGCGATGTCGAACTCGTATTTGGCCGACGCGGGGAGCGCCTCGGAGGAGCCTTCGTTGGAGAACGAGTAGGCTTCGAGGGCCTTGGCGTCGAAGGGTTTGAGCGCGGGGGCGAGGGAGGGCCCGGCACCTGCCTCGTTGGCTATGAGGTAGATGGTTTTGTGGCCGGGGGTGGTGCGGAACACTCGGTACACCCCGGCGCGGGGCTGGTTGGCGTAGTCGGCAAGCTCGTTGTACTCGACGTTGCCTCCGTCGCCCACGAGGATCACCCGGAGGGTGTTGATGAGCTCGCGGGAGGGCACTGCCCCGGCTGTCTCGGCGTCGGCGCGCTCGATGATGCCGGTGTTTAGCAGCAGGTAGGTGTTGCCGTCGGGGGAGGTGGCGGTGTTGCCGCGGGGCTCGGCGAAATCATCGCGCGAGGAGCACCCGCACAGGGCCGCGGCTCCCGCCAGCATGACCGGCGCGAGAATCAGCGGGGCGAGTATGTCGCGAAATGATTTCAAGGTTTATGGTGTTAAGTTATGGTTCGTTTTTTAGGGGTCAGCCGATTTCGACGTGGTTGAAGACAGTGCGCCAGGAGAGTATTTTGAGGCTCACGGCCTGCCAGTTCTTGTTACGGTCGAGGAAGAAGGTGAGGGTGAAGGAGTCCTCGCGGTCGAGGTACTCCTGGTCGCCCATGGGGTAAGGTTTGCCGTGATTGTCGTAGAATGTCTCCGTGGCGGCGGCCATGATGGCGTAGTCCACTAAGGGTATGCGGGCCGACACAGAGCCGTCGGGGGCGTAGACGGTGAGGGTTGTCGGGTGGTCCTTGATCAAGCGGGGTACGGTGAGGTCGGCGATGGCCACTTTCACCGGGGTGAATGCGGGGTCTGAGTCGCCGTCGCGGGAGTCGGCCACGGTGGTGCGGCCGTTGAGGTCCACGCCCGCCATGCCGAAGCCCTGGCTGTGGGGGTGGAATGTTATTTTCTCGTCGGCGAGGAGCTCGTTGTCGTGGGCCATGAGGCCGTTTGATGCCTCGATGGTGTAGGAGAAGTTCTCGGCGTCGATGTCCTGGCCGCCGAGCTGCTGGAGGATCACGCGCACGCGGTTGGTGTCCTTTTTGAGCTTGGCGACGTAGGTGATTGTCTGGCCGTCGGCCTCCAGGGAGTTCGGGTCGATGATTTCCATGTCGATGGGGTCGAGCGAGAGGGGGTCGACCACCATGCCGTGGTAGAGGCTCCAGAGGTCGGCGGAGGAGTGGGCGGCGTCGGCGGCGTCGCGCTCGCGCTCCATGCGGCAGGTGAGGTCGGCCATGGTGGATACGCCGGGGGTGAGGGTCGGGAGGATGAACGACTCAGGACGGGTCGGGTCGAGGCGCTCGTTGTCGAGGCCGCACCATGCGATCACGCGGTACTTGCCGGGGGCCACGCCGTCGAGGTTCATGAGGTATCCGTCGCGGTCGAGCTGCTCGCCGCTCTCCTCGCGCTGCCAGGCGAAGAGTCCGGTTTCGGCGTCGAAGGCGTAAACCCCGACGGAGTGAACCTGCGAGGTGAACGCGTCGGCGAAGAGCATATTGTGGTCGAAGGCGAACTTCAGGCGGTAGTGTATGTCGCAGTCCCCCTCCTCGTCGTAGATGGCCGAGTCGCAGGCCCCGAGCAGGGGGGCTACCAGGCAGATGGGGAGGGCTAACCTGAGGTATTTCAGAAGCGTGTTCAACATAATCGCTGGTTGGGTATATATATCGAGCCTCGGGGATGAGGCGGTTGATTTCGAAGTTAAAAAAAGAGGGAGAGGTTGATTATTGGATGGGAGAGGTTGGGGTGCTTCGGGCTTCGCCCTCACACGGAACAAGAGGTCGCGGGGAAGGGCTGGGGTGAAGAGTTAAGGAAAAAGGGGAGCGGCGGGGGATGGGGCGGGGCCTCGGCCCCCGCCGCTCTTTATGGGAACTGTGAAAAAACAGTTTCTGAGGGGTTGGGAACCCGGAGCCGACGGGCGGCTCCGGGGGGATCGGTTTCGGGTTGGGGCGGGGTTTACCAGTCGAGCTCGACGTGGTTGGGAACTACGCGCCAGGAGAGGATGTTGATCTGAGCACCGATGAAGGTGTCCTCTTCTTTGGGCTTTTCGGGGTAAACGTCCTCGGTGGGATCGTAAACGGGGGTGCCAAGGCCGGTGATGGCTTCGATAACGCAGTCGTAGATGTGGTTGCGGACAACGCCGTAGTAGCCAATCTTGCCCTCTTCGCCGAGGTGCTGGATGGGGAAGTAGAAGTAGGTGAGGCCAGTCTTCCAGAGCATGGCGTAGCCGAGCTGGTTCTTGAGGTACTTGTTGATGGCGGCGGCGTCTGCGAGGTTTTTGTCAGCGGTGTCGTTCTTGGGGTCGGCGGAGAAGTTCCAGGTAACATCCTGCTTAACAGAGGAAGAGAGCTGGATGTAGACGTAGTAGCGGCCGGTTTCCTTCTCGGTTTCGATTTCTTCGCCGATGATGTCGGTAGCGGTCTTGAAGCAGATGTCGTCCATATCGAGGGAAGCGACTTTCTTTTCGCCTTCCTCGGTCCAGTGCATATAGATCATGCCGTTCTGCTTGAGCTGTTCGAGCATGGCTTCCTGAAGCTTGGATTCTCCAACGACTGTGATACCCGCGTACTTGCCAAGTTCGATGGGTTCTCCATCTTCACCAACGAGCTGGCCGGAGAGAACAACCTTGGTGAACTGTTCGAGATCCTTGCCGGTGGTAGACTTGGAGGCGGCGTACTGGGGGGCGTTCTCGTTGAGGTAGATTACATTGGAGTTGTTGGTGCTACCGAACTTTTTGCCGCCATTGTTAATGATGTCGTTGAAAGAGTGCCAAGCCTGAGCGAACTCGGGATCGGTGGGGTTGATGGCCCAGTATGAGCGGAAGTAGGGGCTCCAGTTCCACTGCTCGTTGCCGAAAAGGTTGTTTTCCCAGCTGGTGCTGATGTGCTTGCTGAGGTAGCCCATGTTGGTTTCGGCGGTAACGTTCCAACCCGGGAAGCGGATGAGAATCTGCTTGCCGTCGGGGGTCTTGATATAGTTGCCATCCTTATCCTTGGCTTTGATAGCGTTGAAACCGGGGTTCATATCGCCATCGCTACCAACGTTGGTCTGGAAGTCGTCGCCGAACTTAGAGCTGTCAACTTTCACGCGAACCTTGGCAACGTTGCGCTCAACGTAGATGTTGATGGGGTTCTTCTTGGCGAGCTCCTCGGAGGTCTGATAGTAGGACTGGGGAACCTGGTTGGCGATGATTTCGCTGGAGCCGTTTTTGTAAACGGAGTTAATCATCACGAAAGAACCTGCCTTTTCGGTAGAGTTCTTGGCGGTGGCAACGTAGTCGTTAACGATGGCGCGGAGATCGGTGAGGCTCATAGCGTCATTGCCGATTTTCTCGTCGGGGTTTACAATGGCAACCATCTGTTCGGGCAGGCCGTGGTTGTCGGGTGTGCCGGTGTGGATAACGAGGGTAGCTTCAAGCTGCTTCTCCACGTTGGGCATATCCTGGCCGGAGTCGGCGGGGTTGGCCCAGTCGTAGTAGTTTACACCATTGGGGGTGTTGCGAACGTTAACGGCGTTGCCGTTGCTGTCGAAGAAGTAGAAGCGCACTTTATTCACGGCGTTCTCGTTGGCGAAGCCTTCCTCGTAGGTGGCGCCGTCGGGGTCGCCGGTCTCCTGGTTGCCGCCAGCCTTGGAAACGGGGGTGGAGGCGGGGGTGGATACGATGTTGACGGAGAGATAGTGGGTGCTGCCGTCGCCGGTGTTGCCGTTGTCGGCGCCGGAGTTGTTGATAGGCTCGTCGTTGGAGCAGGAGGCGAGGGCCATAGCTCCGAGGAAGCCTAAGAAGAGATGTTTTTTCATCTGGTTAATGATTTGATAATGATTATTTTTGTTTTTTGTTTCTTTTCAGATTGGGGGGCTTTCGGGCTTCGCCCTCACACGGAACGACGGGAGGGGTCAGTCCTGGCGGATGCGGAGGTTGACGTAGCCGCGGTTGGCGGAGTTGTCGAGCTGGGCGAGGGCGTCGAGGGCCTGGGGGATGCCGGCCTCGGCGGCGCGGGTCAGCAGGGGTCGGGCGGCGGTGTAGTCGCCCTGGAGGGCGAGGAGTATGCCGCGGTCGTAGAGGGCCTGGGGGTCGTCGCCGGCCTTTTCAAGGTAGCGCGCTGCCAGGGGGTAGTCGCCTTTCTCCATGGCCGTTGTGGCGGCGTTGAGGTTGGCTACGGGGTCGTCGGGGTACATTCGCACAGCAGTGGCGAACACCTCGTTGAAGGGTTCCGAGCCGGGCTCGTAGCTGTTGGCTAGCACGAACAGCTCGTTGAGGGAGAGTTTGGAAGGTTCGGTGGCGAATACGCGTCGAATCTCCTCAATGTCGTTGAACTGGCGTATGTTGTAGTCGATGCGGTAGTCGGTGTGGCGGAGCGCGGGGTAGTACTGGGTGAGCATGAACTTATACTCGGCGGGGTAGAGCTTCTTGATGCGCGCCTCCTTGGGGTCGGGTGCCATGTCGGAGTCGATGAGGGCGAGGATCTCGGCCTTGTGTTCGAGGTTGGAGCCCTCGACGAATCGGCGCAGGCCTTCCCAGTCCTCCGGCTCGTTGTCGGTTTCGATTATTCCGGGGGCGAAGTGGTAGAGGCGCTGAATGTGCTCCTTGAGTGCGCGCACGCGGCCTATGGAGAGGTCGGTGTTATGGCTGTAGGGCGACTCGGGGGAGGCGAAGCCTTTGAGCCATACGCGGGTGATGGTCACGTCCTTGTCGCCGCGCACTGAGTCGATTGTGGCCTGGATTTTGCCCAGCTCGGTGGTGTTGCGGCGGTAGTCGGGGTAGATTATTGTCTGGTCGACGGGGAAGTCGATGTAGGCGCGGCCCGAGAGGGCGCGTGTCTTGGGACCCTCCTCCTTGGGGCGCACGAAGAGCCACTGGGGGTTGAAGCGGAACTCGCGGAAGAGGCCGAGGGTGTCGACCTGCTGGTTGACAAGCGAGTGGCAGCAGCCGTATTCGCAGGTGGTGAGGGTGAGCGAGGCGCCGTTCATCCACTCCTTCCAGGGGAGCACGGCGCGGTAGGCCACGGTGTCGGGGGCTTCGGAGCGGCGATAAACGCGTTCCTCGGGCCCGGCGATCATGGTGTTGGGGAAGTTGCGCTCGTAGTAGTAGAAGCGGCGTCGGCCGTAGAGGCCGAGGGGTCGGAGCTCGATGGAGTCCTCGCCGTTGACGAGGCGGGGGGTTATCACCTTCGCGCGGTTCGAGTTGACCTTGAGGTCTTCGAGGTTGAGGTCGAGGTCGACGGTGAGGTATCCCCCGTCGCGGTCGATCGCGAGGGAGTCGGCCCGGAGCCCGCGCGCGGGTGCCGCGGCGATGGCTGAGGCCGCGGCGGCGGAGAGGAGCAGTATGGTGAGGTTGAATCTCTTCATAGCAGTGGTTTCGCGATGTTTATGAGGTTGGTTTTAGAAGAGATAGACGAGGTTGAGGGCCACGCGGGTTATGCCGAAGTAGTTGTGGGGCACGTCGGTGCGCACCCGGCGGCCGCACCCGGCGCATCGGAACTGGTCGAAGCGGGTGTAGGAGTATCCGATGCCGATTTCGGCCTCGAAGTTCCAGTGCTTGTTGATGATCCAGTCGTAGCCGTAGGCGATGCCGGCTCCCGCGAACCATCCCTGGAAACGGGAGTCGGATAGCTTCGAGAAGTCGGTGCCGAGGAAGTTGATGGAGTTGTCGATGCCGCCGATGTTGAACTGTCCGCCATGGAGGTGTAGTCCGAAGAAGTGGCCTGAGAAGCGGTCGCAGAGCCAGTAGCGCAGTTCGGGCTGCACGGCCCAGTGTTTCCAGCGTTTGTCGCCGGAGAGGGTCCATAGGTTGAATTGGCCTTCGGCTTCGAGGGTCCATTTGGGCGCGAGTCCGATTTCGGCCCCGATGTTGGGGCTGAGGAAGGCGTCGGCGGCGAGGTTCGTCTTGATCGCCACTTTCTGCGCGTCGGCCTTCTGGGAGAGAGAGGCCAGCAGAATCACAAGTAAGAAAAGCAATGATCGGCGGTTCATTGGCGGTATGTGTCTTAATATCAGGTTAAGATGCCGGGGCGAGTGGCCTTCCGGGAGTGTTTTCCAGTAGATCGTCGTAAGCGAGGCTTACCGGAAATGGAGTTTTCGGGGCCCTGGAGTGGGCTATCGCCAGTGGGCCTTTGCGCGACGCGCGTAGGCTTTATGGCGTTGTGGGAGAGAGGTTTCTCTCGCTTCGTGGTTCCGCGGATCGGATGGCGGGCGAGTCGTCGGGGACGAATTTCCCCGGGGCCGTCCGCCCCCACGAGGAGGCATCAAAACCGGGGTCAGTAAATTTTTCCGGTTGGTGAGGATGGTGGGTTGCCGTATAATGCTTACCTTTGGATAT
>CAJUKE010000042.1 GCA_910587075.1 uncultured Muribaculaceae bacterium
TTCTCATAATGGGAATTATCGTCACCGCGAAATATGATGCTTTCGTTTTTAGGTTTCTTGATTTTCTTTTCCTTGATGAGCCGGGCTTTCTCGGTGTGGATGCGTTCGAGAAGCACCGATGCCGGTTCGTCATTCGGGTCTTGCGGTACAAGTTTACCCTGTATCGCCCATTGGAGGATGCTGTTTTTAAGTTGCTTGCCGGTCATGATCAGTCACGGGGGATTTCGATGCCGAGGATTTTTTCGATTTCAGCGAGGGTGCGGTCGATTTCGTGGTCGAGCGCGGCACGCTTCTTGTAATAGTTGGCGAGTAGTTCGGCTGGTGGCAGAATCTCCTCCTCGTCCTTGGGGAACTTACATTGGTCGAAATTGCAATCAAGAGCAATCAAATCCTCAACGGAGAATTTGCGTGACTTTTCGCCAACTTCCTCTGATACAATTTCTTCGCGGTTGTTCCACCACTGACGTATAGGTTCGCAGTGCTCCAAACGCATAGATTTGGTTTTAGAGAAGTGCTTATAGCCTTCCGGCATATCAAGTCGGTAAAACCATACATCCTTAGTCGCGTACTGTTCCGACGCGCCCTCAGCGCGTTCCTTGTTGAAGAATACAATATTAGTGGCTATGCCGGTATATGGAGCGAAAATACTTCCGGGCAGACGTATTATGGTATGCAGGTTGAAATCGCGCAAGAGTTTGGTCTTAATAGCGAGTTTGGCATTGTCAACTCCAAAAAGGAAACCATCAGGAACGATTACCGCGGCGCGACCCTCCGCTTTCAAGCGATACATAATGAGTACCATAAACAAGTCGGCCGTTTCGCTACTGCGCATATCAGAGGGGAAATTTGTCTTGACGCTCGCTTCGGTACTTCCTCCGTAGGGAGGGTTCATGGCAATCACGTCCACCTTATCCTTATCCTTGAATGAGTTGTAAGGAGTGCCGAGGCTGTCGCAATGCCGGATATTCGGTGCTTCAATATCATGGAGTAGCAGGTTGGTAATTGAAAGAAGATATGGCAGAGGCTTCCACTCCTGGCCGATTACCGACTGTTGGTATAACTTTTCATCGTCGGTTGTCTTGCGCTGATCCTTCAGGTGATTCAGCGCTGAGGTAAGGAAGCCGCCGGTGCCTGAGGTGAAATCGCCAAAGGTTTCGCCAAGACGAGGGTTGAGAATTTCGACCATGAAATCCGTAAGAGCGCGAGGTGTGTAGAACTCGCCCGCATTGCCCGCCGATTGCAGGTCTTTGAGAATACCCTCGTAAATATCTCCGAAAGTGTGGCGGTCATCAGCTTCGGCAAAGTCAATTTCATCGATGATATTGACAATTTGACGAAGCAGGATGCCATTCTTCATATATTGGTTGAGGTCGGAGAAAACCTCTTTGACTATCAATTGGCTGCGTGGAGTATCGGCATTGACATCAAGGTCTTTGAGCGTACGGAACAATCGGTTGTTAACGAAATCGAGCAGGGCCTCTCCGGTGAGGGCGTTTCCGTCGGCATTGTCAACAGCCCAATTGCGCCAACGCAATTCTTCGGGGATAATGGATGTGTAACCGTCCTCGCGGGTACATTCCCAAACTTCTTCCTGGGCGTCGTAGACTTTCAGGAAGAACATCCATACCATTTGCTCAATACGTTGGGCATCGCCGTTGATACCGGCATCTTGTCGCATAACATTCTGTATGCGTTTGATTATGTTGTTTACAGCCATTGTTAAGCGACTTTATAGAGTTCGGTTTCTAATTCTTTGATAGCCTTTTCGTATCCGGCTTTGCCGCCGAAAAGGCGCATAATCTTGACCGCGTTACCGATTTTCGAGAACGGGTCAAGAGCAAGAATGGTTGGGTCTTCGAGTTGAAGGACACCATTCGTAGCATACTTTTCAAGCAACGACTCCAGCACCTCGCGAGCCTGTCCGCTGTATTTGGAAAGATAGTCACGCTTTTTCACGTTGTTGGCACGTTCGCGACGAGTGATAGGTTTGCGGTCAAATGCTACATGGCAGATGATGTCGAAGATGTCAACATCCGCTAAATGGGGATTTGCCTCTCTAACAGCGTCAATAAGAACATCATACTCTTTAAGCTCGTCAAGAATTGCTTTCTTGCGGGCAGTAGCAGACCAGCGTGTAATGAAAGTGTCAATATCCGCAAATTTTTTGCGGATATTGCGACGTGTGAATGAGGTGATACTTTCATTCACAAGTTTGCCGCCTGCGCCAAGATAGGATACAATCTCGGTTTCTATGCGAATAGCTTTACCATCTACTACATATTTAGGCCTATGAGGTGGCTGTGGAGGAGGTGTCCCGCCGCCTCCGCCGCCTCTGGGTGTGCCTCCACCGCCCCCCGGTGGATTTGTCGGGGGTTCAGGGTCGCCATCGAAAGACGGGTCTTTGAATAACTGCGTGGCGTTTCGGAAATCAAGAATTTCAAAATGCCATTTGTTTTTGTCAGGACGCAAGCGAGTACCACGTCCGACAATTTGCTTAAACTCGGTCATTGATCCGATTTCCTTATCAATGACAACAAGACCGCAGGTTTTGCAGTCAACGCCCGTTGATAGCAACTGTGAAGTCGTAACAACGGTTGGATATGGTTCATCAGGCTCAATGAAGTTATCAAGCTGTTTTTTACCAACTAAATCGCTGCCTGTTATCCTCATTACATAACGAGAGTCCTTTTTACATAGGTCTGCATTCATGTTTACAAGCAGTTCTCGCATAGCAGCCGCCTCGTCCTCATCAGTACAAAAAACGATAGTTTTGGTTTTACGTCCGATGCGATGAAGCATTTTTGTGATACGTCGAGCAACTATTTCCCGACGTTTTAGTAAGGCCAACTTTCTGCCAAAGTCCTTTCGACTGAAATAATCTTCTTCGATGAGTTGTCCATAAATGTCGTGCTCATCTTCTTCTGGTTCCCATCCAACGAGATCAACATTTATGAATGAATTGGTAACTCGATATGGGGCAAGAAAGCCATCCTCGATACCCTGCTTTAGTGAATATGTATAAAGCGGTTCTCCAAAGTACTCAATATTGTTGGCTCCATCTTCGGCTTTCGGAGTTGCAGTAAGGCCGAGTTGTGTTGCCGAGGAGAAATATTCGAGAATTCGCCGCCACTCAGAATCCTCTTTCGCACTACCTCTGTGACACTCGTCAACAATAATAAGGTCGAAGAAAGTTGGGGCAAATTCTCTAAATGGGTCGGGAATATTTTCATCGTAGGAAATGAGCTGTTGATACAGAGACATATAAATCTCAAAAGAAGAATCCATCTCTTTGTTTTGTATCTTGGTCATTATCTTTTTGAATGGCTTGAAATCCTGATCCATGGTTTGGTTTATCAGAATATTGCGGTCGGCAAGATACAGTATTTTCTTTTTAGCCTTTGACTTTACAAGACGATGAATTATTTGAAATGCAGTATAAGTTTTGCCGGTACCGGTGGCCATAACAAGTAAAAGACGATTCTCTCCTTGTGCTACCTTTTCAATAGTACGGTTGATGGCAATCCGCTGATAATAGCGGGGCTCGTGCGTAAACTCATCCCAATAATAGGGTTGCTCAATGATTTCAGTTTGAGCAGGGGTAATATGACGAGCCGAGTACAGCCGTTGCAGAAGTTCATCGGGCGAAGGGAAGTTCTCCAAACTAATGTTAGTTTCTTTGCCTGTAAGAAAATCATGTTCAACAAATCCATCACCGTTAGAACTATAAGCAAAAGGCACATCCAGAATTTCAGCATATTCAATAGCCTGCTGCATACCGCCACCGATAGGCTTGTTGTTATCCTTGGCTTCAACTATCGCAATAGGATTATTAGCGGACGTGTGTAGCAGATAATCCGCCCTTTTCTTCGCTTTCCGCTCAGCTTTTCCACCTTGGAAAATGACGCGCCCATCCGTAAAGGCATACTCCATACGGATGAGAGAGGTAGCCCAGCCCTTGCCGACAATGGCCGGAGTAATGAATTGGAGTTTGATGTCTTCCTCGGAGAGGCTTTTCTTATTCGTCATGCTAATACTTTCGCCGCGTGTCGCTTGTTGGGGGAGAGGAGTTTCCTGATAGGCGCTATCAGACGCCGTACAAAGATAGCGATATTTTTTGAGTTGCCAATGCCTCTACGCGGCGCGACATGCCACTGTGGGGCAGCCGCGCCTGGTCGAGAACGTGATTCCGCGCTAAAAACGCCGGGAATATTCCCTGCGGTATGGGTTTGGGGGGAGGGAGGGGAGACGGGGGAGGGGGATTAGCGGCGGTGGTAGTGGCGGGCGGAGAGGTAGGCGAGGAGGGTGTAGAGGAGGAAGAGGCCCCAGAGGGCGAGGTAGGGGGTTGCCTGCTGGGCGAGGGTGGCGCCGTTGTTGTTGATGCGGAGGAAGCCTTCGACGCCCCAGGTGGCGGGCACGAGGCTGCCGAGGGCGTACCAGAGGGGGCTCATGGCGAAGCGGGGCCAGGTGAGGCCGGAGAGGAAGAGGAACACCACGGAGGTGAACACCACTATGATGAAGGCGCTCTCGCGCTCGGAGGCCATGAAGCGTATGGCCTGGCCGAGCATGGCGGTGGCCAGCAGCATGGGTATCATCAGGAGCCAGCCGTCGGTGATCCGCCCGAGGTGGGGGAAGTTGAATATCTCGGGTATGAAGTGGAGGATGTAGATTACGGCGGGGAGGTAGATGAAGGTGTAGCTGAGGGTTCGGCCCGTGATGAGGGCGGAGGGGTCGATGTCGCGAAGCTCGGGTAGGCCGTAGGCCGAGCGGCCGAGGCGTCGCTCGCGCTCGGTGCCGTCGAGGAGCACGATGCCCAAGAGCATGGACTGCTGGAGTATGAGCACGACGATGCCGATGAGGATGAAGGAGGCGAAGCCTTGCTGTGGGTCGCCGAGGAAGTAGGCCTCGGTCTGGACGTTGGATGGGGCTTCGGAGACCATGCCGACGGAGTTGAGGAGCTCGGTGCGGAGGCGGGTGTCGGTGGCCATCTGCAGCTCGGTGAACGAGGAGAGGAAGGTGCGGTAGCGGAGTAGGAGCCCGAGGTCGTAGTAGATGGAGATGACACCCTGCTCGCCGCGTCCGAGGCGCTCGGAGTAGTCGGCGGGGATGTGTATTATGGCGTAGCAGCGGTGGTCGGCCATCCATCGGCGCGCCTCGGCCATGTCGGAGGCGTATCCGCAGACTTCGGCGGCCTCGGTGGCGTCGGCCTCGCGGGCGAAGCGTCGCGACTCGGCGGTGCGGCATTCATCGACCACGGCGACGGGCATGTCGCGGGTGACTTCGGGGTTATATATCGCCGAGTAGACGAGGGGGTAGAGGAAGGGGAGCACGAAGAAGAAGATGAGCACTCCGGGGTCCGACAGGGCGCGGGCGGTCTCGCGGCGGAATACTCTCGCCGTGTCGACAAACCAATGCTTTATGTCGCTGAATATGTTCATTGCTGCTATTTATCAAGAGTTTAGGGGACGTAGACCGGCTTCCGCAGGGCTCGCTTGAGGAGTGGCGCGCCAAGGGTGGCGACGATGGGGAACACGAGCAGGGCGGCGTAGTAGAGGCGGGAGTAGTAGAGGGGTATGCCATTGAGGGCCTGGTCGATGTAGATGAGGAAGTACCAGCGCACGGGGAGTATGTTGGCGAAGATGGCGATGGCGCCGTACATAGCCTGCACGGGGTAGGAGAAAGCGGCCACTGAGAAGGCGAGGATGCCGATGAGTGAGGCCACCGACAGGGCGAGTCGGGGGTTGGGTATGACGGAGCATACGAAGACTCCGAAGCTCTGGCTGGCCACCACGAAGAGGAGCATGGCCAGGGCCATATGCCACATCGGGCAGTTGTGTGGGAAGTGGTGGAAGTCGAACATCAGGGCGTTGATTCCCAGGCCGAGGATGAGGAAAATGATGGTCTGTGGGAGGAGTTTGCCGAGGAGGGCTGTGCCGATGCGTCCGCGGGCGTCGGCGAGCCATCGGGTCGAGGAGCCGGTTTTGATTTCCTGGGTGATGGAGAAGACGGTCATGAGGAATATCATGAGCTGCAGCACTCCGGGGAGGAAGGAGGTTGAGAGGTAGTAGGAGTAGTTGAGGTATGGGTTGCCCAGGGGGTGGTTGTCGATGACCATCGGTTGCAGGATGAGGCCGGCGGCTCGGTTAGAGGCGCCTTTCGACACGAGGTCCTGCTGTACGAGCTGTCCGGAGGTTGTGACGGCCAGGGTCTTGAACCCTTTGTAGATGAGGGTTCCGGGGACGTAGTATGTGAGGTTGGAGTAGAAGGTGAGTGTCGGGGCCCGTCCGGCGAGTGCTTTGCGCTCGAAGTCGGAGGGGATTACGAAGAAGCCGTAGATTTCGCCACGCTGGACGGCGTCCATGGCGTGGTTGTAGCTTTCTTTCTCGCAGGTGATGTCGCAGAGCTCGGTGGCGTTGAGCTGTCGGGTTATGCGGCGGGAGATTTGTGAGTGGTCGAGGTCGACGATGGCTACGGGTACTTTCCTGGGGAGCCCCTCGCCGAGGAGCGAGAGGAAGAAGAACGCCATAAACAGGGGCACCAGGAGCATCCCGACCAGGTAGATGGGCCGGGAGGTGAGCCTGCGGAGTTCGCGGCGCGCGACTTCTATTATTGCTTTCATTAGTGAAAGGGGAAAGTTAAATGGGTTAAGGGTTAAGGGGGAAGGGGGCGCTTTGGCGCCCCCGGCAGCAAGCTGCCGGCACCGGGGACAAAAGCCATGCGGGGGGAGGGAGGGGATTTCGGGCTTCGCCCTCACACGGAACGACAAGGCGGGGAGGGACAGCTTCGCGATGAGAAGCCGCTCGCTTAGGCTCGCTCCACCCGACGGCTTCGCGCGGGGAAGCTCTGGGACGCTCGGGGACGCTCGGCTTTCGCCTCGCCACAGTGGCGAGGTGGAATAGGGAGGAGGGGTTAGTCCTTGTAGATGACGGTCATGCCGGGACGGAGGTCGGGGAGGTCTTCGAGGGGGCGGGCCTTGATTTCGAAGGTTTTGGAGTCCCAGTCGCCGGTGGTTTTGGTGGCGTGCCAGGTGGCGTAGGCGCCCATGTCGCGGAGGTAGTAGATTTTGACTTTGATCTCCTTGCGGTCAAGGGCGGGTACCATTACGGTGATCTCGTCGCCGATTTTGAGCTTGGAGAGGTATTCCTCGCGGACGTTGAAGGTGACCCATTTGTCGGAGATTTTGAGCACGTTCATGATGGGGGCGCCCATAACCACCAGCTCTCCTTCGTGGGGGAAGATGACGTCAATCTGGCCGTCGCAGGGGGCGGTGAGGTACTGGTCCTCAAGGATTGCCTCGACTTCGGAAACGCCTCCCTTGGCTACGCTGACCATGGCGGAAGCCTGGGTTTTGTCCTCGCTCTGGGGGCCTTGCTTGGCGAGCTCGTACTGGCTCTTGGCGGCGTTGGTTCCGGCGGAGGCGGCGTCGAAGGCTGCTTTGGCCTCGTCGCGTTTCTGCTCGGAAATCACCCCTTCGGAGTAGAGTTTCTCCATGCGGTCGTAGGTTTTCTTGGCGATGCTCTGCGCGGCGAGGGCCTGCTGGTAAACGGAGTAGGCGCTCTGGATGATCTGCGAGCGGGTTCCGGCGTCGACTTTCTTATCGACGGCCTTTGCGGCGGTCTCCATGGCCTGGGCCTGTTCCATTTTGGCCTCTACGAGTGAGGAGTGGATGTGTACGAGGGTGTCGCCCTTGTGTACCATATCGCCTTCGCGGACGTAGAATTCGGCCACTCGTCCGGGGAGCTTTCCGCTGACGCGTACCGAGGTGGCCTCGGCCTGGCCTTCGAGGAGCTCTTCGGGCTTGTTGAGGAAGAGGAATCCGATGATGGCGAGTGCTGCGACGGCGATGATTACGCCACCGATTGCTCCGATGAGGAGTCGGTTCTCCTTTTTCTGCTGGGGGGTGAGTGTATCTGACATTTTATGAGGATGTTAAATGTTGGTTATCAATATTTGAGGGTGCCGAGAGATTTGGCGAGGTAGGTTTTGCAGAGCTGGACGTCGATTTCGGCGTCGATTTCCTCGGAGTTGGCTTTGAGCCAGGCGGTTTGGGCGCCGAGGACGTCGTCGGCGGTGAGCACTCCCTCCTTGAATCCGATCTGCGCGGTGCGGAGGTTCTCCTCGGCTTTGGCGAGGTTGGAGCGGGTGGCGGTGTAGGTTTTGAGTGCTTCCTGAGCCTTGAAGGCGGCCTGGCTGACCTGGAGGTTAACCATCTCCTTGGCGTCCTGGAGCTGGAGCTCGCGGATTGTGCGGTCGGTTTTGGCGGCGCGGTATTTGTTGTAATTGCCGCCCCAGTGCCAGATGGGTATTTTGAGCATCACGCCTACGGAGAACGCGCCGTCGAATTTCTTGCGGAAGCCGTCGAAGAGGTTGGGGTTGGAGAAAGAGTACATACCCATCAGGGCGAGCTGGGGCATCATATCGGCGCGGGCCACGCGTGCCTGCTGCTCGGCGGCGTTTCCGGCGAGGCGGAGGGCTTCGAGGTCGGGACGGTTGGCGTAGACGCTCTCCATATCGTAGGAGGCGGGCACCTGCTCGGCGGTGTCGATGCCGAGGGGGCCTTCGTCGGCTACTTCCATATTGGCGTCGACGGGGAGTCCGCAAACCTGGGCGAGGGCCATTCGGCTGAGCGAGAGGCCGTTCTCAACTTTCAGGAGGTCGACGTTGGCCTCGTTGAGCTTTACTTCGACGCTGAGGAGGTCGCTGCGGGTGGCGACGCCCTGGTCGAGCATCAGGCGGACGTTGCGGGTGAGGGAGTCGAGGAGGCTGACGTAGCTTGTGGCGAGCTCGTGCTTGGCGTGGAGTGAAACGACGGTCCAGTAGGCTGCGTCGACGGCGTAGACCACGTTCTGGGCTTCGGCGAGCTGCTGCTTTTTGGCGATCTGCTCGGCGTAGCCGGTGAGGCGGTTCATGGCGACGATCTTACCCCCCATGAAGAGAGGCTGGGTGAGGGTGACGGCCCCGAAGAATACGTTGTGGATGTCGTATTCAAGGGCTTCCTTGGGAAGGAGGGCGGTCTGCTCGGGTATGTACTGGCCGCCGGGGCCTTTGATGGGCTCGCCGGTGATTGGGTTCTTGACGAGAGAGTACTCGTACTTCTGAGTCTGTAGGTTGAAGTTCTGCACGGGTAGGTGCTGGTCCTCGCTGAGGATCGAGAGGCCTTTCTGGTTGTAGAAGTAGGCCCCCTGGAAGTCGAAGGCGGGGAGGTATGCGGCGAAAGCCTCCTTTTTCTGATAGGAGGCTTTTTTGACGCGCTCGGCGCTGATCATCAGCTGCTTGTTGTGGTCGAGGGCGAGGGCCCGGCATGAGTCGAGCGAGTAAACCTCGGCGTAGGCGCTGCCGCCCGCGAGGGCGAGCGCGGCTAAAGCGGCCCCGGCCGCCCTGATATTAAAAAAACTTCTCATAAATGATAGCCGAAAATGCTGGAATGGGATTGGTCGCGGACGGTAGCCCGCTATTCCTTGGCAAAGGTACTTAATTCAAGTATTTTAACAAACAAAAGGCTCCGAAAGTTCCAACTATGGGTGAAAAGGGTGAAAGGAGGCGCTTTAGCGCCCCGGCAGCAAGCTGCCGGCACTGGGGACAAAAGCCATGCGGGGGGGAGTGAGGGGCGGGGAGGGGGCAGCTTCGCGATGGGAAGCCGCTC
>CAJUKE010000043.1 GCA_910587075.1 uncultured Muribaculaceae bacterium
GTAAGCATTATACGGCAACCCACCATCCTCACCAACCGGAAAAATCTACTGACCCGAACCTTCGCATAGCGCCTCCGCGGGCCCGATTTTGCCGAATGCGGGGAATTAGGTAAATTCGCGTTATGGATGTCAAGATTGAAGAATCCTGGAAACAGGCCCTCGCGCCGGAATGGGAAAAGCCATACTTCCGGCAGCTTACCGACTTCGTAAGGCGGGAATACGCCGCGACCACCGTATTCCCCCCGGCGGGGAAGATATTCGCCGCGTTCGACGCCTGCCCCTTCGACGAAGTGAAGGTGGTACTGCTCGGCCAGGACCCCTACCACGGACCCGGCCAGGCCAACGGGCTCTGCTTCTCGGTGGCCCCTGGAGTGCCGTTCCCACCGTCGCTCCGCAACATATTCCAGGAGGTTAGCTCCGACACCGGGGCACCCGTTCCAGCCGATGGCGACCTCAGCCGATGGGCGGCGCAGGGGGTGTTCTTGCTCAACGCCACCCTCACCGTGCGGTGCCACGCCGCGGGCTCCCACCAGCGCCAGGGCTGGGAGACGTTCACCGACGCCGTGATCTCCACCCTCTCGGCCCGACGCGACAACCTGGTGTTCCTGCTCTGGGGCAGCTACGCCATCTCCAAGGCGCGGCTAATAGATCCGTCGCGCCACCTGGTACTCACATCCCCCCATCCGTCCCCCCTCTCCGCCCACCGCGGCTTTTTCGGCAACGCCCATTTCTCCAAAGCCAACGCCTACCTGACCGAGCATGGCCGCGAACCCATAAGGTGGTGACGCTCCCCACCAATCCATTCCCACCCACAACCCATATGACGAAATTCGCCGCTACATACCTCTGCGCGCTGATGGCGGCCACTACAGTTGCCGCGGCACCGTTCCAACCGGCCGATACGCGGACGGCGATATTCTCCCCTGACTACCGCACCCTTTCCGTGGAGGTCGAGGGGAACCGCCTCGCGCCCCCGATTCTCGTAAGCGGGGCCGACGACCACCTCGTAGTCGGCTTCGACGGCATGGGGGATGAACGGGAGTACCTGCGCTACTCCATATACCATTGCGACGCCGACTGGCGCCTGTCGGACCTCGTGGACTCCGAGGTGTTCGACGGCTTCAACTATGCCGACGTTGAGGACTACGCCTTCTCGCGGGCCACGATAACCCATTATGTCCACTACTCCATAACCCTCCCCAATGAAGCGTTCCGCTTCCGCCTCTCGGGCAACTATCTGCTGCGGGTATATCCTGAGACCGAGCCGGAAAACGTGCTGCTCCAGGCCCGGTTCATGGTGTCGGAGGGCGCGGTGGGGGTCGGCGGCAGCGCCAGCTCGCGCACCGACATCGACTACAACGCCTCGTACCAGCAGGTCGAGGCAACGGTCGACCTGCGAAAATATCCCATACGCGACCCGTATAACGACATCACGCTGAAAATCGTGCGCAACGGCGACTACGGCAACGCCACTTCCATAACCCACCCATCGCGCGTAGCCGGATCGACACTGCGCTACGAGCACAACCCGGCCCTCATCTTCCCGGCGGGCAACGAGTACCGCCGCATGGAGGTCGTATCAACGAGCTATCCGGGGATGGGTGTCGACATGATCACTTTCGAGGAACCGTACTACCATATGTGGCTCGCCACCGACCACCCACGCGTAGGCAACCCCTACAGCTTCGACCGCACTCAGCACGGACGCTTCTTCGTAAGGGAATACAACTCCGCTAACTCCGACACGGAGGCCGACTACGTCCCGGTACACTTCTCGCTTGATATGCTCCGCGTGCCCGACGCCGAGGTATACCTGGAGGGCGACCTCGTGTACCGCGCCGCCGACAACACGGCCCGAATGGACTACAATCCTTCGACCGGGCGCTACGAGAAGACCCTCTTCCTGAAGCAGGGAGCGTATAACTACCGCTACACCGCGATTCCACCCTCGTTTGACATCGAGGGGAATTTCTACCAGACAATAAACGAATACACCATACTGGTTTACTACCGCGCCCCGGGCGAGCGCTACGACCGCCTCATCGGCACCGGAGTCATATACTCCGGCACCTGACCCCGCGGCACCTATATATTATGGCATATAATCCGACAACGCAATGTTTCAGATACAGAACACGCTGGTAAGTCTCGACCTTGCCGAACAGTTTTTTTGCTGCGACCTCGACGCCTGCCTCGGCGCCTGCTGCATCGAGGGTGACGCCGGCGCCCCCGTAACCGAGGCCGAGGCCGCGGAAATAGAACGCCTCGTGCCGGTGATCGAGCCGGATATGCTCCCCCGCGCCATCCAGGAGGTCAGGGAGAACGGCGTGGCCTACCGCGACCCCGACGGCGAACTCGTCACCACGATTCTCGACGGGCGCAACTGCGCCTTCTCCTGCTACGGCAAGGGGGGCGTGTGCCTCTGCGCTCTTGAAAAAGCCTACCGCGAGGGACGCTCCGAGGGGAGCTTCAGAAAACCAGCTTCATGCGCCCTCTACCCCCTGCGCCTGAAGGAATATCCGACTTTCACCGCCGTGAACTACCATAGCTGGAAGATTTGCGAGCCGGCCCGCAAGCTCGGGCGACAGAAAGGGATACGCCTCTACCAGTTCCTCGAAGGGCCGCTCACCGAGCGCTTCGGCGCCGAATGGTACGCCGAACTAAAGGACAACTGCGAGCTCTACCTCCGCGAATACCCCGACGGCCTCTCCTGAACTGCCGCCAGCTCCGAACCAACCCCGCCCCTGATTCGTTGATAAAGTAAACAACTAAAAGCAGCGACAGCTATGAAAGCATTACGACGAATCAGCAGACATATGAAATCGGCCGCGAAGAGTATCGGCCGCAGAGGGATGCGCGTGGCAGCCGACCGCCTTCGCACGCTTCTCGGCGTAGCGGCCATAGCCATGCTGCCGCTCGCGGCGGCAGCCGACGAGCCCACACCGGCCGAAAGTGGCGAAACGCAGCAGTCAATCGTGCCCGAGACCCCGATCGGTTTCACCGGCATCGGCCCCGTGGTCTCCGGCTCGGTAAGCTATGACGACATCCCCTCGAAGGCCCGCAAATTCCTCGAACGTCACTGCGACGGCCACGCCGTAGTGAAAATCGACAAGCAGTTCGCCTCCGGCGAGTATGACCTCCGCCTGGCCGACGGCATCGACCTCGAATTCGACGCCAAAGGCAACGTGATCGGCGTGGAAGCCCCCGAAGGCTACTGCCTCTCGCCCACCCTCCTGAAAGCCGTGGTGCCCGGTAAGCTCTACCAGTTGCTCGACCACAACGGATTCATCGAAAGCGTCTCGGCCATGCACCGCGACCGCTCGGGCTACCGGCTCGACATAGCCGACCCGGTGTTCGACCAGGTATGCTACCACCCGTCCGGCGTCCTCACGATGATTGTCGACAAATAACGGCATACGCCCATCGACTCCAAGAAACATATTTGTAACCCCGCAAGCCCCTTAGGAGGCCGCAGGGGGCCGAAAACAGCCCCCGAACGCCCCGAATGCGCCCCGCTTGCCTGCGAAAAATATGTTTTACAGCATAAAGAGGCAAATTCACCCTAAAATTAATAACTTTTAAGAAAAGCGATTACAAAAAATGCGTAATTTTGTGTGTCAGCTTAGCGAAGTTGACCACGCCCATTGAAAATACCGATTGTTCAACCGAGCACTATCCCCGCTTCGGATGCCTCAACGAGGCGCTCAGGGCGGGATTGGCGGAGTGGAATAAAAGTCGAAAATGTTGCCATTATGGCCACATTTGGATATTTTATGCATAATATGCAGTTTCTAATTGAAAATATCCGTATCTTTGCAGCCGCTCTACCAAAAGACAAGCGCATCGAGCCCCGCCGTTTCGCCGGAATCCTACCCCTCTTAGGAATCGGAATCCCCCTACGGAATGCCACCGGGGAGCTGTAATCAAGCCCTAACCATTTACAACCGTGAAAACAGAAAAATACCCTATCACCGAACAGGACCGGCGGTTTATGGAGATGGCAGCCAAAATCGCGGAAGAGAACATCGACCGCGGAGGTGGCCCTTTCGGCGCTGTCATCGTCGACCGTGACGGAAATATCGTAGCCACCGGAGCCAACACGGTTACCCTGGCCAACGACCCTACGGCCCACGCCGAAGTCAACGCGATCAGAAACGCGTGCGCTTCGCTGGCGAGCTTCTCGCTCGCCGGATGCACGGTCTACAGCTCGTGCGAACCTTGCCCGATGTGCCTCTCGGCACTTTACTGGGCCGGTGTCAGCCGGATTTTCTTCGGCAACACCAAGGAGGATGCCGACGCGATCAATTTCTCCGACGACTTCATCTACAGGGAGTTGGAGAAACCACGCGGACAGCGCTCACTCCCCTGCGTCAGAATCGAGAACGACGCGACAATACGCGCGTTCGAGAAATGGGCGGCCAAAACTGATAAGATTGCATATTGATTGATTAGATATTGAATATTGGAGATTGAATTATCGATTGATTATCTGGAAATTACGCTAATTTTGTTTGCGAATTTGATTATTGAATTTATGTGATAATTGGTACATTGTTTGTCTAAATAATGGTCAAACAGTTACGAGGGTGAATGGATAAGTAAACCCTTAACGGGCCCCAGGGCCCGGACGTAACATAGGATTGAATGAATGATTGATTGATAAGTTTGTTTCATATACAAATGCCAATTAGAAAGGGCCGCGATGTGAATCGCGGCCCTTTTCTTGTTTCGTTTCGGCCATCTTATCTTTCATTGGCCGTTATCTCGCGCAACGGCGGGTTCAGGCTTTCACACCACCCTTGGCGCCCTTGACGCCACCCTTGGTGCCACCACCCATCGCGAAAATATTCTGTGAGAAGGAGAAAGTTTTCTGCGAGCGGCGCGTGGCGCGCTTTACGGCCAGCTGCACCAGGCGCTCCATCAGCAGGTCGAAGCGGAGCCCCGTGGCCTCCCAGAGGTAAAACGACAGGGAGCCGGGTATGGTGTTGATCTCGTTGACGTAAATCTTGCGGTTAGAGCGGTCGATCATCACGTCGACGCGGCTCACGCCGTGGCAGCTGAGCACGCGGAAGGTCTCCCCGGCCAGGCGGCGTATCTCGGCGGTCTCGTCGGCGGGAAGGTCGGCGGGAATCTTCTTCGCCGAAGCCTGCATACCCTTCGCGCCCTTGTCGCCGCCCATGTACTTCGCCTCGTAGGAAAGAATCTCCGAGCTCTTGATGGGCTCCTCAAGGATGGAGGTCTCATACTCATCGCAGTCGCCGAGCACCGAGCAATTGATTTCCTGCATATCCTCAAGCATCTTCTCAACTATGATGCGCGAGGCGTAGCGCGAAGCGTCCTCAACGGAGCGTTCGAGCTGGGCGCGGTCGTGGGCGCAGCTGATGCCTATCGAGGAGCCGAGGTTGGCGGGCTTCACTATCACGGGATACCCGAGTTTCTCCTCGACCTCGGCGGTGAGCGCCCCCTTCTGGGCGAACCACTGGCGGTCGGTGAACCATACATAGTCGACCACCGGGATATTGTTCTCGCGGAGAATCATCTTCATGGTAATCTTGTCCATACCGTTGGCCGACGAGAGGGTGTCGCACCCGGCGAAGGGTATGCCGATCGCCTCCAGAATACCCTCGAAAGTGCCGTCCTCGCCGTTGGCGCCGTGGAGCACGGGGATCACCACATCGAGCTTCGCCGCCTTATCCTTCTTCGAGAACATCCCCTTGGGGTTGGCCAGGTAGAGGTTGTAATCGCCGTATATCGGGCGCATATACACCTCCTCGGTCTGCTTCAGCAGCGAGGGTATGTCGCGGTAGTTTCCGAGGTTGAGGAGCGCGTCGCCGGTGTACCATCGGCCCTCCTTCGATATATAGATAGGCGTAACGTCGAACTTCGTACGGTCAACGGCGGCAATCGCCTGATTGGCCGAAATCACTGAAATTTCATGTTCGGTGGAGCGACCTCCGAAAAACACTCCGATATTTGTCTTAGCCATTGCTTTTGCAGCTATAAGAGCTTGATTAGTATTATTTCTATTATATGTCGCGGGGGCTTTGACGCCCCGGTGCCGGTTATTTGAACGTGTCGGGCAGATCGTTCTCGTACAGAACTGTGTCGCCTGCCCGGAGAATGCCGCCAAGGAGCTTCTGCGCCTCGGCAAAAGAGTCAACCGCATGAATGTCGTCGGCCTTGATCGGCCCCTCGGCGAGTCCGACGAGAATGGCTCCCCGGTTGTAGGCCCCGACCACGATGGCTATGTCGGCGCACCGGGCGGCGTGGCGGCCAAACTCCTCGTTGGCGCGTTCCTGAACCGCCCCTAACTCGATCATGCCGGGGGTCACAACGATACGGCGGCCGCCGGTCATGCGCGAAAGCACGTCGAGCGCCATCCTCGAACCCGCCGGGTTGGAGTTGAAGGCGTCGTCGATAATGGTGACCCCGCCGGGGGTGCGCTTCATATTGAGGCGGTGCTCCACCTGGTCGATCTGCTCGACGGCGTAACGGATTTTCTCGGCAGGCACCCCGAGACGCAGGGCCACGATTACCGCCGCCATCAGATTGGAAATATTGCATTCGCCGACGAGCTTCGTGCGCAACCGCAGCGGCTCTTCGAGCCCCTTGCCGACGATGGCGAAGGAAGTCCCCTCGGGCGAGTATTCTATATCCTCGGCCTTGTAGTCGGCCCCCTCGGGCGAGCTCACGGCGTAGCGCAGACACTCCACATTGCCCACCTCGCGCGAGGCGGCGTGGGGGAAGTCGTTGTTGACCACGGCAAGGCCGTCGGCCGGAAGCGCGTCGACGAGTTCGAACTTCGTGCGGCACACGTTCTCAACCGTCTTGAACGATTCGAGATGCTGCTCCCCTACCGCCGTGACTATCCCTACCGACGGATGAACCAGGTCGCAGATTTCCTTGATGTCGCCAATCTGCTTGGCCCCCATCTCGCACACGAACACCTCGTCGTAGGGGCGCAGGTGCTCGCGCACGGTGCGTATCACGCCCATGGTAGTGTTGAAGCTGCCCGGCGTCATCGTCACGGTAAAATGCTCCTGGAGAATCCGAGTAAGGTAATGCTTGGTCGATGTTTTCCCGTAGCTGCCGGTTATACCCACCACTTTAAGCGAGGGCATCGAGGCCAGAATCGACGCGGCTTCGTCGTAATATTTCTTATTGATGCGCTTCTCGACCGGGCGGAGCAATCCGTTGGCCGCGAGCATCAGCACCGGCGACACCACGAGCATCCCCACCAGCGAGCACGCAAGCCCGCGCACGCCGACCGTCAGCCCGAACAAGAGCGCCACCGCGGCGGCGAGCACCCACATCACCGAGCAGATGCGCTTAACCCTCGGGGTCCACACCAGCGGCTTCTTATACTTCGCGTTCAGGAGCGCCACAAGCTGCCACACCACGATTACCGACGCCACAGCGCCCGACAAAAACAGGGGCATGCGCCCGATCAGAAGGAACATCAGCGCCACGCAGCAGAAAATGCGGCGCAGCGACGTGCTCTCGCCCGATTTCTCAAACCAGCGCAGATAGCGGTCGTCGCGGTAGGAATTCTGCTGGAACATCATGAGGTCGCGGGCGAAAACCGCGCCCATATCAGCCAGGGCGAACGCCGACACCGCCAGCGCGAATGCCGTATTAAGAGTACTCATCGAAATGTAGTTCATGAATTGAGGAATGAGGATAGTACAGCCCGGAACTGCCCCGGGTTGTCAAGGAAACTGTAATGGCCGCATCCGGCGAACGAGACCAGCCCCGCGTCGGAAATCAGGCGCGCCATCTTCCTGGCGTCGGCAACGGGGGTCGCGGTATCGTTCTCGCCCCATATCAGGAGCGTCGGGGCTTTGATCAGATGGAGGCGGTCGGTGAGGTCCTGGTTCACCACGCGGCTCATAATGGCCCGCATCCTGGCCGAAGCCTGGGCGTAGTCGCTCGAACCGCGGCGCGCCCTCATAGCCTCTACGCGCTTGGCGGCCTTCTCCTTACCCAGCAGCAGATTGGCAAGCCATTTGCCGGCCTTGAACGTGTACACCTTGTAGTAATACTTGAGCGAGCGGCGCGGTTTGATACCCGCGGCGTCGACCAGCACCACCTTTGATACCGGGGTGCGGGATGCCATAAGAATCGCCACGCGGCCACCGAACGAGTGCCCCACGAGCACGGGGCGGTCGAGCCCCTCCTGTCTCGCGAAATCCTCGATCAGGCGGGTGTAACGGTCGATTTCCCAAACCTCGTCAGGCTCCGGCGACGCGCCGAAACCCGGAAAGTCGATATTATAGACCCGGTTGGTGAGCGCCGCGGTGGCCGCGATGGAGCGCACCGTCGTGTGGTCGCACCCCCATCCATGCATCAGGATCAGCGGCGCGCCCTTCCCGCTCACCTCGGCGTGAAGCCTGACACCATCAACGAGGTAGTCCTTTTCAACCGGGGTTGCGTTTTCGTTGTTCATACCGCGAAATTACGACATCCCCCCAAAATGGCAAAGCAAACCACCCTATTATATTTAGGTGTAACAATAAAAATGGACGAGTCTCAGTGGCGCGCTCCCTTCAGCTCCCCTATTTTCGCATCGAGCGATTGCTACAGGTTGCTGTTACAGCGAAATTATGCCGATGTAACACGCCGTAACCGGGGTGTTACGGCGATTCGCGGGGTTGCAACGGGCGGTTGTTACGGTGTTACGGCCTGCTGTTGGTGAAGTGTGCGCTAATTG
>CAJUKE010000044.1 GCA_910587075.1 uncultured Muribaculaceae bacterium
TTTATGCAAAGATACTAACTTATATCAGTAAACACAGGTTTTTTACCATGCGCCCAAAGTAGTCTCGATGGCGAACGTCGCGCCCTGCTCAAGAAGCATATCAATTCGACCGAGCATCAGCTTGCCAGCCTCAATGGCAACCGATTCAGGATTGAAGGGCGAAAGTCCTTTCGCGATTTCATCAGCGTTGACAAATTCTCTGCATTCAAGCAAATCAGGCAACACGGAGTAAGAGGCCGTGGTTTTCCCGGCCCCGTTGCACCCTGCTATGATATATAGAGTCTTTTGGTCCACTTGTCGTTATGTCAAAAAATCCCGCAGGCATTGCTGCTTGCGGGATTTTCCAGTTGAGCGGAGCGACCGAGATTCGAACTCGGGATACGCTTTTGGCGTATACACGCTTTCCAGGCGTGCCTCTTCAGCCACTCGAGCATCGCTCCTTGAGAAATTTCGAAGAACAAGACCGCGCTTGGCGGGCTTTCCGGGTGCAAAGGTAGTGAATTAGTTTGGGCGGGACAAATCTTTGGGCCGTTTTTTCGCTAAAAATCGTATGTAGGCGCAACTGACAAGCGAAAAATTAGCGATTTAATGCCAGTAAGTCCGCGAATAATGCCGGAGATGTAGTCTCAGACCATTTTGCCGACGTCAGCAAAATGGTTACACCCGGCTCTGGCGCAGAGCGTCAGGTAGATGATGTGATGTTTACGGGTAGAGGGCCTACTGTGTTGCGGCGGGGAGGGTGACGCGGCGCTTCCAGCGCTTGTGGGTCCAGAGCCAGAGCGAGGGGTCGGCGGTGATGTCGGCTTCGAGGCTGGAGGCGTAGGCGGCGGTCAGGGCGTCGGGGGTGGTTTGCGACGCATCGGGCGAGAGGAGGCGGATTTCAACACGGTAGTGGCCGCGGGAGGGTTTGGTAAGACTCCAGTAGACCACCGGGGAGGCCATACGGGTGGCCACGGTGGCGGTGCCGGTGATGAAGGCCGTCGGGTGGTTGAGGAACATAGTGATGTAGCCCGGGTCGCCGTGGCTCGGTTTCTGGTCGCTCATAAAGCCCGTCACCGAGGCTGTGCCCTGCTTGCGCAGGCGGAGCAGGTCGAGGAAGGCAATCTGCTTGGGTATCGACCGGGCGCCGAAACGGGAGCGGATGCGGAGCATAACGCGGTCGAACCATTGGTTGCGCAGCGGGCGGTAAATCTGGCAGAAGGCGGTGGAGGGGTCGTCGCGCAGTGCGCTCCACAGGGGGAAGGAGGAGGCCCACTCCCAGTTGCCCATATGCGAGAAGTAGGCCACCACGGTACGCCCCTGCCGCAGGTAGCCGTCGATGATCTCCACACCGTCGAACACCATGCGGCGGCGCATCTCCTCATCGCTGATATGCAGAAGCTTGATGGTCTCGACGATGTAGTCGGAGAAGTTGCGGTAGAAGCGATGCTCGATTTTCCGCAGCTCCGAGGCCGATTTTTCCGGGAAGGAGGCGGCGAGATTGGCGCGCACCACTTTCCGGCGGTAGCCGACGGCTCGGACGACGAGGCATATAACGTCGCTCACGCGGTAGAGCGCCCACAGCGGGAGCATGGCCGCGAGGCGCAGAGCGCCCATAGCGGCTCCCTGCCAAAGCGGGTCGAGTATGTCGCGGAGCTTCTTCATCGGAGGTCGGAGAGGATGGTGCCAATGAATTTGGGCTCGCCGCCCGAGCCGGTGACAACGCGGTCGAGCCTCACGGGCACAATCTCGTTGTCGAGCTCTACAGGAGCGTTTTCAACGCTGACGCGCAGATAGTTGTCGGTAAATCCGGCCATCGGGTGCCCAGGTTTGGGGTGTTCGAGCAGCACGGGGCGTGTCTGCCCCAGGAACCGTGCCGAGAAATCGCCGAGCTTCTCCTCGGAAAGACGCATCAGCCGGGCCACGCGCCGCTGCTTCTCCTCGCGCGATACCTGGTGGGGTATCTCAAGGGCCTTGGTGCCGGGGCGCTCGGAATAGGGGAACACATGGAGGCGGGTGATGTCGAGCCCCTCCACGAATCGGAGCGAGCGCTCAAACTCCTCGTCGGTCTCGCCGCGGGCCCCGGCTATGATGTCGATGCCGATAAAGGCGTCGGGCATGGCGCGGCGTATGCGGGCTATCTTGTCGGCGAAGAGAGCGGTATCGTAGCGGCGGCGCATCAGTTTGAGCACCGCGTCGGACCCGCACTGCAGCGGTATGTGGAAATGGGGCATGAAGGCTCTCGACGACGCGGCGAAGTCAATGATTTCGTCGGTGAGCAGGTCGGGCTCGATCGAGGAGATGCGGTAACGCTCGATACCCTCTACGGCGTCGAGGGCCCGGATGAGTCCGAGGAAATCCTCGCGTGCGGCTGGGGCGAGGCCGTCGGGACCCCGCTTGCCGAAGTCGCCGATGTTCACCCCGGTAATCACGATCTCCCTGCCCCCTTCGGCCGCCACGGCGCGGGCCTGACCGACGAGGTCGGCGATGGTGGCCGAGCGCGAGCGGCCGCGGGCCGCGGGTATGGTGCAGTAGGTACACCAGCAGTCGCATCCGTCCTGAACCTTGAGGAAGTAGCGCGTGCGGTCGCCGCGGGAGCACGAGGGGGTGAACACCCTTATATCCTTGGTGGCTATCACCTCCCGGCGCGGGGCCCGGTCGGAGAGCCAGCGGTCGAGGTATTCGAGTATGAGCCCCTTCTTGTCGTTGCCGGCCACGACGGCAACGCCGTTAAGTGACGCGGCCTCGTCGGGTTTGAGCTGGGCGTAGCACCCAGTGAGGATAATCGCCGCCGAGGGGTAGCGGCGGTGGAGCGAGCGCACCGTCTGGCGGCACTTTTTGTCGGCCTCCTCGGTTACGCTGCATGAGTTTATAAGAATGATGTCGGGCGCCTGCCCCGCCTCGGCGCGGTTTATGCCCCGCGCCGCGAATTCGGCGGCGATCGCCGAGGTTTCGGCGAAGTTGAGCTTGCACCCGAAGGTGTGGTACATGGCCGTAAGCGAGCCGAAGGTTGAGTTGTCGATCATCGGTTGCCCGGAGCGTTATTTCGTTTCGGAGATATATGAGTCCTTGAATCCCAGGAAGTAGAGCACGCCGTCGATGCCGATGGTCGATATCGACTGCTTGGCAGTGGCCTTTACTTTGGGCTTGGCGTGGAAGGCGATACCGAGTCCGGCGGCCGAGAGCATGGGGAGGTCGTTGGCGCCGTCGCCCACGGCGATGGTCTGCGCGATGTTCACGTTCTCAACCTGGGCTATGAGCCTGAGGAGCTCGGCCTTGCGCTTGCCGTCGACCACGTCGCCGACGTAGCGTCCGGTGAGCTTGCCGTCCTCGACTTCGAGCTCGTTGGCGTAGACGTAGTCGAAGCCGTACTTGCGCTTGAGGTATTCGCCGAAGAAGGTGAAGCCGCCCGAGAGGATGGCCGTCTTGAAGCCGGCGCGCTTGAGCACCGCCATAAGCCGCTCTACCCCCTCGGTGACGGGGAGCTTCTCGGCGATGTCCTCCATAACCGACGCGTCGAGCCCTTTGAGCAGGGCCACGCGCTCGCGGAAACTCTCTATGAAGTCAATCTCGCCCCGCATAGCGCGCTCGGTGATGGCGGCAACCTGGTCCCCAACCCCGGCGCGCTCGGCGAGCTGGTCGATGCACTCGGTCTGAATCAGGGTCGAGTCCATATCGAAGCATATCAGGCGGCGGCAGCGGCGGAACATGGTGTCCTCCTGGAGCGACACGTCGAACCCTTCGGCGGCAGAGATGTCGATGAATTGTTTCTGCATCTCGGAGCGGTTGGCCGGGGTGCCGCGCACCGAGAATTCGATGCAGGCCTTTGCCTGGGGGAGGGTCCCCTCGCCCAGCGGCTGGCGCCCGGTGAGGCGCTGTATGGCGTCGATATTGAGCCCCTGGTTGGAGACGACCTCGGCCACGAGCGATATGTGGCGGGCGGTGAGCTGGCGCCCTAAGAGGGTGATGATCCAGCGGTTTTTGCCCTGGCGGCCTACCCACTGCTCATACTCCTCGACCGTCACCGGGGTGAAGCGTATCTTGACCTGCAGGTCGTATGCCTTGAAGAGCAGGTCCTTCATTATGTCGCCGGAGCGGTCGGAGGTTGTCTGGAACAGGATGCCGAGCGAGAGGGTGTGATGGATGTCGGCCTGGCCGATGTCGAGCACCATGGCGTCGTAGCGTGCCAGAATCTCGGTGAGGGCCGCGGTTACGCCCGGACGGTCGTAGCCGGATATGTTGATAAGGATCAGTTCGGTGTTGCTCATATACTTACGCGCGTGGCTGTGACGGTCATTTGAGTTTCAGCTTCTGGCCGGGTTGGAGCTTGGCGTTCTTTTTCAGCCCGTTGGCCTTCTGGAGGGCCTGGATGGTGGTCCCGTGCTTTTTGGCGATGGCGTATAGGGTGTCGCCGGAGCGCACGGTGTAGGTCGACTGCTTTTTTTCGGCGCGGGCCTTCTTGGGCTGCTCCTTCTTGGGCGCGGGAGCCTTGGCGGGAGCGGCCTTCGGAGCCTCGGCGGCGCGGGTCTCGGCCTTGGCGGGGGCCTCGGATGAAGCGCCCACAACGGAGCCGAGGCTCAGCCCGTCGTCACCCTCGGACGAGTTGTCGGAGGCCTGGGCGAGGTCGCCCGAGGCCACAGGCTCGGCTGCGGGAGCGGATTCCGTATCAGGACTGGGCACCAGGAGGTTGTCACCCTCGGCGGGCGTGGCCGCGGCCAGTTCCTCCTGGGGGCGTGGTTGCCATACGCGCTCGGTGGTGACCACCTTCAGCCGCGCCCCGCGGGCGGGCTTGCGCACACCGCCGTTAGCGTTGCGCAGCGAGCGGAGGCTCACACCGTATTTCTTGGCGATGGAGGCCATGGTCTCCCCCTTGCGCACCTTGTGGTATTTGACGGTCTCGGAGATCACCCAGTCGCCATCCTTTCCTACCACGGCCCCGCCGGGTCCCTCGCCGGCGGGCTCCACGGCGTCACGTCGGGCGTAGAGCGAGGCGTTGTGCCCGGCGATGGCGTCCTCGCTCATTATGTAGGCGTAAACCTGGTTGGCGGGGAGCACCAGGGAGTATTCCCGGATGTCGCCCGGGATTATCTGCTGGCGGTACTGCGGGTTGAGAATCTTAAGCTCATCTACGGGGATGTTGAGCACGTCGGCGATCTGCTGGAAGTGCACGCGGTGCTTCACATGGACCGAGTCGGTGAGTATCGGGCGCTTGGCCAGCGCCGGGGATATGTTGTGCTTGTCGTAGTGGTTCATGACGTATGTGGCCGCTATGAAGCAGGGCACATATCCACGGGTTTCCTTCGGCAGGTAGGGGTAGATGGCCCAGAAGTCCTTCTTCGGGGCGTCGGTGGGTGCGGTGCCGTCGGGGAGCGAGGGGGTCGAGGCCTGGGCGCGGCGGAGCGCCTTGTTGACGTTGCCCGGGCCGCAGTTGTAGGCGGCGATGGCCAGCGACCAGTCGCCGTAGATGTCGTAGAGCTGCTTGAGGTAGGTGGTCGCGGCCTGGGAGGAGCGCACGGGGTCGCGGCGCTCGTCGACCAGGGTGTTGATCTCCATGCCGAGACCGCGGGCGGTGGGGAGCATCAACTGCCACAGGCCCGTGGCACCGGCGCGCGAAACGGCGTCGGGGTCGAGGGCGCTCTCAATCACGGGCAGATACTTAAGCTCGTTGGGGAGCCCCTTGCTCTCAAGCTCCTGCTCGAAAATGGGCATGTAGTAAAGGCTCATGCCAAGCATGCTCTCCACCAGCGAGCGCTTCTTGGAGGTGTACATCTCGATGTAGGCCCTGACGATGGAGTTGAAGGGCATCTCGATGATGGTGGGGATGGAGCGCAGGCGCTCGATCAGCTCCTGGTCGGTAACTTCGACGTCAGGGCGCGACTCCACGTCGCGGTCGAGGGCGGTATAGGTGGTCAGGTACCAGTTCTCCATCAGGCGCCGGGTGTCGGTCTCGACACTCTCGGGGTAGACAATCGCGGAGTCGGCGGCGTGGCTCCCGAGCGAGAGCACCGACGGGCGCCCCCAGGCGGAAAAGGCCGCGGCGGCAGCCACGCACCCGGCTAAAAATATTTTCCTTGCAAGATTCATCAGGTCAAAAATTTAAGGCCCACACAAGCCCTACCGACGGATAGCGTTGCCGCCCGTCCTGCAGCAGGGCGGGCTGGACATCCATCGACAGGTCGGGGGAGATGTCGAAATGCGACAGAGAGGCGTCGACGTAGGCGTCGACCATAGCCAGCAGGTAAACCCCGACCATGCAGATTACGCACAAGTCGCGGTTGCGCCGGAAATAGTTCTTCTTCGAGCGGAGCACGCGCTGGAGCCAGCTCTTGTCGATATCCTCCTCCTTGACGTTGGGGGCGAAAAGGTCCATATAGCTCTTCGACGAGGGGTCGTTGTCGAGCAGGTCGGCATAGGCGCGGGTGTAGTCGGTGAGCATCGTGTTGTTCCAGCTCACGGCGTAACCGAGGCCCATATACCCCCCGACAATGATCGGCAGCTTCCAATAGCGACGGTTGTAAATCTGCCCAAGCCCCGGGAAAAGGGCCGAGAGCCACACTGCGCGGGTGGGGTTTGGGGTGAACTCGACCTCGCGGCGCACCCACTCGTCAGGCTTGGCCTTGGCTACGGCGGCCACCGAGTCGGCGGCATACGCCTCGCCGGGGGTGAGGTCGGGAATCGGGTCGGGCATCAGCGACTCTACGGGAACGGTGTCGGCTGCGACAACGCGGAGCGAATCGCCCACAGAGCGCAACTCGTCGGTAACAACCTCGGAACCAGCCGGCACCGGGGCCCCTACGAAAATCGAGTCAGGGAGCGAAGAGGCCGGCAGAGGGCGCGGGTGGCGCGCCACCCCGCGGCTCCCCGCCGAAGACACCGCCGCCGTATCGGCGGCATCGCGCTCAGCGACAACCGGGCGCGCGGCAGGGCGTTCAGCGACCGAATCGGAAGCGGAACCGCCAGCCTCATCAGCGCCAAGGGGCGCGGCGGCAAGCGGTTCGGCTACCGCCGTCTCCACAGCGGAGCGCCCGGCGACGGCCGCTTCGGAGGCCGAGGCATCCGGCGCCGACGACACGGCGACAGCGGCGGCAAGCCACACGGCAGCCGACAGCAAATTCGATTTAAGATTGCCGCATCTCATAATTCTTCGCACAATGAACCGCAAATTTAGCCATTTTCGCCAAGTCTGCCAAATCCGCCCGCGCCTTTAACGCTCATTAGCCAAACAGTCGCAGCGCTCGGCGCACCGACAGCCACATCGGCCATCCGAATCAGACGCGACGGGGATTGACAGCCTGTAAGGTTGCCTACCATTGGCAATTATAAAATTTCGTCTTGCGCCCTTTCAGCCACCCGGTCATCGCCCCGGCGAAACAGCGACGGCTACACATTGTGGCGCAGCCCGTATTGGCCAACCACAATTTAGAACGTAGCGCGAGCGCCGAGGCCCCGCTCAATCGCTCTCCGCGGCAGGGCAACCAAACGCCACATCCATCGATAGAGAATCCCCTGATCAGACCAAATACATATCACGCTAACATACAACCACTTCCAAATCAATCACGCATATTTTTCGCAAAAACACGCCAAAAAATTTGGCCAGTTCAAAGAAACTCCCTACCTTTGCATCGCAAAAGCGGCAAAGGCCGCCCACCGCGATGGTGCCATAGCTCAGTTGGTAGAGCAAAGGACTGAAAATCCTTGTGTCCCCG
>CAJUKE010000045.1 GCA_910587075.1 uncultured Muribaculaceae bacterium
CCGCTACGGCATCCAGCGCTTCCTGAGCTTCTTCCTCAAGAGCCCGATGCACGACTACACCAAGGACGAAGTGCCCGTTAACCACCTCTTCCAGCAGTACGTTATGCTCAAGAACGCCATCCGCGAAATGGGCGGCTACAAGGCAGACGAGCTCATCGACTAATCCCCCTCGCCTACCCCGGCGGCCCCGCCGCCGACCGCGATACACGCCGCGCCCCCACCCCGGGAGCGCGGCTTTTTTTGCGCTTTTAGCGCAAAAAAAGGTGAAGTGGTGAAGGGTGAAAGGGAGGTGAAGTGAAGAGTGAAAGGGTGAAAGGTGAAGAGTGAAGAGTGAAGAGTGAAGAGTGAAGGAGAAAGGGAAGGCAAAGAGCAAATAAGAAAGGGCAGGCGCAAGCCGCCTCCCGCAAGGCTTTTGTCCCAGTGCCGGCGGCAAGCCGCCGGGCCGCTAAAGCCCCTCCCCTATCTCCTTCACCTTTCACCTTTCACCCCCTTCACCTTTTCAATGCCGGCGGCTTGCCGCCGGGCCGCAAAAGCCCTCCCTCTGGTGCGCGAGGCGGAAGCCGAGCGAAGGCCGCGCAGCCCCCTTTCTCCTTCACCTTTCACTCTTCACCCCCTTAACCTTTTTCGCTCCATAGGCGCGAAAAAAAGCCGCGCTCCCAGTGGTGGGGGCGCGGCCTGTATTCGCGGAGCCGGCGCGGCGCCGGCGGCTATCATTCTAAATTATTCCTCGTTGGCGAGCTTTTCCTTGAGGGCCTGGAGGGCACCGAGGTCACCGAGAGTGGTCTTCTCAACAGCGGGCAGAGCGGCTGCGGGAGCCTCCTCGCGACGGGGAGCCTGACGCTTAGCCTTGCGGGCCTCGCCGCGGTCAGCCTTGTTGGCATCTTCGAAGATGCGGCTGTGCGAGAGGATGATGCGCTTGCTGTCCTTGTTGAACTCGATCACCTTGAAGTCGAGCTTCTCGTCGACCTTGGCCTGCGAGCCGTCTTCCTTGACGAGGTGCTTCGGGGTAGCGAAGCCTTCCACGCCGTAGGGGAGAGCCACAACAGCGCCCTTGTCGAGCATCTCGATGATGGTGCCGGGGTGTACGGAGCCAACGGTGAAGATGGTGTCGAACACATCCCAGGGGTTCTCTTCGAGCTGCTTGTGGCCCAGGGAGAGGCGACGGTTCTCCTTGTCGATTTCGAGCACCATAACCTCGATGTCGGCACCGAGCTTGGTGAACTCGCTGGGGTGCTTGACCTTCTTGGTCCAGCTGAGGTCGGAGATGTGGATGAGGCCGTCAACGCCCTCTTCGATTTCAACGAACACGCCGAAGTTGGTGAAGTTACGCACCTTGGCGGTGTGCTTCGAACCAACGGGGTAGCGAACCTCGATATCTTCCCAGGGATCCTTCTTGAGCTGCTTGAGGCCGAGGCTCATCTTGCGGTCCTCGCGGTCGAGGGTGAGGATCACGGCTTCGATCTCGTCGCCAACCTTCATGAAGTCCTGAGCGGAGCGGAGGTGCTGCGACCAGGTCATCTCGCTGACGTGTACGAGGCCCTCCACGCCGGGAGCTACCTCTACGAACGCGCCGTAGTCGGTCATAACGACTACTTTGCCCTTCACCTTGTCGCCAACCTTGAGGGTGTCGGCCAGGGCGTCCCAGGGATGGGGCATGAGCTGCTTGAGGCCCAGGGCGATGCGCTTCTTCTCGTCGTCGAAGTCGAGGATTACGACGTTGAGCTTCTGGTCGAGCTGAACGACTTCCTCGGGGTGGTTCACGCGGCCCCAGCTGAGGTCGGTGATGTGGATGAGGCCGTCGACGCCGCCCAGGTCGATGAATACGCCGTAGGTGGTGATGTTCTTGACGGTACCTTCGAGCACCTGGCCCTTTTCGAGCTTGGCGATGATTTCCTTCTTCTGCTGTTCGAGCTCGGCCTCGATGAGTGCCTTGTGGCTGACAACGACGTTCTTGAACTCGGGGTTGATCTTGACAACCTTGAATTCCATGGTCTTGCCAACGAAGATATCATAGTCGCGGATGGGCTTGACGTCGATCTGCGAGCCGGGGAGGAAGGCCTCGATGCCGAACACGTCGACAATCATGCCGCCCTTGGTGCGGCACTTGATGAAGCCCTTGATGATTTCGTCGTTTTCCATTGCCTGGTTGACGCGCTCCCAGGAGCGGGATGCGCGGGCCTTGCGGTGGGAGAGGATCAGCTGGCCCTTTTTGTCTTCCTGGTTTTCGATGAACACTTCTACCACGTCGCCAACCTTGATGTCGGGGTTGTAGCGGAATTCGTTCATCGGGATGATGCCGTCGGATTTGTAGCCGATGTTAACCACTGCCTCGCGCTTGTTGAGGGCGATGATGGTACCTTCGATTACCTCCTTGTCTTTGACGGTGTTGAGAGATTCGTCGTAGGTGCGGGTAAGCTCCTCGCGCGATTTCTCGGTTTTGGTTTCGCCGTTTTCATAGGCGTCCCAGTCAAAGTCGGCGATTGGAGAGTTTTTAACTTCTTCAGTCATTTAATTAAATGGTTAATAAAATAAGTATTGAAATATCTCGCGCTCCGGGCGCGCACGCGCCCAAAGCGCCGCAAAGGTACGGATTATTTTCCTAACCGCCAAATTTTCAGCGCCCCGCGGACGTTTTTCCGCATTTTCTTTCTCGCGGGCGCGGGTCAGCGCCGACGCCGGGGTATGAGCCAGTCGACGAAACGGATGGCGTAGGGGTCGAACGTCGTCGGGCGGTAAACGAAGTTTTTCTGCAACAGGAAGTTCCAGAATATCGACACCACCAGCGACACCGAGAGGCGGGCGAAGGCGAAGATGCCGTCGGGCTTGATCCAGCCGTAGCGCTGCAGGAAGTCCCACCGCTGCAGGGCGTGGTCGAGGCAGGTGGTGCCCCCGAGGTTCAGAAGGAAGCTCCCCGCCCATATCAGGAAGAACTTGACGGCCACGGCCTTGACGGCGCAATGTTCCGAGCGGAATGTGAATTTGTAGTTGACCACGGAGTTGACGATCCCGCCGAGCACCAGGCCGATGGCGGTGGCCAGGAAGGAGCGGAGCGGGTCGAGCCCCAGGGGGAAGAATATCCAGGCGTAGCATACGAACGACGCGGCCATGTCGGTCCACGACGACAGTTGCGAGGTAAGCGTGGCGCGGATAAGGGTGAAAATCCCCTCGCCGTTGACGAGCTTGTCGGCGGCGCGGCCGATGACACCCTTTTTGGCCGGGCCCTCAGCCGGGGGTGCGACAGAGGCGTCGCGGCCGGGGGCCGCGGTGTCGTCGGGTCGTTGGTTGCTCAATCGGGGTGCTTTCTGTGTCGTCACGGTTCCGCGAAGTTACGACAAACTTCCCGAAAAACCTCGCGCCCGCCCCAATTAGCCCCCGCGGCCGCCCCTAAGGGGCCGGAAAATAGCGAAGCGCCCGGCCTTGCGGCGGGGCGCTTCGAAAAGGGAGCGTTTAAACAGTTTCTCAGACCTTTTTGAGCGAACGCTTCACGGGGTTCTTGATTTTCACCTTCTTGGCGGCGGCGCGGGAGGCGTTGGTATCCTCGGCGGGATTCTCGATGGACCAGCGGGTGTCGGGGTCCATGTTGAAGTTCACGCGGCAAACGGTGCGCCCGCCGTCGGCATCCTTGGCGTAAATCAGGAGCGACTGCCACTGCTCGGAGGTGATTTCCTGGTTGATGGTGTACTCGCCGGCCGAGTTGATCTGGCTGGTGACGTCGACAGCGGTCGAGCGCGAAGCGATCTCGTAGAGCGCCCAGCCGTCGTTCACGGCGTCGTCAACGTTGTTCTCGGTGTCGATATAGTAGTAACACTCCTCGACGTTGCTGGGGTTCACCTCGAAATTCAGCACCAGGGTGTTGTTATCCTTCGACTTGCTGAAGATAGTGATTTCGGGTCCGGTACCGGCGTTCGGGGCGGTGAAGTCGCCCGAGCAGGTCGCGTCGACGATGTCGCCGTTGCCGTCAACGCCGCGGGCCACCATCGTGTAGTTGCCCGAATCGTAGGCCTCCCACTTGGAGTCGGCGATCAGCTCGGCAATCGGCCAGGCGGTACCCCAGGCGTTGAGCATATAGTCGTCGTTGTACCCGTAGTAGCTGCGGTAGAAGTCGAGGGTCGAGGTGGGGAGCACGATCACCAGCGCGTACTTGAGGTCGGTGCTGGTGCCGGTGAAGTCGAAGTTGAGGTAGCCACCCTCGTCGCCGAGGTATTTCACGGAAAGGGGGAGGGAGGTCTTGCCGGGAGCGAGAGTGGACACTTTCTGCATCACCATGTTTTCAGTGTCGAGCACGTCGGCCTGGGCGTCGTAGGGGGCGGCCACAACGAAGTAGTCGTTGCCGGCGCGCACCGAGAAGCGCGACACATAGTCGCCGTACCCGGTGCCGTCATCCTCGAAGTCGACCATATTGTAGGTCTGGTTTCCGGCCCCGAGATAGGCTCCCTCGGAATTGAGGTAGGTTTCCAGCAGAAGCTTCTGGGTGCCCGCGGGGAGGTCGTCAAAGGTCGAGCTGTAGTACGACATCGCGTAGTTGTTCAGCACATGGTACGACGCCAGGGCGTGCACATAATACGCCGCGGGGTCGATCACCTTCACCGAGTAGCTCACGGTGTTCTTCCCCACGTTGCCGACCTCTACCCAAAGGGGAGCGTCGCTAACGTCGTCGGGCAGGGTGAAGGCGACGTAGTCGACAGCGTCGACATCATATTTGGCTACCAGGTGGTTATCCTTCACCAGGTACATATTCTGCTGTGCGGAGGCCGGGGCGGCCGCGGCGGTGGCGAGCAGGGCGCCGAGTATAAATTTCTTCATGCGATTGCTGATTGATTGTGGTAATAACTGATTAATCGGAGGTTACTGCTTGACGATTTTCACGGTTTTGCCGGAGAAGGAGACCACATAGTAGCCTTTCGCCAGGGCAGAGGCGTCAACCGCGAGGGTCTCACCCTTGACCGCTTTCAGCGGGCCGGCCACTAGTCGGCCGTTCATATCGTGAACCGCCACCTCGGTGTCGTCGGAGGGGAGCACGTTGAAGCCGTCGGCCACAACGGTGGGCCATACGGCTGCTTCGGCTCCGGCGGGGAGTTCTTTAAGTCCCGAAACGAGCTCGCCGATCTTTATTCGGTCGATGTCAGCCATAAGGTGTTTCTCAGAGCCCGCGGAGTGAACCATCGTCACCTCCCCTGAGCCGATTTCCATTCGCGTCACAGTCGAAATCGGATGGGTGTGGGTGTCGCCGTTGGCATAGAGAATCACCACTCCCGGCTCCTGGGCCGGGGCGCACAGCGCCGATGATAACATCAGCGCGCCCAAGGCGAGACGCCAAGGTGTAGAAAACAAATTTTTCATGCGACAGTGATAATTGGTTTAGTTTGTTAATATGGCCGCAAAGTTAACAAAACGAATTAAACGACGCAAGTCTGTGGAGAAAATTTCCCTCAAAATTCAACAGTTTATTGCCGTTGTGGCGGGAAAAGGGTAATTTCGCGGTTGCCAATTCTGTTTATTACTAATGCGCGGGGGCAACCCGCCCCGCCCTTATTTCCTTGATGATACCTATGAAACATCTTTTACTCATTCTCGCAGCCGGAGCGGCCTGCGCCTCGGCTACCGCCCAGGGCCAGGTGCCGGCTTTCCCCGGTGCCGAAGGCCACGGCCGATACACCGAAGGGGGCCGCGGCGGTACAGTGAAAATCGTCACCAACCTCAACGACTCCGGCGTGGGCTCGCTCCGAGCCGCCGTCACAGGCGACACCAAGAAAACCGTGGTGTTCAACGTCGCGGGCGAAATCAACCTCCAGTCGGACCTCGTGATCGGCGCAAACACCACCATCGCCGGGCAGACCGCCCCCGCGCCCGGCATCACCCTGCGCCACTACACCGTTCTCCCCAACGCCAACAACGTGGTGATACGCTTCATTCGAGTGCGCCGCGGACAGGAGGTCGACGTCAACGACGGCGCCGACGCCATTTGGACCCGCAACCGCACAGGCATCATCCTCGACCACTGCTCGTTCAGCTGGTCGATCGACGAGGTGGCCTCGTTCTACGACAACAACAACTTCACCATGCAGTGGTGCAACATCACCGAGAGCCTCTGCAACTCCGGCCACGAAAAAGGGGAACACGGCTACGGCGGCATATGGGGCGGAAAACTCGCCTCGTTCCACCACAACCTCATAGCCCACGTCAAGAACCGCGGCCCCCGCTTCAACGGCGCACGCTACGAGTGGAGCGGATGGTCGCGCAACACCCGCGCCGAGGAGCTCGGGTGGAAAAACCATGTGCAGGCCGAGAATGTCGACTTCCGCAACTGCGTGCAGTACAACGCGGCCGGCTCCTGCTACGGAGGCCCCGGCGGCGGACAGATCAACATCGTCAACAACTACTACAAGCAGGGCCCCTCGGGCCAGAGCGGCTACAACCGCGTCACCACCGCCTCGGTGGCCTCCTCAGGCAACAGCTCCGGCCACAGCAATATGTTCGGTATGGCATCGCGCTACTATATCAGCGGCAACACCGCGGCAACCAGGTCAGGCGAGGAAGCAGCCAACCGCGACTGGGCCGGCGTGACCTACGACAGCGGAGTCAAAACCGTCGACGGCGTGCGCTGGACCCAGGACAACAATAATTACTACGGCGACGACGTAGAGCACCGCGACCTCAACGGCGACGGCACCCAGTGGGTGAGCATGAAGCTCGACCAACCGGCTCCCACCGGGGAGGTGACCACCCACTCGGCAGCCGAAACCTACGGCAAGGTGCTTGACTTCGCCGGGGCTTCGCTCTTCCGCGACGCCTGCGACACCCGCTACGCCGAGGAAGCCCGCACCGGCACCGCCACCTACACCGGCTCCGTGACTCGCAAGCAGGGCCTCATCGACCTGGTGGCCGACATCAACTACCAGCCCATCGAGACAGTGCGCCGCCCTGAAGACTGGGACACCGACCGCGACGGCATGCCCGACGAATGGGAAATAGCCAACGGCCTCGACCCCGACTCCCCCTCCGACGGCCGAGCAAAAACCCTCGACCCCCGCGGATGGTACACCAACCTCGAAGTGTATATGAACTCGCTGGTCGAGCACATAGTTAAAGCCCAAAACGCCGACGCCCTCGAAAGCGTCGATGAATACTTCCCCGCGTGCGTTTCGGCCATCGACACCGTCACCGCCGACCGCGGCTCCGAAGTCACCGCCATCGAATACTACACCCCCGAGGGCCGACGCATCCCCCACCCCGCCCCCGGCATCTCCATTCGCCGCCTGGTGTTCGCCGACGGCCACACGGAAACCGACAAAGTGATGTCGCGCGACTAACAGCCCACACCTTACAATTAATTATAATAACGCAAGACGCATTAAGAAACGCAAGCCGCCCCGCCGATTCATTTCGGCGGGGCGGCTCCGTTATAACCTTAACAATTCCTTATTATGAGTTGAATATG
>CAJUKE010000046.1 GCA_910587075.1 uncultured Muribaculaceae bacterium
TTCTCATAATGGGAATTATGCTTAATCATATTATAGGGTCTAATCCCACCTTAATAATATGATAGAACAATTTGAACTGCATCTTCGCGACGAGAACATGGCGAAGAACACAATCGCGGCGTATCTCTACACCGTGCGCGACTATTATAGTCGCTTCCCGAAACTCAACAAACGAGGACTGTTGGACTATAAGGCATACCTTATAGATTCCTTCAAGCCTAAGACGGTCAACTTACGCATACAGGCTGTTAACAAGTACCTCGACTTTATGCGCCTTTCTCGGCTTCGCCTCAAGTCGGTCAAGGTACAGAATCGCTCGTTTATCGAGAATGTGATCAGCAACGCCGACTACACTTTCTTCAAAAACCGTTTGCGGAATGAGGATAACAAGGAGTGGTACTTCGTAGCGCGCTTTCTTGCAGCCACCGGCGCACGTGTCAGCGAACTAATCCAAATCAAGGTGGAGCATGTAACTGTCGGTTACATTGACATCTACTCTAAGGGCGGCAAAATCCGCCGCCTTTTCATTCCCAAGTCGTTGAAAGAAGAAGCTCTCGCTTGGCTTAATCAAGAATCCAAGACATCGGGCTACATCTTTACCAATCGTTTTGGTGAACGTATCACAACACGCGGCATTTCCCAGCAACTCAAAAACTACGCCGAGAAATATGGGATGAATGTCAAGGTCGTATACCCTCACTCGTTCCGTCATCGTTACGCCCAAAATTTCTTGGAGCGTTTCAATGACCTCGCGCTTCTAGCTGACCTTATGGGCCACGAAAGCATCGAAACCACACGTATCTACCTCAGGCGGAGTTCCACCGAGCAGCAAGCCATTGTGGACAAAGTGGTGACCTGGTGACACAATACAGCGGCAGCCGCGGCCTCCCGGAAAGGGGGGTCGCGGCTGCTGGTTTATCGGGGCGCCCCGCATGAAAGGGGCGCGGGGGCGGTGTTAGAATTCGGCCGACTTGGGGGTTAGAATTCGGCGGACTTGGGGGTGCGGGGGAAGGGGATGACGTCGCGGATGTTGGTCATGCCGGTCACGAAGAGCACCAGACGCTCGAAGCCGAGGCCGAAGCCGCTGTGGGGCACGGTGCCGAAACGGCGGGTGTCGAGGTACCACCACATATCCTTCATGGGGATGTCGAGCTCCTCGATGCGGGTCATGAGCTTGTCGTAGTTCTCCTCGCGCTCGGAACCGCCGATGATCTCGCCGATGGCGGGGAAGAGCACGTCCATCGCGCGTACGGTCTTGCCGTCGGGGTTCTGCTTCATGTAGAAGGCCTTGATTTCCTTGGGGTAGCCGGTGAGGATCACGGGGCGCTTGAAGTGCTGCTCGACCAGGAAGCGCTCGTGCTCGCTCTGGAGGTCGATGCCCCACTTGACGGGGAATTCGAACTTGCGGCCCGACTTTTCGAGGATGTCGATGGCCTCGGTGTAGGTGAGGCGCTGGAAGTCTTCGGCGATTACGCCTTCGAGGCGGGAGATGAGCTCCTTGTCGAAGTGCTCGGCGAGGAATTCGATGTCGTCGCGGCAGTTGTCGAGGGCGTAGCGTATGCAGTACTTGAGGAAGTCCTCGGCGAGGTCCATGTTCTCGTCGATGTCGATGAAGGCGACCTCCGGCTCGATCATCCAGAACTCGGCCAGGTGGCGGGGAGTGTTGGAGTTCTCGGCGCGGAAGGTGGGGCCGAAGGTGTAGATGGCGCCGAGTGCGGTGGCTCCGAGCTCACCTTCGAGCTGTCCGCTGACGGTGAGGGCGGTGGGCTTGCCGAAGAAGTCGGCGGAATAGTCAACTGCCCCGTCGTCGGTCTTCTTGATGTCGCGGAGGTCCATGGTGGTCACCTGGAACATCGCGCCGGCCCCCTCGCAGTCGCTGGCTGTGATGAGGGGGGTGTTGAGGTAGAAGAAGCCGCGTTCCTGGAAGTAGCGGTGGATGGCGAAGGCCAGGGTCGAGCGCACGCGGAGCACTGCTGAGAAGGTGTTGGTGCGGGGGCGCAGGTGGGCTATCTCGCGGAGGAACTCCAGGGAGTGCCCCTTCTTCTGGAGGGGGTACTGCTCGGGGTCGGCGGTGCCGTAAACCTCGATACTTTCGGCCTGGATTTCAACGGACTGCCCTTTGCCCTGGCTCTCGACGAGGAGTCCTTCGACGCAGAGGGCGGCGCCGGTGGTGATGGGCTTTAGCTGCTCGTCGGAGAAGCGCTCCATGTCGGCCACGATCTGTATGTTCTTGATCGTGGAGCCGTCGTTGAGGGCTATGAACTGGACGTGTTTGTTGCCTCGGCGGGTGCGAACCCAGCCTTTGACGCAAACCTTCTGTCCGACCAGGGAGGGAGCCCCCTGGAGAAGGTCGGTTATCTTGATTCTTTTCATAAAAGATTCTTGATTTTGAGGTTGAGAGATTACTCGAAGGAGCCCATTTTGAGGAAGTTGACCTCTTCCTGGGTGAGGTAGCGCCAGCGGCCGCGGGGGAGGTTCTTCTTGGTGAGTCCGGCGAAGTAGACGCGGTCGAGCTTGGTGACGTGGTAGCCGAGCGACTCGAAGATGCGGCGCACGATGCGGTTGCGGCCGGAGTGGATTTCGATGCCGGCCTGGTTGCGGTCGGTGTCGGTGGCGTAGGAGATGGCGTCGGCGTGGATGGGCCCGTCTTCCAGCTCGATGCCGTCGGCGATGCGCTGCATATCCTCCTCGGCGATGTCCTTATCGGTCCAGACGTGGTAGATTTTCTTCTTGACGTACTTGGGGTGGGTGAGCTTGGAGGCGAGGTCGCCGTCGTTGGTGAGCAGGAGCACGCCGGTGGTGTTGCGGTCGAGGCGTCCGACGGGGTAGATGCGCTCGTTGCAGGCGCCCTTCACGAGGTCGAGGACGGTGGTGCGGCCGTTGGGGTCGTCGGAGGTGGTGACGCAGTCCTTGGGCTTGTTGAGGAGGATGTAGCACTTGCTCTCCAGAGCGACTACCTTCTCATCGTATTCGACGGTGTCGTCGTGGGAGATTTTGGTGCCGAGTTCGGTGACAACCTGTCCGTTGACCTTCACGAGGCCCTGCTGGATGAATTCGTCGGCCTCGCGGCGGGAGCAGATGCCGGCGTTGGCCATGAACTTGTTGAGGCGGATCTGCTCGTTGGGATCGGGCAGGGGGAGTTCGTACTCGATGCGCTTGGGGCGGGGTGTGAAGCTCTTGCCCTGGCGCACGGGACCGTTGTTGCCGTAGCGGTTGTTGGGGCGGTTGTTGCCGTAGCCACCCTGGCGGTTATTGTTGTAGCCGCCCTGACGGTTGTTGTTGTAGCCGCCCTGGCGGTTATTGTTATAGCCACCCTGGCGGTTATTGTTGTAGCCGCCCTGACGGTTGTTGTTATAGCCACCCTGACGGTTGTTGTTGTAGCCGCCCTGACGGTTGTTGTTGTAGCCGTTGTGCTGGCGGGGCTGGTAGCCGCCCTCCTGGGGGTTCTGGCCCTGGGCGTTCTCGGCACCCTCCTGCTGGGGAGCGGCGGGGTCGGAGTTGTAGCGGGGCTTGTAGCCCTGGTTGTTATAGCGGTTGTAACCGTTCTGGCGGGGCTGATAGCCACCCTCCTGGTTGTTATAACGGGGCTTGTAGCCGCCCTCCTGGTTGTTGTAGCGGGGTTTGTAGCCGCCCTCCTGGTTGTTATAACGGGGCTTGTAGCCGCCCTCCTGGTTGTTGTAGCGGGGTTTGTAGCCGCCCTCCTGGTTGTTATAACGGGGTTTGTAGCCGCCTTCCTGGTTGTTGTAGCGGGGTTTGTAGCCGCCCTCCTGGTTGTTGTAGCGGGGTTTGTAGCCACCCTCCTGGTTGTTGTAGCGGGGCTGGTAGCCCTGCGGACGGGGACGGTAGCCGCCCTCGGCGGCGGTGTCACCCTCGGCGGGGCTCACGCGGCGGGGCGCGTCGGTGGCGGCGGAGTTGAAGTTCTTCTCGTAAGAATTGTTTTCCGAGTTCTCGGGAGCGCTCGATTGTCCGATTCGCGGACGGCGAGGCTTGCGCGGTTCGTTAGCTTCCATGATTAAAAATGATGGGATGTGTAGAACTAATCAGTTGTTTTCCAATGGGGCGATACGCGGAGCTGTCAGGCCTCTCGGCTCGATGGGGCGCGACGCACCCATGGTTGAAAAAAAATGAAAATAAAACAGTTGGTTGGTTTGGGTTTGTTTCTTAGAAATTTAGCGAAATACCTGCAAACGCAATTGTACTCGGCAAAGGTAACAAAAATTTCGGGGGATGACAATATTATAGTGTATTAAATTTCATAAAAAACGGGGAGGGCGCCGCGCGCCACGGCGGCAAGCTGCCGGCACTGGGGACAAAAGCCATGCGGGAGGGAGGGAGGCGGGGAGGGGGCGGAGAGCTCGGCTTCCGCCTCGCCACTGTGGCGAGGCGAAAAAGAGAGGGGGAAGGGCCGCGCTGCCTTCGCTCGGCTTCCGCCTCGCGCACCTCGCGGATGAAAGGCGGGGAATTCGGGCTTCGCCCTCACACGGAACGACAAGGCGGGGAAGGGAGGGAAGCTTGGGAGGTTTGGGAAGGGAGGAGGGAGGGGGCGAAAAAAGGAAGCCGCCCGGGAGGGGCGGCTTCGGGTGGGGAGTATGGGGTCCCCGTCGGGCGGCGGGAGAGAGAGCCGGAGAGAGGCCAGCCCGACGATCTGGAATGCGCGGCATTGCGGTGTTTCTCGCGAGACGGCGCCGCCGACGCTCTCCCGGGCGTTTGCTCCGGGGGTCGGCGAGGTCAATTCCATATTTTCACATCATCAAAAAATTATGAAAGTTCATGGAAAAGCTTTGAAACCTCCGTCGCGGGGGTTTCGGTCCCCGGGTCCCCGTCGCGGGGGACTGGGGAGATACGGCAGGCCGCCGGTCTCTCCGACCAGCGCTGCCGGAAATGTTCGACTCTTCGAACTCGGTTTCACTCAACATACATCAAACACAAACCGGAATTGACCAATGCCCGCTTCGGTACTCCCCGGCGGGGAGGGAAGGCGCATTCTCAAATCTTGTACAAAGTTACGAAAAATAATCGGGATAAACAAACACGCAGGGAAATGGTTTGCAATGTTTGATTCCAATTAATAACTTTTTGGTTAATTTTGCTAAAGGGGAGGAATTATTAAAAACTGGAGCGGAGGGGTTAAGGGTTAAGAGTTAAAGGTGAAGAGTGAAGGAGGAAGGGGGCTTTTTCGCACCCGGCGGCAAGCCGCCGGCACGGGGGACAAAAGCCATGCGGGAGGAAGGGGAGCGGGACCGGAGGGAGGAGGGGGAGGACAGGAGGAGGAAAGGGCTGCGCTTCCTTCGCTCGGCTTCCGCCTCGCGCACCAGAGGACGGAAGGAGGGGACTTCGGGCTTCGCCCTCACACGGAACGACAAGGCGGGGAAAGTGGAGTAAAGGGTGAAAAGGTGAAGAGTGAAGGAGGCGGCTTTGGAAGGGGAAAGGAGGAACGAAGGGGGAAAGAGAGGGAAGAGGGGGAAGCCGGAAGGGAGGGGATCAGGGGATGGAGGCGGGGGTGCGGAGGGTGGTGAGGAGGGTGGTGAAGGTGGTGACTTCGGAGGGGTGGGCGGGGGCGACGTTGGCGCGTTCGAGGCGGCCGTCGGGGGTGGCCATGTCGAAGAGCTGGGGCTGGAGGAGGTAGCCGGTCTCGATCTTGGGGCCCCAGGGGATCATGGGTTTGCCTTTGGAGGGCTCGATGAATTTCCAACGGGGTGTGCGGACGGAGAGGGCTTTGTTGTTGGCCTGCTCGATGACGTAGGGGGCGCCGACGGGGTCCTGGCCGAGGATGGCGGGGAGGTGGGGGCGGCTGTCGTTGGCGGCACCGCGGGGTATGCGGGCGCCGGTGAGTGTGGCGAGGGAGGCGAGGAGGTCGACCTGGGAGATGAGGGCCTCGGAGGTGGCCCCGGCTTTTACTTTGCCGGGCCAGCGTACGATGAAGGGTACGCGGGTGCCCCCTTCGAAGCAGCTGTATTTGCCGCCGCGGAGTCCGCCCGTGGGTGAGTGCTCGCCGAGGAGTTCCTCGGCCTGGTCGATGTAGCCGTCGTCGACCACGGGGCCGTTGTCGGAGGAGAGCATCACGATGGTGTTGTCGGCGATGCCGAGGGAATCGAGGAGGTTGAGGACGGTTTCGACGGTGGCGTCGAACTGCACGATGGCGTCGCCTCGGAGGCCCATGGAGGATTTGCCACGGTGGCGGGGATGGGGGAAGCGGGGGACGTGGACATCGTTGGTGGCGAGGTACATGAAGAAGGGTTCGTCGGCATGGTCCTTGATGAAGCCGACGGCGTGAGAGGTGATGGAGTCGGCGATGTTCTCGTCTTTCCAGAGGGCTTTGCCTCCGCCTTTCATATACCCGATGCGGGAGATGCCGTTGACGATCGACTGGTCGTGGCCGTGGCTTGGGCGGAGGTTGTAGAGGAGCTCGGGGTTGTCGCGGCCTGTGGGCTCGCCGGGGAAGTTTTCCTTATAGCTGACTTCGATTGGGGCGGAGGGGTCCCAGTTGGCAACCTGCCCGTTTTCGATGAACACGCAGGGAACGCGGTCGGCGGTGGCGGCCATGATGTAGGAGTAGTCGAAGCCGAGGTCGCCGAGGGCGGCGGGGAGTGGCGCGTTCCAGTCCTGGGTTCCGGCTTCGTTGCCGAGGCCGAGGTGCCATTTGCCGAGGGCGGCGGTGGAGTATCCGGCGGAGCGGAACATATCGGCCATTGTGTACTGGCCGGGCTTGATGATCATGGCGGCGTTTCCGGCGGCGACATCGGTGCCGGGGTCGCGCCAGGCGTAGCGGCCTGTGAGGAGGGAGTAGCGTGAGGGGGTGCTCGTGGCGGCGGTGGCGTAGGCGTTTGTGAAGCGGGTGCCTTCGTCGGCGAGGCGGTTGACGGCGGGGGTCGAGACGCCTTTGGCGCCGTAGGGTTCGAGGTCGCCGTAGCCGAGGTCGTCGGCGTAGATGAGGATGACGTTGGGCTTTTCGGCGGGGGCGGCCTGAAGGGCCAGGGGGCAGAGGAGGGGGAGGGAGAGGAGGAGCCGCGGGTTGATAGGGTACATGGAATTTAAGGTTATCAGGGTTGGTTATTTTTTATATGACCGGGGATGGGGGGAAAGGTTTAATTTTTTCCGGCAGCAAGCTGCCGGCACGGGTGACAAAAGCCATGCGGGGGAGAGAGAGGGCGGGGAGGGGGGAACGCAGGGAGGGGCTGCGCTGCCTTCGCTCGGCTTCCGCCTCGCGCACCAGAGGATGGAAGGCGGGGACTTCGGGCTTCGCCCTCACACGGAACGACAAGGCGGGGAGGGACAGCTTCGCGAT
>CAJUKE010000047.1 GCA_910587075.1 uncultured Muribaculaceae bacterium
TTGAAAACCGACGAGGGTCACACCTCCGGGGGTTCGAATCCCTCTCTTTCCGCAGCAAAAAGCAGCCCACCGTGGCTGCTTTTTTGCGTAGGGAAGGGAGGGACGAGAACCCGGGGGTTCGTTATCGCGTAGCGCTTTCGGAGCGTAGCGGAGAAAGACTCCCTCTCTTTCCGCAGCGAAAAAGCAGCCCCCAAGGCTGCTTTTTTGCGTAGGATGGGGTGGCGTGAAGCCCACCGTGGCTGCTTTGTTAGCTTTCTTAGTGGCACTTGTGCAAGATCTCCGACCTTGCTTTTTATGCACGACCCCGACACCCCACCAACCGCGGCTACTGCCGCTTATGGTGAGGTTAACAATATGCAAGGTCTCCGACCTTGGTCGACAATATTCCCAAAGACTGCTTTGTTGGGGCGGGGGCGCGGTGCGGGCTGAGGACGGCGGCTGCTTTTTTGCGTAGGGAAGGGTGAGATGAGCTGATAGATCCGTACAAGGTCGGAGACCTTGTACATTGGAAACCCCGCCATAAGCGGCGCACAACCGCGGTTGGTGGGGACCAATGCCGAAAGGGAAAAGCAAGGTCGGAGACCTTGCACAACGATTAAGGAGTTTCGCACACTGATATAATTCCCCTAAATCATTCGAAGCACTCACACCCCAACGGTGGCGGTCGCGACATTTATTGGGGGAAAGTGGCCAAAAGTGATAGCGGGGGGAGGGGTGGAAAGTCCGTTTCCGATAACTTAAATTATATAAATTCGATTGTTGACGTATCCTCAACATCGGTTTCAGATATTCGCTTACGCCGCCTTTTCCGCTAAAAACCGAACCGACTATAAGCCTCAATATTAAAGGATATAGAACGAGGGGTGGAAAATTTAACAGCCCAATTAACGAGTTTTAACTACCTGCGGAGTTCTATCGGTGAAAAATTATCTACATTTGTGCCCAAATACTAAACCCAGTCCATATACCATGAACAAATTCAGGTTACTCTTTTTGATGATGCTTTGGGTTTTACCGTGCGGGATATTCGCCGCATACGGACAAAGTGTCACAGGTACTGTGACCGACACGACCGGCGAGCCGGTGATCGGAGCCACAGTAATCGTCGAAAAATCTTCAGTCGGGACATCCACCGACATCGATGGCAACTTCTCATTGGCCGTCAAGCAACTTCCCGCGACAATCAAGGTTTCGTCTATCGGTTACGTCGCCAAATCAGTAAAGGTTGATTCCTACACCCACGTCAACATCGTGCTTGAGGACAACTCCGCCGCCCTCGACGAGGTTGTCGTTATCGGTTACGGCGTAGTCCGCAAGGCCGACCTCGCCGGCTCCGTCTCCGTGATGGACAGCAAGTCGTTCCAGGCGCAGCCGGTGCTCGCCGTCGGCGACGCCATCCAGGGCCGCGTGTCGGGTGTCAACGTAATTCCCTCCGGCATCCCCGGCGGCAGCCCCAAAATCCGTATCCGCGGTTCCAACTCGATCAACAAGTCAAACGAACCTCTCTATGTTGTCGACGGCATGGTACGCGAATCGGGTCTCGAAGGCCTTAACCCCGAGGACGTTGCCTCAATGCAGATCCTCAAGGACGCATCCTCGACCGCCATCTACGGTTCGCGCGGTGCCAACGGCGTCGTGATCATCACCACAAAAACCGGCCACAAGGGCGAGAGCCACATCACCTTCGACGCCTCCTTCGGCTTCTCACAGGCAACCCACCTCCCCAAGCTGATGAGCGCCTCCGACTACGCCCGCACTCTTCTTGAATACTTCCCCGGTTCCTCCACAGGCCACGAGACCGAACTCCAGGAATATATCGACGGCACCAAGGAAGGCATCGACTGGAACGACGAGGTTTACCGCACAGGTATGTCGCAGAACTACAAACTCGTCTTCACCAAGGGCAACGAGGGGATGCAGACCTACATCTCCGCCGGCTATATGAAGGATAAGGGCGTTATCGAAAGCTCCGACTACGAGCGCTTCTCGTTCCGCGCCAACATTAAGGCCGACCTCACCAAATGGCTGAACGTCAGCGCCGACGTTGACCTCTCCCATGGCAACGGCCACGGTCTCGGAGGCGTTTCGATGGGCATCGGCCCGATCTACGGCGCTTACACCTACTCCCCGACCATCGACCTCCGCAACGAGCGAGGCGAGTATAACACCGACCCCTACAACAGCTCGATGGCCAACCCCCCGATGTCGCAGATCCACGTTGACAACGAACGCCGCATGGACATCGTCAACGGCCGTATCGACCTCCGCTTCAACATCTGCAAGGGCCTGACCTTCACCACCTCGAACGGTCTCGACTACAAGAACAGCTACTCCTACAGCATGGGTAACTCCAAGCAGTACCCCGGCGCCACCACCAGCATGGCCAACTCCAACAGCAACCGTTGGCTGCTCCAGACCACCAACAACTTCACCTACATCGGCGACTGGGACAAGCACGCGCTGACCGCCACCGCCGTTTGGGAAGCCACCTCCGCCACCACCCGCAATATGGGTATCGGCGGCACCAATCTCCTCACCGAATCGGTAGGCTGGTGGAACGTAGCCCTCGCCGAGAACAAGACCGCCAGCAACGGCTACTCCAAGTGGACCCTTATGTCGGCCGTGGCCCGCGCCATCTATAGCTACGACAACCGCTACATGGCAACCGTCACCTTCCGTGCCGACGGTTCCTCGCGCCTGCAGAACAACAAGTGGGCCTACTTCCCCTCCGTGGCCCTCGCCTGGACTATCTCCAACGAGAAGTTCATGCAGTCCATCACTCCCATCATGTCGTCCCTCAAACTCCGCGCCAGCTACGGTGTGATCGGCAACCAGGACATCTCCCCCTATGAGACCCTGACCCTGATGCAGCTCACCAACACCTACTACGGCAACACCACCCCCACCCCCGGCGCGTGGACCAACAAGATGCCCACCCCCGACCTCAAGTGGGAGAAGACCCACCAGGTTGACGTAGGTATCGACGCCCAGTTCCTCAACGGCCGCTTCGACCTCAGCCTCGACTGGTACTACAAGCGCACCACCGACGCCCTGCTGAACACCACTCCCCCGGCATACCTCTCACCCTCCGCTTACTATGTGAACGCCGGCGAGGTATCCAACACCGGTATCGACCTCTCGATCAACGCCACCATCATCCAGGGCCGCGACTGGAACTGGACCACCGGCATCCAGGGCTCTTGGATGAAGAACCGCGTAGAGAAGATGACCGCCCTCGAACCCGCCCTCTATTACACCGGCGCGTCGAACATCATGGACCGCCCCCTCATCGTGAAGGAGGGTGAACCCATCGGCTCGTTCGCCGGCTTCCGCTGGGCAGGTATCGACCAGCGCAAGACCATCACCCAGGCCGACGGCACCGTTGTCGACAACCCCACTTACGGTTACGACACATATTACAAGAAGGACGGCTCCATCACCGCCACCCCCGTTGAGGAGGACCGCGCGATCCTCGGCAACTCCAACCCCGACTTCACCCTCGGCTGGAACAACACCATCACCTGGAAGAACTGGAGCCTCAACGTATTCTTCAATGGCTCGTTCGGCGCCCAGCGTCTCAACGTGCTCCGCTACGCTATGGAATCGCCGATGGGTAACTCCAAGGCCGTCACCGCCGAAGGGTGGCTCGACACCGTGGGCAAGACCAACGCCGACCCCCGCCTTGCGGGCAACCTCTGCTACGGCGCTTCCGACAAATGGATCGAGGATGCCGACTACTTCCGCTTGGAAAACATCGCCCTCACCTACGACCTTCCCAAGAAGGTGGCCAAATTTGCCGACCTCCGCTTCACCTTCTCCGTACAGAACGCGTTCACCATCACCGGCTACAAGGGCGTGAACCCCGCTTCGCTCTCCTTCGGCGGTGTTGAATGGCAGAAGGGTCTCGACTTCGGCTCGACCCCCGCGCCCCGCACCTACACCCTGGGCGTACGCTTCAATTTCTAACCCTCGTTTCTTCAAGTATTCACAATGAATAAGTCAAAATATATCAAGGGAGCGGTCGCATTAGCTCTCACGCTCTCTGCCGGAGGGGTTCTCACCTCTTGCCAGGACTTCCTCGAAGAAGATCCCAAGGGCCAGCTGGTTGTGGAGAACTTCTTCCAGTCGGAAAACGACATCATCATGGCTATCAACGCCCTGTACTACGCCGTGCAGAGCTCCCAGCCTCACACCAACCCGTTCATTCCCGACTGCCAGGGTAGCGACATCGTGCCCCCGCAGAAGCCCAACGGCGCGCCCTACATCGCCTCCGACGGCTTCAACGTAACCTACGACTACAAGGGCGTGAAAGATCTCTGGAGCTTCCAATACCAGCTCATCCAGGCCTGCAACCTCATAATCGACAACACCGACAAGGCTGACGCCCCCGAGCTGACAAAGCGCATCGCCAAGGGTAACGCCTACTTCTGGCGTGCGTCGGCCTACTTCCGCCTCGTGCGCGTGTTCGGCCCGCTCCCCATCAACGCTCACAACACCCCCGACAACAACTCGACCCCCCTCAGCTCCGTAACCGACGTGTACGACCTCATCGAGAGCGACCTCAAGAACGCCGAGCTCCAGGACCTCCCCGCCGACTACTCCGGCATGCTCACCGACTACCCCTACAGCTTCGTTGGCAGCACCAACATCTGGATTACCAAACAGGCTGTTAAGTCGCTCTACTGCGCCGTCGCCATGAATATGGCCGGCTACCCGCTCAACAAATCCGAATACTGGGCCATCGCCGCTGAAAAGGGCAAGGATGTCTACGACGGTTGCGAGAACGGCACCTATCCCAACAAGATGGAGACCGAGTACAAGGACGTTTACAGCTACGGCAAAAACTTCTCCTCGGAAATGATCGTAGCCATCTCCTACTGGGACCGTCCGGGCCATATGAACGGAAGCTCGCAGGTATCGCAGTTCCCCCGCTGCCACCGTTACGAGCAGCTCAACGAGGGTTGGGGCGACTTCCTCCCCGAACTCCGCTTCTGGGCTGAATTCCCCGAAGGCCCCCGCAAGCGCGCCACCTTCGACCCCCAGATTTACTTCTACCGCACCGACGAGGACGGCAACAAGGTTATCATCGACTGGTGGGCTACCTCCGACGGCGAAAAACGTCAGGAAAACGGCAGCAACGGCCTCATAAGCGTCTACCACCCGATGTTCTCCCCCTTCAGCATCAACGCCGACGAGAACAACAACCTCATCGAAGCCCCCTACGACTACCGCCTCCCCCAGTCTACCCACCAGTCGGCACCGCAGACCACCCGCTACATCCGCGTTTCCGAGGTTTACCTCTGGTTCGCCGAGGCTGCAGCCCGCGCCGGAATGTACCAGGGTGATGCCGCCGCCGCCCTCAACAAGGTTATGGCCCGCGCTTACGACAACGTGCCCGCCGTTACCGACATCGCCGAACAGGCTTGGAAGGAACACGGCTACGAAGTCGCCGGTTATCCCCTCGCCCTCGTTTCAAAGCGTTCCGACGAATTCCGTATGGGCCGCCTCAAACAGGCTTGGCAGCAGCGCCGCGACGACGAGGAGAATCCCCCGGTTATCGTACCCGCAGGAACTGAGACAACATCCTATGCCCGCGTGAACACCAACACTTCCGGCAGCGGCAAGCCCGTTTGGAAGACCGTGATGTTCAAGTACAACACCAAGGAGGATATCAAACTCTCGGAAAGCATCAAGGTTAACCCCGTATGGGACGACAACGTCTGCATCTATCACGTTTACCCCCCGACGGAAACCGAAAAGAACCCCGGCATCAACGAGGCAGCCCGCGCCGCCTTCTCCGATACCTTCGGCCCGATGCCTATTCAATAAAACAAATCACTCCGGCGGGCGACCATTCAAGCTCGCCCGCCGGATTAAAAAATCCCTTAATAATCAACTTTCTTTAACCTCAATTTTCAGAACAAATGAAGAAAATTTTACTTCTTTCCGCAGCGGCTGTCGCTCTGACCGCCACCGCCGAAACCTACACCAAGAGCGAAGGTTTCGCCTACAACTTCGCAGAAGGCTTCAAGCTTGAGCAGGTTGGCGAAGGCGACGTTGCCAACGCACAGTATCCCGCCGAAGGTATGCAGGGTATGGCCAATATGGCAGAAGGCTGGGGCACCGCCAACGTATGGTTCACCGGTCTCCTCTTCGACGGCACCGACGGCGCTGGTCTGCAGACCAACGTAGGATTCACCAACGACTCCAAGGAATCGATCGAGGAAGGTATGAACAAGTTCTGCCCCGTTGTGGCATATCCTACCGAAAGTGACAACGCTCTCCGCATGTCCAAGCCCGCCGTTGTCGGCTGGATCGGCTATGGCAACTTCAACTTCGCCATCCCCCAGTGCGACGAGGAATGCCGCGTGCGCGTTGTCTACACTGTTGACAACACCGTTGCCAACCCCGGCGGCTGGAACGTTCAGAAGCCCCTCCAGATCAAGCTTATGACAAACACCGACCAGAGCGACCCCAACAATATGTTCCACGGTGAGCAGTGCGAGGACTTCTGGACGAACCCCGGCTGGCGCGTTACCGACTTCGTTCTTCCCCTCAACAGCGACAAGTTCTTCCTCTCGATCCTCTTCGACGCGGGTGGTCTCTCGCTCAAGAACGACGTTCCCTTCTACGTTCGCGAAGTATCCGTTGTGAAGATGTCCGCTCTTAAGGACTACCAGGCTCCCGAAGACTACATCAACGACAACGACGTTGTTATCGGCAAGATGGGCACCATCGTTACCACCACTCCTCCCGAACTCGTTACCATCGCTGAAAACGCCGGTGTTGAGTCTGTAGCGGTTGACGCTAACGCTCCCGTTGAATACTTCAACCTCCAGGGCATCCGCGTGGCTGAACCCGCCAACGGCATCTTCATCCGCCGCCAGGGCGACAAGACCACCAAGGTGGCTCTCTAATCCCCACGGCCCCAACAAACACCACGAGGGCGCGCCAGATGGCGCGCCCTCGCTGCGTCTACCCCCGAAAGTTAACGTTGTGCAAGGTCTCCGACCTTGTTTTCTTCACCACGCACTAAACCCCATCAACCGCGGCTATGAAGTGCACCCCAAAAGTTAGACACAAAACTTTTGGGGTGCCTTATGTACAGA
>CAJUKE010000048.1 GCA_910587075.1 uncultured Muribaculaceae bacterium
GGAGCTCGGCTTTCGCCTCGCCACAGTGGCGAGGCGAAAGAGGGAAGAGGGGAGCGGGGCGAGGCGGAAGAAGGAGGGGGAGCGGGGGGAGGGTTAGTAGGGGCGGAGGAAGGTGAGGAGGTCGGGGTCGGGGGGAAGGGAGGGGCGGGGGCGGAGGTCGCGGCAGGCGTGGAGGCCGATGGCGCGGGTCATGAGGATGTCGTCGTGGTTGCCGGAGGTGGCGGCGTAGGCGCCGTTGGGGAGCTGCTCGTAGGTTGAGAGTTCGTCGCAGGCCCGGGTGTCGCGCTCTTCGTAGAGGGTGTCGCGGACGGCTGCGACGAGTTCGTTGATGATCATTTGCTTGGTGGCGCGGTTGGTGTGGAAGCCGGGGACGGGTGAGGCTCCGGTGGCGTCGACGCGGTAGTAGAGGTTGTCGTAGTGGTCGTAGAGCTCGTTGAGGATGTAGGCTCCGTGGGCTGAGCCGTCGGGCCGGGTGGCGGCTTCGAGGGAGTTACTCTCGAATACGAGGAGGGCGCGGTTGTAGAAGGTCGCGATGCGGGCGGCTTTCCAGGTGAGGTGGTCGTGGTCGATGTGGCCGCGCCACTGGGCGACGACGCGGGGTGGCAGGGAGGGGTCGCGGGGTACGGCGAAGACGGCGATCACTGACCAGTCGGCGCGGGAGGAACGGCCCCCGACATCGACGGCGACGACATAGGAGGAGGGAGAGGAGGGAAGGAGGGGACTTCGGGCTTCGCCCTCACACGGGGCCGCTTTCGCGCCCGGCAGCAAGCTGCCGGCACTGAGGACAAAAGCCTGCGGGGAGAGCGCAGGGGGAAGGGAGGAGGGGGCAGCAAGGGAGGAGGGGGTGGGGAGCTCCCAGAGGTGGAGGAGGCCGCGGGTGTCGGGGGTGAAGCGGAGGGAGAGGAGGGAGTGGGGGCCGGTGATATGGCCGGTGGCGGAGTCGATTTCGCCGATGGCGAGGGGCGGGCGGCAGTTGGCGCGGAGGCGGTCGACGGCTTCGGCGGAGAATACGTTGGCCCCGGTGTTGGTGAAGGCTTCGGCTGGGGTGGTGGGGAATTCGGCCATCATCTGGAAGTGGTCGGGGTACTCGCGTCGCTTGCAGTGGTACCAGTTGAGGCGTTCGAGTGTGAGGCCGCGGGCGTGCCATAGCTCTCGCTCGTAGGCATCGAGGCTGTTCCAGAGGGAGGCGGGGTCGAGGACGGGTTTTGTGTAGAGGTCGATTTCGTACCAGGGGACGAATACGGCGGCTTTGTCGGACTTTCCGGCCTCGGAGCGGAGCCATTCCTTATGGAAGAAGGAGCCGACGCCGTTGGCGGTGGACTCCATGGCGACGAGGGTCATGGGTGATGCGTTGACGGCTCCGTAGATGGAGCGGATGAAGTCGGCGGCAGAAGCCTGGGGGGTGTCCTTCCAGAAGCCGACTTCGGAGAGGTGGGCCATGGCGTAGTCGGAGCCTCGGACTGAGTTGACGCTCTCGGCGGTGCCGAGGGTGATGTGGCATTCGCGTCCGGGGATTTCGCGGATGTCGGAGCGGCCCTGGTAGGGTTTGAGGTCGGAGGGTTTGCCGTCGCCATCCCACAGCTCCTCGGGGTAGTTGAGGAGGAGGGTTGAGAGTGTGCCGCGGATGTCGGCTGCTGTTTTGGCGCAGTGGGCGGTGAGGAGAGAGTGCCAGTTGCGGGTTTGTGTGAGCTGAATCCAGGCGATGTATAGGGCTATGACGGTTGATGCGCCCCACTGGCGCGCCTTGAGGACAATGACGCGCATGGGGAGTCCGGCGCGCCGCTGGCTTTCGAGTTCGGCCACGACGCGTCGCTGGCCCCGGTTGAGGATGAGCTTAACGAGGCGGGGGCTCTCCTTATCCTTGACGGAGGCGCATTTGGCGCACCAGTATTCGAAGTCGTAGCGGCATCGGAGGCGTGCCCATTCCTCGCGGGTGCGCACTCCGCGGAGCCCCTTGTCGTCGAGCATTTCGGAGGGTACCATCTCCACCCCCTCGGTGAAAAATTCGGGACCGTAGGGCACGCGGCTCCCCGAGCACCCGCGGCCCCTTACGGGGTCGAAGGCGTCGCGCTCGGCGTCGCGGCGACGGCGACGCTCGTTTTCGGCTATGATTTCGGATATTTCCATAGTGATGTTCAGTGTTTGAAGTCGAGATAAAGTGAACGGATGGCGAGGTCGGGGGAGGCCCGGCCCTCGGCGGAGAGGCGGAGGTAGCGCCTGCGGGGCGCGACGAGCGGCAGGCGCAGGGGCGCGTTGACCTGGCCCCGGAATTTGAGGGCTGCGAGATGGCCGAAGCGCTCCGAGCCGTTGTGGCCCGCGAGGGTAATAGCGCCGTCGATGTCGGAATCGAAGATGGCGGCGCGGAGGTTTTTGGGCGGGGAGGGGGCTTCGCGTTCGAGGGCGTAGCGGAAGGGGAGCGAGGGGGTCGGGGCCTCGTCGGATGCGTCGCGGAGCGCGCCTCCGTCGGCGATGAGGAGCGCGCCGCTCCATAGGCGGCATCGGGCGCGGGTGGATATGCCGGGGAGGTCGGAGCGGAGGATTTCGCCATCGGCGGAGAGTCGGCGCACGGGGGAGTCGGCCCCGAAGAGCCATATCTCGCGCCAACGGGGTGACCAACCCGGGCGCTCGGCCCCGCAGCGCGGAAGCAGGGTCGCGACGGAAGAGCCAGAGAAGCGCACGAGGTCGCCCCCGGCGACGGCGAGGAGCATGGCCCCGTCGGGGCCGTCGGCACGGGTGACGGCATCTGGAGAGGCCACGGGGCGGTGGTCAACGATGTTGGAGGAGCGGAGCGCGCCCTTTGAGTCGAAAGTCAGGAGCCGGGTGCCCTCCGAGCCGAGGCACAGGACGCGCCGACGGGCGGCATCCCAGGAGCTTCTCGCCCGGGGCGCCTCGGCGAGCACTTCGACCGAGCCGGAGATGGGTACGCGGGTTACCGGGGTGGCGGGGTCGTCGCGCCCCCGGTCGTCGCGGCGGAACACCTCCACAACCTGCCGCGGGATGGGCGCGGAGCGGGTATCGAGCGGGACCTCGAAGCCGAAGGGTGATGTCGGGAGGGGCACTCGGGCGATTTCCGGCTCAATCCAGTAGGCCAGCCCCGCCTCGGGGAGGGGAGTGAGGTGGAAGGAGCGGGCCACGGCGGTGCCATCGGAGCGGATGGCGTTGATTGATAGCTCGGTGGCGGCGGCATCGGGGTAGACCACGAGCGGGCCGAGGGCGAGGGGCGCGTCGCGGTAGGCGGATGACTCGCGGACGATGGTTTCGGCAGATCCGGCGCGGGAGATGGTGACCGCCACGGCGCTTTTCCAGAGACCGTCGCCCTGGGCCACAGCGCCACCGAAGCCGTCGGCGGCCATAGGCTCGGGGAGGGGGATGGCCGGGAGCGCCCTGAGGGAGAGGGAGTCGGCAGTGAGGCGCGCTGCGTAGGTGGCTCCCGGGATGGAGAGAGGGGTTACGGGGGCGCTATCCAGCTCTTTATCAGTGGCGAAAGCTCGGGGAGAGCGGAAATATTTCCGGGAGCCCGCGGAGCCGAGGGTGCCGTCGAAGGGGAAGGAGAGTTTGCCCACCGGGGCCATCAGCGCCTCGGCCCGCTGGAGCGCTTTGACAACGAAGGCGCGGAGGTAGGCGATGCGTGCCGACTTGACGGATGGGACACCGGGGAGGTAGACTTCGGCGGCGGCGACGGAGCTTTTGGAGCCTTGGCAGAGCGCCTCGGGGTCGACGGGGTCGAGCTGGGGGGTGGCTTCGATTTCAACGGAGGCCACGATGGAATCCCAGGGGGCGGGGAGGGTTTCGGGGACGGTGAAGGATAGGCGATAGGTTTTGACGGGGAATGAGCCTCCGTTGACGGTTGCCAACTGGTCGGATGATGTGAGGCGCAGGGGGTTGACGGCCTGGAAGCCGTCGTCGGGGGCTATCAGCGCCGGGGTGGAGAGGAATACGGTCTGGCCGAAGATGTCGCGGAGGCGGTAGCGGGCGAGCACTGGCTGGAGGGCGGCGTAGGAGTTAGAGGTGGTGCATTTGAGCAGGTTGTAGGTTTCGAGGAACCGTGCGGATAGGATTTCGAAGTCGACGGGGTCGATGGCCGAGCCGGAGAGGGATTTGGAGCGGCCGGAGAGTTTCATGGGGGAGTAGTCGGTGTAGACGGTGTTCTCGATGTCGGGCCGGATGGAGAGGGAGGGGAGGGCCGGGAGGGGCCCGCGGAGGGTGAAGGTGCCGGAGGCGTCGAAGGTGAGGTATTCGGCGGGTGCCCGGCGGCAGTGGACTTTGACCACGCCGCGGGTGGAGTGCTCGATTTCGAGGGGTTCGCCGCCGAGCATGCCGAGGAACACGCGGGGGGCGCGGAGGGGGTCGGTGGCGGAGCCGTTGACGCCGGGGAGCCCGGCGACGGAAACGTAGAGGGCCCTCCCTGCGGCGAGGAGGAGCACGCGGGCGTTGCCCCCGAAGGGGTTGAACTCGGCGAAGGGGAGGGCCTCGGTAGCTGAGATTTCGGCGGGGGTGCCGACGCGGCGCCATATGGCGGGGTCGTTGATGTCGCGGCGGATGTTGATTGCCTCGGATGGGGTGTCGTTTTTCATAGATGATATTTTTTGATGGCAAAGTTACGGCGGAGAAGGGGGGTGGCGGCTGCGATAATGCAACTTCGGCGGGAAAAAAGCGCTATATTCGCGGTATGGAAAGAGTTATGGCATTAGTGATGGCGGCCGCGGTGGCGATAGGCGCGGCGGCGGAGAGCGCGATGACGAAGGCAGAGCGCGAAGTGAGACGCGACACGACGTTCGCACTGTGGTCGACGTATGTGAAGACGCTGAAGAAGCACCCGGAGGTGAGGATTCTGCCTGAGGCGGAGCTCAAGGGTGTGAGGAGCGAGGAGGGTGTGGCGTACACGACGCTGCATACGGATGGGGGTGAACGGCCTCTGCGGTGCGACGTGTACCGTCCTGACGACGACGGGGTTTATCCGGCGGTGATCATGATCCACGGTGGTGGGTGGAACTCGGGTAACCGGGGTTTGCAGCGGCCCCTGGCGCAGCGGTTGGCGGCGGCGGGGTTCGTGGCGGTGCCGGTTGAGTACCGGCTGATACCCGAGGCGCTGTATCCGGCGGGGCTGCACGATATTAAGACTGCCGTGCGGTGGGCGCGGGCTAACGCTGAACGCTACGGGATCGACCCGGAGCATATCGCGGTGTGGGGGTGCTCGGCGGGGGCGCAGTTGGCGACGCTGACGGGTGTGACGAATGGTTCGGCGCGGCACGAGGGGAGCGGTGAGTACGGGGAGTATTCGAGCGATGTGCAGGGGGTGGTGAGCATCGACGGGATCGCGACGTTCCTGACTGACAGCAACCTGCAGTCGGTGGATGAGCATATCGCGAAGCGGGGGTCGCTTCCGGTGAACGCGCAGTGGCTGGGCGGGGTGTACGAGGAGGCGCCGGAGCACTGGGAGGAGGCTTCGGCGCTGAACTGGATCACGGGGCGTTCGGCCCCGGTGTGCTTTATCAATTCGGAGCTTCCGCGGTACTGCGAGGGGCGGGATGTGCTGCGGAAGCGGTACGCGGCGCTGGGGATCGCGACGGAGGCGCACCGGGTTGGGGCGCCTTTCCACCCGTTCTGGCTTTTCCAGCCTTACGCGGCGGGGACGCTTGGGGCGGCGATACCTTTCCTGACGCGGACGCTGAAAGGGGGCGCCTTTGGCGGCCCGGCAGCGAGCTGCCGGCACTGAGGACAAAAGCCATGCGGGAGGCGCTTTGGCGCCCCGGGGGCAAGCCCCCGGCACTGGGACAAAAGCCATGCGGGGAGGGGGCTTCGCTGACTTCGCTCGGCTTCCGCCTCGCGCACCTCGCGGGGGGGCGCTGAGGGGAGGGGCTTTGGGAAGATTGGGAATAATGGGAGATTTGGGAAGATTGGGAGATGAGGGGGAGGGCGGGGACATCGGGCTTCGCCCTCACACGGAACGGCAAGGTGGGGGATTGGGAATAATGGGAGATTTGGGAAAATTTGGAGGATTGGGGGAGGGGAACGGGGGAATTTGCTAAATTCGCGGGTATGTTTTATGTGAAGAAAAAGATGGAAATCGCGGGGAGCCACTCGCTGAGGCTTTCGTATGAGAGCAAGTGCGCTAATGTGCACGGGCATAACTGGGTCGTGACGGTGTACTGCCGGGCGGCGGTGTTGAACGAGGACGGTATGGTGTGCGACTTTACGCGGATCAAGGAGAGGATCCACGGGGCGCTGGACCACCGACACCTGAATGATGTGCTGCCGTTCAACCCGACGGCGGAGAATCTGGCGCGGTGGATCACGGAGCAGGTGCCGCAGTGCTATATGGCGAAGGTGATGGAGAGCGAGGGGAATACGGCGGTGTATTCGGTTGATGATGTGCCTTTTGAGTTTTGAGCTATGAGGGTTAAGGAGATTTTTTACTCGCTTCAGGGTGAGGGGTTCTTTACGGGGACTCCGGCGGTTTTCGTGCGTTTCAGTGGGTGCAATCTCCGGTGCGGGTTCTGCGATACGGACCACGCTGGGGGCCGGGAGATGAGTGTGGGGGATGTTGTGGGGGAGGTGTCGCGTTATCCGGCGCGGCATGTGGTGGTGACGGGCGGGGAGCCGTCGCTGCAGCTGACGGGGGAGCTTGTGGAGGCGCTGCACGGGGCGGGGCGGTTCGTGCAGGTGGAGACAAACGGTACGGGACGGTTGCCGGGGAATGTTGACTGGGTTACTTGCTCGCCGAAGGGGGCGCCGCTGGCGCTGGAGAGGGCTGACGAGCTGAAGGTGGTGTTCGAGGGGGCGGCGCCGCGGAACTGGGATGAACTGGAGGGGTTCGAGGCGGGGGCGCGGTTTCTGCAGCCGTGCGACACGGGGGACGCGGTGCGGAACAGGGAGATTCTCGGGGCTTGCGTGGAGTTTCTGAAGGAGCACCCGGGGTGGAGGCTTTCGCTTCAGACGCATAAGCTGATAGGGATCGAATAGGGGGCGCACCTCGCGGGGGGAGCTAAGGGGGAGGGGCTTCGGGCTTCGCCCTCACACGGAACGACAAGGCGGGGAGGGACAGCTTCGCGAT
>CAJUKE010000049.1 GCA_910587075.1 uncultured Muribaculaceae bacterium
TAGGTAACCGCCCCCTTCCGAGGCCCCCGGATCCGAAAGGACCCGGGGGCCTCTTCTTTTTACCCACCCCTCCCAAATTTCCCAAGAATCCCATAATTCCCAAATCTCCCATAATTCTCAACCTTCCCAAATCTCCCAAAAATCCCAAAATTGTCGTATATTTGCGGTATATGAAATTTTTTGCCGCTATGGTTTTGGCGCTCTGCTCCGTGGTCGGGGCGGTAGCGGGTCCGCTGGAGGAGTTGGTCGAGAGGGTCGCTCCGGGCCGGTCGGCCGATTTTGTGTTCGAAAAGGAGCTTTCAATTGACTCCTTGGGTGGGAGTAAACCCTGGTTCGAGCTTCGCTCCACCGGGGATGGGCGAATCGCCGTCAAGGGTAACGATTTCACCTCGATGGCATACGGTTTCCATCATTATCTGAAGAATTATTGTGGTCGTCAGCTCTCCTGGGAGAATATGGTGGTCGAGCTGCCTGACACTCTCCCCGCCATAGCTGAGCCTGTGAGGCGCGAGTCGCGGGCCGACTGGCGCTATTACCTCAATTATTGCACTTTCTCCTATTCGATGGCTTTCTGGGACTGGGAACGCTGGGAAAGGGAGATAGATTGGATGGCGCTCCACGGCATAAACCTGCCCCTGGCTCTCACGGGCACCGAGGCGGTGTGGCGTGCGGTGCTCGAAAAGTTAGGCTACCCCGCCGACAGGGTGGGGGCGTTCATCGCCGGGCCCGCGTTCCAGGCTTGGTGGCTTATGAACAATCTGGAGGAGTGGGGCGGACCCAACACCGACCACTGGTACACCCGCCAGGAAGAATTGCAGAAGAGAATCCTTACCCGTATGAAGGCGCTCGATATGAAGCCTGTGCTCCCGGGGTACTCGGGTATGCTCCCCCACGACGCCGCTGAGACCCTCGGGGTTGATGTGGCCGACCCGGGGCTTTGGTGCTCCTACCGCCGCCCGGCCTTCCTACAGCCATCGCATAAGGATTTCGGGCGGATCGCCGACGCCTACTATGCCGAGCTTGAACGGCTCTACGGAAAGGCCGACTTCTATTCTATGGACCCGTTCCACGAGGGGGGCAACACCCGCGGCGTCAACCTCGACGGTGCCGGAAAGGAGATACTCGCCGCGATGAAGCGCGCCAACCCCGAGGCTGTGTGGGTGGTGCAGGCTTGGGGCGAGAATCCCCGCGCCGATATGATCGCCGGGCTCCCCGAGGGGGATATGCTCGTGCTCGACCTCAGTTCGGAGTGCGTGCCGCAGTGGGGCGTGCCGGGTTCATGGCGCCGTCCCGAGGGGTTCGGCCACCATTTGTGGAGCTTCTGCATGCTCCTCAACTATGGCGGTAATCCAGGGCTCTACGGCAAGCTGCCGTATCTGTTCGAGGCTTACGGCTCCGCTGTAGAATCGCCGGCCGGTGAGCGGATGCGCGGCATCGGCCTCACGATGGAGGGCATCGAGAACAACTCCGTGATGTACGAGCTTATGACCGACCTCCCCTGGATGGGGGCCGACGCTCCCGAGCCCGGAGAGTGGCTCGCCGGTTACCTCAAGGCCCGCTACGGCGCTTCCGACCCGCGGGTGGAGGAGGCCTGGGCGCTCCTTGCCGACGGTGTTTACAACTGTCCCCCCGCCTCGACGCAGCAGGGCGCCAGGGAGTCGGTGTTCTGTGCCCGACCCTCCGCCGGTGTCGAGGATGTGTCGGCCTGGGCCAAGTCGGAGCCGTACTACGACCCCGCCTCCGTGCGCCGTGCCGCGGGGCTGATGCTCGCCGCCGCGGAGCGGTTCGAGGGGAACGCGGCGTTTGAGCACGACCTTGTCGACATCGCCCGCCAGGCCGTGGCCGAAGAGGGGCGTGCCGTGCTCGCCCGCGTACGCGAGGCGATAGCCGCCAGCGACACCGCCGCCTTCTCCGCCGCCGGGGAGCGCTTCCTAAGGCTTATCGCCGCGCAGGACAGCCTCGTCGGGTCGATTCCGCGGTGGCGCCTCGGCCACCAGATAGCCATGGCCGAGGAGTGCGCCGCCGAGGAGTACGAGCGCGACCTTTACCGCTGGAACCTGCTGAAACTCGTCACCACCTGGGGCAACCGCGAGGCATCGGAGCGGGGTAAGCTCCACGACTACGCCCACCGCGAGTGGCAGGGGCTACTCGGCGAATACTACCTGCCCCGCTGGCGCCACTGGTTCGCCGAGGCGGGGGCCGCGCTCCGGCGCTCCGCAGCCGCCGGGACCCTCTTCGAGGAGCCGGAAATCGACTGGTACGACTTCGAGGAACCCTTCTCGCTTACCGACCGCCGTTTCGACCCGGAGCCCTCGGCGCGACCCGTCGACGCCGCCCGCCGGGCCCTTGAATCACTCGGCCGCTGACCGCCCCCTGACAGGTCGGCACGCCCCGCGGCTCCACCATCCTTAGCGTTAACTGGCTTCCCCGCGAACAGCCGCGGGGGTTGCGGCGTTATACTCATACATTAACGTTTCAACTTACAATTATGGAAAGCCAGGAAAGAAAAGAACGCCGCGAGGAGATTCGCGAGGTAAAGAAAGCCAATAAGAAAAACCGCGCCAGTGTGTGGATGCTCTTCGGTGTGGGCATATTGATTCTGCTGTTGCTCGTATGGCTCACGATCGCTGATTTCTGGGGAGACACCGACGTCGCCGCCATGGTCAACTTGTTCTGATTGGTTGACACGCCGGAAATTAGCCCAATCGTCTCACAGCCGTAAAATCAATCAGCAATGCACGCAGGTATCCTGAATCTTATTCCGCTTGCCGCGGCCGCGGTGAAGTCGCCGATCGACGTCAGCCACTTCATCGGCGACCGCGACGGCGTGTCCTACGCCATAGCGCGTTTCATAATGAGTATCGTCGACTGGATACTCGGAGTGTTCAATCTCGACAACAACACCACCGTGGTGACGTTTCTTTACGCCGCCGTGGTGCTCGGCGTGGCCCTCGTCGCGGGCTATATCGTGCAGTGGTCGGTGCTCCGGCTGGTGTCGATGCTCGCAAAGCGGCTCAACTCCGGGGTCTACGTCGCCCTTACGAGCCAGAACTTTTTCCACAAGGTATGCCGCATCATCACCCCGCTGGTGTTCCTCATACTTATACAGTTCACCCTGTCGAGCCATAACAGCCTCTCGGGGGCGCTCACCAAGGCGACGCTCGTCTACATCGTGTTCGTGATCGTGGTGGCCCTCTCGGCGCTCGTCAACGCCCTCTGGCACCATATCGACGAGCGGGCCAACAAGCGCCACCTCCCCCTCAACGGCCTGGCCCAGTTGGCCAAGGGGGTGCTCTGGATTCTCGCGGCCATCATCATTGTCGCCATCATCGTCGACAAGTCGCCCGGCTCGCTCTTGGCCGGCCTGGGAGCCTTCGCCGCGGTACTGATGTTGGTGTTCAAGGACAGCATCCTCGGCGTCGTGGCCGGGGTGCAGCTCTCTGAGAACGACTCGCTGCACGTCGGCGACTGGATTGCCGCGGGCAACGCCAACGGAACCGTGCAGGAGGTGTCGCTCACAGCAGTGAAAGTGCTCAACTGGGACAAAACCACCACCACGCTACCCCCCTACAGCCTAATAAGCAACGGCTTCACCAATTACCGCACCATGCAGGTGAGCCACACCCGCCGCATTTGCCGCAGCTTTATGATTGACGCCGACAGCGTGCTCCCGGCAACCCCCGAGATGCTCGACGCGCTGCGCTCCGTGCCTATGATGGACGCTTACATCGCAAAGAAGCTCGAACAGCGCGAGGCGGGCCAGGTGGCCGACGTCGACAATCCCGCCGGACTCGTCAACGGCACGATCGACACCAACCTGGGCCTCTTCAGGGCTTACTTCAAGATGTGGCTCGACGCCAACCCAAACATCTCGCACGACGACGACTGCTTCGTGACCAGCCTCGCGCAGACCTCGGCGGGCATCCCCTTCCAGGTATACTGCTTCACGGCCACCTCGGCTTGGTTCGCCTACGAGGCCATCCAGGACTCGGTGTTCGAGCACCTCGCCGCGATGCTGCGCTTCTTCCAGCTCTACACGTTCGAGAACCCCTCGGGCCGCGACACCGTGATCGACGGCTACCTCAGCCCCGGCGGCGACATCGACGACGTGTTCGGTGTGCCGTACCCCTTCTTCCAGTCACCCTCGGCGCCCGACTCCCCGGCATCGACCCGCGTGTCTGCCAAACGGGAGCCCCGCAACTCGGTCTACCACTCGCAGTCGCAGGCTCCGGCGGCGCCGAAGCCCTCGGCACCCTCCGGGCCGGCCCCGACCCAGCCAAACACACAGACCCCTCCCAAATAACCGACAGCGCCCCGCGGAATCTCCGCGGGGCGCTTGTTATCTAAGGCCCGAAATTAGTCGAGCGGTATGGTGAATTCGTTTAGCGAGGGGTTGGAGGCGTTGGCCACCCTTACGCGCAGGGCCTTGACCGCTGGCCGCGGCCCCTCGGCGGGGTTCAGGATCGGCGAGAGGGAGAAGGCCGTGTAGAACTGCGAGGAGTAATTGGGCACCGGGTTCTCGCGGCGGTGGTAAATGTAGGCCGTCGGCACCTCGTTGGCGAGGGTCGACTCGTCGACCAGCAGCCCGAAGTGGCGCGGCTCGGGGTCGGCCGTCAGCAGGCAGCGGAGTATTATCTTGTCGCCGGCGCGCCATAAGGCCAGTAGGTTGATAGGCTCGGCGTCCCATCCGTCGAGCTGCTCCGGGGGCACGGCGCGGGCATCGGCGTTGAGAATCGCGGCCAGCGATTTCACCGTTATGGGAAGCTCTCCGGCGGGCGCGCCGTCGGCGGGTTCGTTAACCGTGTAGCCTAAGAAGAGGCAGTCGCCCGGTTCGAGGGATGTGGCCGAACGTGTGTTGGCTCTGAGCGTCACGGGGATGTTGCCGGGGGCCGGGTAGTGGAGAAACGCGGTACCTTCCGCGTCGCGGGATGCCAGCTCCACGATGTTGTACACGGCGGGGTCGTGGGTATCCTGCTCGGAGTCGTCGCACGCGGCGAGCATCGGGAGCAGCGCTGCCGCCGTCAGGAGTATTTTTTTCATAGGATCAAGGAGGGTGAGGTTATGCGCCCGTCGGCCATATGGATCACGCGGTCGGAGCGGTCGGCGAGCGTTTCGTCGTGGGTCACGATCACGAACGTGGTGCCGGTTTTGGCCCTGAGGTCGATGAACAGGTCGTGGAGCTCGCGGCGGTTGCGGCTGTCGAGGCTCCCCGAGGGCTCGTCGGCGAGAATCACCGAGGGCTTGTTGACCAGCGCCCTTGCCACGGCGGCACGCTGCCGCTCTCCTCCCGAAAGCTGGGCCGGGCGGTGGGTGAGTCGGGCGCCGAGCCCCAGGTCGCCGAGCAGTTGTTCGGCCCGGGCGAACGCCTCGGCGCGGCTCTCCCCACCTATAAGGGCCGGGAGGGCGGCGTTTTCGAGGGTGGTGAATTCGGGGAGCAGTTGGTGGAACTGGAACACGAACCCGATGTTGCGGTTGCGGAAGCGCGCCAGGCGGCTGTCGGGGAGCCCGAGCACCATCTCGCCGTCGTAGCACACCGTACCGCTGTCGGGGCGGTCGAGCGTGCCGAGAATCTGGAGCAGGGTGGTTTTACCCGCCCCGCTGGGCCCCACGACCGACACGATTTCGGCCCGGTCGATGTCGAGGTCGACCGAGTCGAGCACCTTCAGGTTGCCGTAGGATTTCGATATGCCGCGGAGCGAGATCATAGGGCGTGTCGGGTGAGCGGGTCAGGAAAGCTGGTCGGCTATGCGCGATATGGCGTACTCGGGGCGCACGCGGCGGTAGAGTATGTCGTAAACCGCCTCGGCGATCGGCATGTACACCTCGTAGCCGAGGTTGATTTCGTGGATGCACTTGGCGCCGTAGTACCCCTCGGCGGTCTGCTCCATCTCCATCTTGGCGGCTTTCACCGAGTACCCCTTGCCGATCATCGAGCCGAAGTTGTGGTTGCGCGAGAAGCGCGAGTAGGAGGTCACCAGCAGGTCGCCCAGGTAAACCGAGTCGCATATCTGGCGCGGGCGGGGGTTCACGGCGTCGAGGAAGTGCTCCATCTCGCGGATGGCGTTGCTGACAAGCATCGCCAGGAAGTTGTCGCCGCGTTTCATGCCGTGCACGATGCCGGCGGCGATGGCGTAGATGTTCTTCATCACTCCGGCATACTCCACGCCGTTAAGGTCGGTGGTGGGTATGGCGTGGCAGTTCTTGCCGCCGCAGAGCGCCTGGCCGAAGCGTTTGGCCGCCTCGATGTCGCTGCAGGCCACCGTGAGGTAGGAGGGGCGTTCGAGGGCCACCTCCTCGGCGTGGCATGGGCCTGAAACGGCCATCAGCTGGTCGTCGGGTATGCCGAAGCGGTGCTGCATATAGTCGGTGACGAGCATGTTCTCGTCGGGCACGATACCCTTCACGGCCGACACGATATGCTTCTTGCTGATGTCGACCGAGAGTTTCTCAAGATGGCTCTTGAAGTAGGGCGATGGCATCACCATCAGCAGCGTGTCGGCCTCGGAGGCCACATAGTTGATGTCCGACGAGAACTCGATGCGCTGCACGTCGAAAGGCACGTCGGTGAGGTATGCCGGGTTGTGGCCCAGGCGCTGGAACTCCTCGATGCGGTCGTCGCGCCGCATATACCAGAGTATCGTCTCGTTGGTTTTGAGCAGGAGCTTGGCCAGGGCGGTGGCCCAGGAGCCACCACCCATCACGGCCACTTTTCCGGGGAAGTTTTCGGGAAGCATAGGCTTTCGCTGTGGGGGTTATTCCTCAGTCTTTTCGGGTGCGGGCGCGGCGGCAATCCAGGCGGCGAGCTGCTCCTGCGAGGGGTTTTTCAGTCCGAGTTTGAACTTCTTGTTGATGCCGCAGAGGTCCTGGAAGAGCTTCCCGGGGTTGGCGGTGGCGAGGGCCTCGACGGTGAGGATTCCGGCCTTCTGCAGGGGGGCCACCCATTCGGCGTCGATGCCGAGGGCGGTGTAGGCCTCCTCCTTGTCGCGGCGGGCGGTCTTCTCGGGGCGCATCTGGGGGAAGAAGAGCACCTCCTGGATGGTGGTCTGT
>CAJUKE010000050.1 GCA_910587075.1 uncultured Muribaculaceae bacterium
CGTGGCGGCCGGCCATCTTGTCGCCCACGCCGATCTTACGCTTCTTGGCGATGTATACCTTGGCGATCTGCATGATGCCGGAGGGGAGCTCGTCGCCGATGGAGATGTCGAACTTCTTGCGTCGCATCTCGGCGTCGATTTCCTTCGACTTGCGGAGGTAGTTGACCAGGGTCTGGCGGATGAGGTTGTTGGTGTGGTCGTCGTCGGTCCACTTGCTGAGGTTGAGGGTGTCGTAGTCAACGTCGCGGAGAGCCCCGGCGGTGAACTTGGCGCCCTTGGGAATGATGTCGGTGCCGAGGAAGTCCTTCACGCCGGCGGAAACGCGGTCGGCGGTGAGGGTCATAAGCTTGTTGATCAGCACGTCGCGGAGCTTGGCCTGGCGCAGTTCGTACTCCTCGTCGATGCGGGGGAGCATAGCCTGGGCGGCCTTGTTCTTGCGGCCGGTCTTGTTGGCGCGCGAGAAGAGTGTGGTGCCGATCACCACGCCCTTGAGCGAGGGGGAAGCCTTGAGGGAGGCGTCCTTCACGTCGCCGGCCTTGTCGCCGAAGATGGCGCGGAGGAGCTTTTCCTCGGGGGTGGGGTCCGACTCACCCTTCGGGGTGATCTTACCGATCATGATGTCGCCGGGCACGACGTGGGCGCCCAGGCGGATGATGCCGCGCTCGTCGAGGTCCTTGGTGGCGTCCTCCGAAACGTTGGGGATGTCGGAGGTGAGTTCCTCCATGCCGCGCTTGGTTTCGCGCACTTCGAGGGCGTACTCGTCAACGTGGACGGAGGTCAGGATGTCCTCCTTGACCATGCGCTCGTTGAGCACGATGGCGTCCTCGTAGTTGTAACCCTTCCAGGGCATGAAGGCCACCTTGAGGTTGCGGCCCAGGGCGAGCTCGCCGTTCTCGGTCGCGTAACCCTCGGTGAGGATGTCGCCGGCCTTGACGCGCTGGCCGCGCTCGCAGATGGGGCGCAGGTCGATGGTGGTCGACTGGTTGGTTTTGCGCCACTTGGGTATGTGGTATTCCTTGACGGCGTCCTCGAAGGATACGAATTCCTCCTCCTCGGTGCGGTCGTAGCGGATACGGATGGTGGTTGCGTCGACGAACTCGATTGTGCCCTCACCCTCGGCCATAATCTGGGTGCGGGAGTCGCGCACGAGCTGGCCCTCGATGCCGGTGCCCACGATGGGGGCCTCGGAGCGCATCAGAGGCACGGCCTGGCGCATCATGTTCGATCCCATGAGGGCGCGGTTGGCGTCGTCGTGCTCCAGGAAGGGGATGAGCGACGCGGCGATCGAGGCGATCTGCTGCGGGGCCACGTCCATCAGCTCGATCTGCTCGCCGGGCACGATGGGGAAGTCGGCGTCGAGGCGGGCCTTCACGCGGGGGTTGATGAACTTGCCGTCGTCCTCCACGGGGGCGTTGCCCTGGGCGATCATCTTGCCCTCCTCGACCTCGGCGGTGAGGTAGGTCACATGGTCGTTGTCGAGGTCGACCACGCCGTTCTCCACCTTGCGGTAGGGGGTCTCGATGAAGCCGAGGTCGTTGATTTTGGCATACACGCAGAGCGAGGAGATAAGGCCGATGTTGGGGCCTTCAGGGGTCTCGATCGGGCAGAGGCGGCCGTAGTGGGTATAGTGTACGTCGCGGACCTCGAAGCCGGCGCGCTCACGCGACAGACCGCCGGGGCCGAGGGCCGAGAGGCGGCGCTTGTGGGTGATTTCGGCCAGGGGGTTGGTCTGGTCCATGAACTGCGACAGTGCGTTGGTGCCGAAGAAGGTGTTGATCACCGACGAGATTGTCTTGGCATTGATCAGGTCGATGGGGGTGAACACCTCGTTGTCGCGCACGTTCATGCGCTCGCGGATAGTGCGGCTCATGCGGGCCAGGCCCACGCCGAACTGGTTGTAGAGCTGCTCGCCGACAGTGCGCACGCGGCGGTTCGACAGGTGGTCGATATCGTCGACGTCGGTCTTCGAGTTGATAAGCTCGATGAGGTATTTGATAATCTCGATGATATCCTCCTTGGTGAGCACGCGCACATCCATCGGGGTGGTCAGGCCGAGCTTCTTGTTGATGCGGTAGCGGCCCACCTCGCCCAGGTCGTAGCGCTTCTCCGAGAAGAAGAGGTTGGTGATGACCTCGCGGGCCGAAGCGTCGTCGGGAGCCTCGGCGTTGCGAAGCTGGCGGTAGATGTACTGGATGGCCTCCTTCTCGGAGTTGGAAGTATCCTTCTGGAGGGTATTGAAGATGATGGAGTAGTCGGAAGAGGTGGCGTCCTCCTTGTGGAGGAGGATTGTCTGCACGCCCGATTCGAGGATGTCCTCGATGTTGTCTTCGGAAATTACGGCCTCGCGCTCCAGCACGACCTCGTTGCGCTCCAGCGAGGCAACCTCGCCGGTGTCGGTGTCGACGAAGTCCTCGGTCCAGGACTTCAGCACGCGTGCCGCGAGCTTGCGGCCTATGGCGTTGCGGAGGTTGGTCTTGGTGACCTTCATCTCCTCGGCCAGATCGAAGATGTCAATAATGTCCTTATCGCTTTCGAGGCCGATGGCACGCAGAAGGGTGGTCACGGGGAGCTTCTTCTTGCGGTCGATGTAGGCGTACATGACGTTGTTGATGTCAGTAGCGAACTCAATCCAGGAACCGCGGAAGGGGATGATACGGGCCGAGTAGAGCTTGGTGCCGTTGGCATGGGTGCTCTGGCCGAAGAACACGCCGGGCGAGCGGTGGAGCTGCGACACGACGACGCGCTCGGCGCCGTTGATCACGAACGTGCCTTTCTCGGTCATATAGGGGATGGGGCCGAGGTACACGTCCTGAACCACCGTGGCGAAGTCCTCGTGGTCGGGGTCGGTGCAGTAGAGCTTCAGCTTGGCCTTGAGGGGCACGCTGTAGGTCAGGCCGCGCTGCAGACACTCCTCGATGGTGTAGCGGGGCGGGTCGATATAGTAGTCGAGGAACTCAAGCACAAAGTTGTTGCGGGTGTCGGCGATGGGGAAGTTCTCGGCGAACACCTTGTAAAGACCCTCGTTGTTCCTTTTTTCAGGCGGGGTGTCGAGCTGCAGGAAGTCCTGGAAGGATTTGAGCTGCACCTCAAGGAAGTCGGGGTAAGGAAGCGGGTTCTTTACCGAGGCGAAGTTAACGCGGGGTTTGGAGTTGGTTGACATCAATTAAAACTGTCTTTTATTGATTTTGAAAGCACCGGCCCTCAAGCCGGTAAGGGAGAGTGAGGGGGAAGGGGACACCAATAGGTGATACCTCGCGAGGAGGCATAAGGCCCGGCAGGGGGTGCGGGGGGAGGCGCGGACGCCGTTAAGTGCTGTTAAACTTTCTTAAACTTTCGGAAAGTTGCGGAAACTTTGTTAACGGGGGCCGCAGAAACGGAAAAGGTTAAGCGTCCAGGGATTAACCCGGTCGCTTAACCATTTGTTCTCTTCAAGCAGAAGAGGGTGCCTCGCGCGACTCAGCAGTCGGCAGCCGTCCGGCCTTTCGGCCTATCGGGCGGCATCACCTCGGGCGGGGGTCGCTTTTAAGGTGAAGCGAGCTTATTTCAGCTCAACTTCGGCGCCCTGCTCTTCGAGCTTCTTCTTGAGGTCTTCAGCCTCAGCCTTGGCAACGCCTTCCTTGATCACGCTGGGAGCGCCGTCAACCATTTCCTTGGCTTCCTTGAGGCCGAGGCCGGTGAGTTCCTTCACAGCCTTAACAACCTGGAGCTTGGAAGCACCGGCGTTCTTGAGGACTACGTCGAAGGCGGTCTTCTCCTCAGCGGCGGGAGCGCCAGCGGCGGGACCGGCTGCTACAGCTACAGCGGCTGCGGCGGGTTCGATGCCGTATTCCTCCTTGAGGATGGTGGCGAGTTCGTTTACTTCCTTAACGGTGAGGTTAACTAAAGATTCTGCAAGAGCTTTGATGTCTGCCATTGTAGTATGAATTTGTAGTTGTTTTTGTATTGGTGAGTTGAATCGGGAGAGAGCGGGGAGGTCTCCTTCCGGGGCTTACGCCTCCTTCTTGGAGAGGGTTTCGAGGATGCCGTGGATGGTGTTGCCACCGCTCTGGAGGGCGCTGATAACGTTCTTCGCGGGCGACTGCAGCAGGGCCACAACGTCGGCGATGAGTTCGTTCTTGCTCTTGATGTTCGAGAGAACTTCGAGCTGGTCCTCGCCCATGTAAACGGTTTCCTCTACATAGGCGGCCTTGAGGCGGGGGAGAACATCGTCCTTCTGACGGAACTTCTTGAGGAGCTTGGCGGGAGCGTTGCCCGTGTTGCAGCACATCAGAGAAGTGGACTCCTTCAGAGCGCCGTAAATCTCGGAGTAGTCGCCTTCGAGCTGTTCGAGCGCCTTGTGGAGGAGGGTGTTCTTGACAACCATCAGTTTGATGTCGCTGTTGAAGCACTCGCGGCGGAGCTGCGAGGTCTTTTCAGCGTTCAGGCCGGCGGTTTCCACGAGGTAGAAGCAGGAGTACTCTTTGATGGTCTCCGCTATTTTTTCGATGATTAGGGCTTTATCTTCCTTTTTCATTGTGGTTCGGTCTGAAAGGGGTTAGTCGTCGATGGTCTTGGCGTCAACCTTGATGCCGGGGCCCATGGTCGAGGAAAGATAGATGCTCTTGAGGTAGGTGCCCTTAGCGGTAGCGGGTTTGAGCTTGATAAGGGTGTTGATGAACTCGCGAGCGTTTTCTTTCATCTGCTCGGGGGTGAAGGATACCTTGCCGATCGAGGTGTGAACGATACCGTTCTTGTCGACCTTGAAGTCAATCTTACCCTTCTTGACCTCCTCGACAGCCTTGGCTACGTCGACGGTCACAGTGCCGCTCTTGGGGTTAGGCATCAGGCCGCGGGGACCGAGGATACGGCCCAGGGCACCGATCTTACCCATGATGGCGGGCTGGGTGATGATAACGTCGATGTCGGTCCAGCCACCCTTGATCTTTTCGATGTACTCGTCCAGACCAACGTAGTCGGCACCGGCTGCCTTGGCGGCTGCCTCGGCGTCGGCGGTGCAGAGCACCAGCACGCGCACCTGCTTGCCGGTTCCGTGGGGGAGGGTAACGACGCCGCGCACCATCTGGTTGGCCTTGCGGGGGTCAACGCCCAGACGCACGTCGATGTCGAACGAAGCGTCGAACTTGGCGTAGTTGGTTTCCTTAACCTTTTCGGCGGCTTCCAGCAGAGGATATGCCTTCCCGGCTTCAATCTTCGATAAAGCTAACTTCTGGTTCTTTGTCAGTTTTGCCATTGTTCTTGAAGTTTACGGGGTTAGACATTCTCGGGGAAGGCCCCTTTAACGGTGATACCCATGCTGCGGGCGGTACCTGCCACCATGCGCATGGCCGATTCAACGGTGAAGCAGTTCAAATCGGGCATCTTGTCGGTAGCGATGGTCTTGACCTGGTCCCAGGAGATTTCAGCAACCTTCTGGCGGTTCGGCTGGGCCGAGCCCTTCTTGACCTTGGCGGCCTCCATCAGCTGGATCGCAACCGGCGGAGTCTTGACGATAAAGTCGAAGCTCTTGTCGGTGTAATAAGTGATTATTACGGGGAGCACTTTACCGGCCTTGTCCTGGGTACGGGCGTTAAACTGCTTGCAGAACTCCATGATGTTGATACCCTTGGAACCCAGCGCGGGTCCTACTGGGGGTGAGGGGTTCGCGGCACCGCCCTTAATCTGCAATTTGATCTGTCCAGCAACTTCTTTTGCCATTGTTTCAAAAGTTTATTTAATTAACGTAACGCGCCTATCCGTGAGGCGGGCGTTCTCCGGCTTCGTAACCAACCGGGGGCCTTACTTACCGGCCGGGCCTGGAAACCCGTCGGCTTTTGGGGCCCTGCCCTCCGGCAAAGCGCATAGCGGGTCAAACGACCCATCGAACATAACGAAAAAAATCCCACCTGCCGGCGGGGGTCAAGCCTTGGGGGGCTTATTCCCTCTCGACCTGTGAGTTTTCGAGCTCCATAGGAGTCTCTCTGCCGAAAATCTTCACGGTAACCTTCAGCTTCTTCTTCTCGGGGAAGACCTCGCTGATTTTGCCGTTGAAGCCGGCGAAAGCACCCGAGATAACCTTCACGGTTTCTCCGACCATATAGTCGTTGGTACCCTCCTCAAGACTCTCGTTGATGTCATCGGCGGTGCCGAGCATACGCATGACCTCGCTCTCGCGCAGCGGTTCGGGCTTGGCGTCCTTGCCGCGGCCTTTGAGGAAGTCGATCACATTGGTAGTGTTGGTAAGCTCGTGTACCACTTCTCCCACCAGTTCTGCCTCGACGAAAACGTAGCCGGAGTAGAGATTTCTCTCCTTGACTACCTTTTTGCCGTTCTTTACAGTCAGAACCTTTTCGGTCGGAATGAGAACCTGGAAGACGTGGTTCCCCAGGTCGGTGTTCTTGATAGCGCCGTCGAGGAGTTCCTTAACTTTGGCTTCCTTGCCGGAGATGGCACGCAGAACGTACCAGGCCCGACGGGGAGCCGAATGTTTTACGATTTCTTCTGCCATGTCTTTTTAGCTTCTTCCGCTTACGAACGGTGTTAGTTTCCGAGACTGTAGATAAGGTGCATCAGCGCGTCAACGGCCTGATCCATGATAAAGATTATCAGAGCGATAATCACGGAAGCAAGCATCACGATGCAGGCGCTCTTGATGAGCTGAGTCCTCGTGGGCCAGGAGGTCTTGTAACGAAGTTCGTCGTAGGCCTCCTCTATGTTCGTGAGTAATTTGAGTTTTTTCATCAGTGTTCTTTTGGCACGGGTTGAGAGACTCGAACTCCCGACACCTGGTTTTGGAGACCAGT
>CAJUKE010000051.1 GCA_910587075.1 uncultured Muribaculaceae bacterium
CGAATAATCTTCTTACCTTAAATCTAATACCATGAAAAACTGATGCAAAGTTAGTCTTTTTATGTTTTACAACATATTTTCGGTCAAGAAAATCGCCCTATTTTAACCTTATTTTGCTTTACGAGCATTCAAACACCCATTTATAAAGACTTGTTAACGTTTTGCGAGGCGACTTTTTTTCCGTAATTTCGCGTCAGACAAGTTCCGGGAGGCCCCACTGAAATTTTTCAACAGGGTACCTACCGCTAATCAAGGGATACCTCCCGAGAATTAAAGGAAACCTTCCGCTAATAAAGTGGATTATACCAAAGGGGGCAACCCCAAAATAATACAGACTGACGCTTATGTTTTCAGGAATAGTTGAAGAGGCGGCCCGCGTTAAGGGGCTGCGCCGCGAGGGGGGCAACCTCCATATCACGCTCGAATGCTCGTTTGCCGACGAGCTCCACGTCGACCAGTCGGTGGCCCACAACGGTGTGTGCCTCACGGTGGTCGCCATTCACGGCGACGGCTCGTACACGGTGACCGCCATCGAGGAGACTCTGCGCCGTTCCAATCTCGGACTTCTCGCCGTGGGTGACCGTGTGAACGTTGAGCGCTGCATGGTGATGAACGGGCGCCTCGACGGACATATCGTGCAAGGGCACGTTGACTGCACGGCGCGCTGCGAGGAGATTGTGGCCGAGGACGGCTCGAAAATGTACCTCTTCCGCTACGACGTCGCCAAGGAAATGGCCCGCAAGGGTTATGTGACCGTCGAGAAGGGTTCCGTTACGGTCAACGGCGTGAGCCTCACGGTGTGCGACTCGGAGGCCGACTCCTTCCGCGTGGCGATCATACCCTACACCTCGGAACTCACCAACATCGGCGACCTGGAGGTAGGCTCGGTGGTCAACATCGAGTTTGACATCATCGGGAAATACATTGCCCGCATTGCCGAATTAGGGGCCTGACCAAACCCCGCCAACCCGCAAGGGAGATAAAAAGACACTTACTTACATTAAATCAAATACTTATGAGAACTTTTGCAGCAGGGGCCGCGGTCGTGTGCGGCGCCCTGGGCCTGTTTGCCGGGAACCCGGCGCTGCGGGGCACCACCCCCGCTGGGCGCGTGGTGACGGTGGAGGCCGTGAGCGACAACATTCTTAAAGTCACCAACATACTCCCCGGCGAGACGGTGCCGGAGTCGAAGGTTACGGTGCGCCCCGAGGGGGCGCCTACCGCCGCGCTCGACTCGGCGGGCGACCTGAGGGTGCTCACCACCGCCGGGGGGCTACGCGCCGTGTTCGACCGCGCCAACGGCTCGCTCACCCTTACCGACCGCGGGCGCGACGGCCTCTTCGACAGCGGTGAGCGCCCGACCGACGCCAAGGGGCGCCGCTCGACGCGCCTGGTGCCCCTCTCCGGGGCCGACGCGTTCTACGGCGCGGGGGAGCGGGGCCACTCGTTCAACCTCGCGGGAGACACCCTGGTGATGTACAACCGCCAGAACTACGGCTACACCGCCGGAGACCCGCGGATTTCGCAGATGAACATTACGATGCCCCTGCTGATCAGCCCCAAGGGGTACGCGCTGCTGTTTGACGACTTCGCCGCCGCCGAACTCGTGGCTTCCTCGCCCATTGAGTACGCCTCGGAGAGCGCGACGCCGGTGTCGTACTACCTCATCAGCTCCCCCGACGGCTTCGAGGGGATCACCCGCGAGGTGACGGCGCTCACCGGGCGCCAGCCCCTCCCCCCGTTCTGGAGCCTGGGCTACATAACCTCGAAATACGGCTACAAGACGCGCCGCGAGGCCGAGCAGGTGGTCGATTCGCTGAAAACCGCCGGATACCCGGTCGACGGCATGGTGCTCGACCTCTACTGGTATGGCAAGGAACAGGATATGGGGCGGCTCGACTGGGACCCGGAGCAGTGGCCCGACCACTCCCGCATGCTCCGCGACCTGCGCCGCAAGGGGGTCAACATGGTGGCTATCACCCAGCCATATGTGCTCCGCAACGGCCGCGGACTCGATAACTACCGGTACCTCGCCGCCAACGGAATGCTCGCCAAGGACTCCGTCGGCAACCCCGCCGAGGTTAAGATATGGGTAGGCGAAGGGGGCATGATCGATGTCAGCAATCCCGCCGCGGCCGACTGGTACCGGGGCGTGTACCGCCGTCTCACCGACCAGGGGATGGGTGGATGGTGGGGCGACCTCGGCGAGCCGGAGGTACACCCCGAGGGTTTCCACCACGCCAACGGACTCACCACCCGCCAGTATCACAACCTCTACGGCAACGACTGGAGCCGCATCATCGCCGAACTATACGCCGAGGAGTACCCCGACACCCGCCTTATGACCCTTATGCGCGGGGGCACCACCGGGCTGCAGCGCTACTCAGTATTCCCCTGGAGCACCGACGTGTCGCGCTCCTGGGGAGGACTCCGCCCGCAGGTCACCATAATGCTCGGCGCCGGGCAGAGCGGCCTGGGGTATATGAGCCACGACGTCGGGGGATTCGCCATCGACCCGGAGCACCCGGTCGATCCGGAGCTGTATGTGCGCTGGCTGCAATTGGGGCTCTTCTCCCCCGTGCTCCGCACCCACTCGCAGGCCTTCGCCGAGCCGTACCTCTACCCGGAGCAGCAGGATATAATCCTCCCCCTGGTCAAGGCCCGCTACGCCTGGCTCCCCTACAACTACACCCTCGCCTATGAGAACGCCTCGCAGGGCGCGCCCCTCGTGCGCCCGATAGGCACCTACAGCCCCGACCCCGCGGCCTACGACCATATCGACGACCAATACCTCTGGGGGCGCGACGTGATGGTCGCCCCGGTGCTTACTCAGGGAGCCACCTCGCGCCCGGTCACCTTCCCCGAAGGGGTGTGGATCGACTATAACTACCCTCTGAAAACCTACACCGGCCCGGCCGACTCCGTGATGGTCGACGCTACGCTCGCCACGCTCCCCCTGTTCGTCAGAGGGGGTGCCATAATACCCTCCGCGCCTTACGAAATGCGCAACGTGGGCGACTACGACCCCTCGCGCTACGCCTTCGACTACTACCCCGCGGCGGGAGTGGCCGAAAGCTCGTGCGAGGTCTACGAGGATGACCGCGCCAACCCCCGCGCTCTCGCCGAAGGGCGCTACAGCCTTCTGACGGTAAAAGCTACCGATACCCCCTCGGCCTACACCCTCACAGCCGGGCAGCGCGCCGAAAACGCCTACCCGGGGCAACCCGCCAAGCGCCGCCTCACCTTCCGTCTGCGCGGAGTGGACGCGCCCGGGGCCATCACCCTCTCCGCCCCCGGGGCCAAGAGCCGCGCCATCAAAGGCCGCTACGATGAGGCAACCCGCACCCTCACCATCGACCTCCCAGCCTCGCGACTCCCCCTTACGCTCACCGTTGAAAAATAATTCGGGAAAAATAACGCGCCGCCGGGAGTACGCCACTCAGTCGGCCGCGAACGCTTATCTGAATAGTGTTCGGATAGTGAAAATGAGCCTGTTAGGACTCTGTACGGATAACACCGCCGAGCTATTCGGAAAGCGTTCGGATAACGGCGCCGCGATTTTTTCCGTAAAAATTATTGAAACATTGGCCGTTATATCAAAAATTATTTCTACATTCGCGTCAGGAAGAAGAAATAAAACGCTAAAAAGCAAGAAACAGGGAATGGCCGCGCAAGCCGGCAGCACGCTCGTCCGATTCCCCCGCTCATAACGCAAGCCATTGTAAACCGACAACCCCGCGCCGCGCGAAGTCCCCTTCAGGACCCGCCCGCCGCGGGGTTTGCCATTAGTGTCAGTGATAGAGGGAGCGTGCTCAGAAACTGTTTATCAAAGTCCCGAGTGACCCGTGGCGAGCAAAATCACCGCCACAACGCCTAATGCGATCAGGGCTCCGAGAATCCACTTCTCAGCGGTGGTGAACACCGCCTGGCCGGGGTAATACTCGTGGCGCGCCTTCACATAAAAGAACACTCCCGGGAGGTAGAAGAGCACCGTCACGGTCATCAGCGACCAGTTGCTCGTGCATAGGATATAGGAGCAGAAAACAGTGGCACCCACACCTATGAACCTAAATATATTGCGCTGATGGCGCGATGTAAAGCCGATCAGAGGGGGCTGACGGCGCGACGCCAGCGTACACTTCCAAAGGAACATACCGCTGAACAGATAAGCCGGAAGCACCATCAGGCTCGTCAGGTCGAGCGCGGCGAGATACACCGTGTGCGACGTCACTACAAGGCACATGAACACCTGCATGACTATCGAGGAGACGAGCAGCCCGAAAGCCGGCATATTCTTCTTGTTGAGCCGCATGAAACGCTTGGGGAATATCTTTACCTTGGCCGCCTCGAAAGGCACCTGGGCGCACACGAGGGTCCAGGCGATCCAGCCGCCGAGAATCGAGAACATAATGGCCGCGATAACGAAGTAATAGGCCCAGTTGCCGCAAGTATGCTTCAAAACGTAGGCCACCGACGGGTCGGGAAGCTTAGCCAGCTCGGCCTGGTGCATAATGCCGAACGAGAGCACCGACACAAGGGCGTAGAGCAGCCAGGCGCAGATAAAGCCGATGATGCCGGCCTTGCCGACATCGCTCGCCCGCTTGGCCCGCGACGACATCATCACCGCGCCCTCGATGCCGGTGAAGCACCAGAGCGTGACGAGCATCGTGGTGCGCAGCTGCGACCCGACGGAACCGAGGTCGGTAAGCTGGCCCCAGAAATCGTAGGTGAACATCTTCATCTTGAAGAAAATCACCAGAATGGCCACTATCAGCACCAGCGACGCCATCTGTATCACTGTGATGAGCACGTTGAGGAACGACGCCGTGCGAAGTCCCGCCACAACCACGAAATACATCAGCCATATCAGCGCCGAACCGAACACAACTGTCTGCCAGCCGTGATGAAGTAAAACGGGGCAGAACGCCGCGCAAGAGTCGTTGAGCATCACGGCGTAGGCCACGTTACCCGTGGCCGTGCACAACCAGTAGCCCCAGGCCACGCAGAAACCCACGAAATTGCCGTAGCCCACCTGGGCGTACTGGTAGATGCCGGCGTTCAGGTCGGAACGCTTGTCGCTCAGCACCTTGAACGTGTACACCAGGAATATCATACCTATGGCGGTAATCACCCAGGAGATAATTACCGCGCCGAGGCCCGCTCCCGCCGCCATATTCTGCGCGATATTGTAGATGCCGCCCCCCACGATCGAACTGAACACGATCGTCGTCAGGCCCAGCAGGCCGAGTTTCTTAGTACTGTCAGACATAATAAGGAGTATTTTTGGGAAACCTTGAAAAAAGAGAGGGCGGAAGAACGCGTCCTTCCGCCCTCTCGCGATGTCATTTCACACACCCTCAGGTTACTTCGCCAGCGGAGCGTAGCCGAAGTTGAGGAACCCGATGCAGGTAAGGCAGTAGCCGAAAGGCTGGTCGGGGGGGATATTGAGGAAATTATGGTAGAGGTCGATCTCGCCGTCCTGTTCCAGGCCGCGGATAGTGAGCTCGTGCTTGAGCGACTTCGAGAGCCACATCGTGGCCTCGGCCTTCGCGATATCGTCGTCGATCATCGAGTCGTAGTACTGGACGTACTCGGCGGCGTATCCGCCGATGAACTTCCCGTCGCGCTTGGCCCAGATAATGCCGATACCTGTAGCGATAGCCTTGTGCTCGTTATAGTTGGCACCGTTGCCGGCGATGATCACCTCCAGCACCGCTCCGTGCTTGAACTGGCTGGGGAGGTCGGGGCGGTACTTATGGTTGGGGTACTTGTTGGCCATCTCCTCGGTGATAGTCACCAGGTTGCCGCGGCACTCGGGAGGTAGCACCGAAGTGTAGGGGATAACGTTGAAATCCTCGATGCGGGCCATTCTCAGGGCCGAGTCATAGGCGAAAGTTTCGTAGGGCTGGGGGGGAATGCCGTCGTTGAAAGCACCGGTGCCGCCGGTAATAAAGCCGAAAGTCGGGTAGCGGGTACCTCTCATTTCATCCATAATTTTCAGAATACGTTGTTAAATTAATATTACGTTTTGTGATATTTAAAACAACCTTCTCCAAAAATATGTTCACAACTCTTCAAATATTCTAATAAAATGAGATTGCAAGTCCACTCAACGCCCCCAACCGCCACCAACACCTCCGCCATCAGCGCCCCAACCACTGTCCGCGGCCCCGTTTTTTACCATGCGCCGTTTTTTGGCGCATAGTAAAAACCCTGTGTTTAGGCATAGATATTGCAGAGGCGGAAGATG
>CAJUKE010000052.1 GCA_910587075.1 uncultured Muribaculaceae bacterium
TAACAAGTTCGTCAACGGTAACACCGAAAGAATCGGCGAGTTCCATTAACGCCGATTCGTCGTTTTTGTCGTCGAGAATTACGCGTTTCGCTTGTACGCCGTTGAGCCGCGGCGTTTTCTTGACGGCTTGGCGCGGAAGGTGGTTAAACTCTATTTCCGACAGTCCGGCAAGTTTGCGGAGTTCATCGAAAAGAATTTCACGGATAACGGCGGTATCTTCGACCGCAAACTGACGTTTCAGGCGCAAATTTACGCCGTAACGCTGATAAAGCGCCACGCCTTCGGCATAGTCACGAGGGCCGCAAAGGTATGTTATGATTATTTGTTTCTGCTCGGTAGTCATAAGGCTATTATATTTAACGCCACAAAATTACGCACGGTAATTACCAATCGGAAGGACACAGAACGCCCCGGAAGGCGGTAAATACCTCCGGGGCGTTGCGCTCAACCAATCTTCGCGAGTTTTTTAAGGTCGTCTTTTATCATTGCGAGGGTTTTCAACCAGTGCAGTTGCTTTTCGGCCGTGAGGCCGGGTTCATCCGCCAGCGTGACAAACTCCGTCACTTCGGTGAGCGCCTCACAGTAGACCGAGGCGGTTTCATTCGCCTGTAGGTAGGCGAGGGTTTCAAGATGGGCGGCACTTACGGCCGCCCCGTTGATCGTCATTGTCTCCATATTCTTACATTATATGATAACCTTTGTTTGACATCCACTTCTCAGCACCGCGAAGGGTCTTGAACCATTTGGAGGCAGAGAGCGTGACTGCGAGATATTGATTGTTACCAGGCATATAGTCGATAGTACCTTTGATTTCGTTTGAAGTTCCGGTTGTGAAGTTGATTGTCTCCATTGTTTTTTGTTTAAGTGGTTGGTGTTTTATTTTTACACTGCAAAGATACAAGTTATATCTTGTTTCCGCAAGTGTTTTGGAAAGTTTTTTCTTGCTGTTAACACTTTTTAAACAAGTTATAGCTTTTTGAGGAAGCGAACTTTATTAACTTTGCTTTAGAAATAGCTTATATTATGAGAATTAGAGAAATTATAGCGCAGCAAGGTATAACGACAAAGGAACTTGCCGAACGATTAGGCATTTCACAAAGTGCGTTAAATCAAAATATATCAGGAAATCCATCGGTCAAAGTGCTGAGTAACATCGCCGAGGCGCTCGGTGTCGAGCTTTGGGAGCTATTCAAAGCGCCGGACACGGCTCCCCCATCCCACTCGCTCAACTGCCCCCACTGCGGCAAGCCCATCGAATTTGACATAAAGAAAGGCCCGGAATAATCCGGGCCTTTCTTTTTATATTGTGATGTTGGAATCAGCCAAGTGGCTTAACAATTTCAACGCGCATACCGAGAGCCTCGACAATGCGGTTAAACATTGAGACGCTCGGCGATATGAGGCCGTTTTCAATCCGTGAAATGTAGGATTTCGTAACGTGGAGCTTTTCTGCCAGGTCGCCCTGGGTCATACGGGCATCCTTGCGACACCGGCGCAACAGTTCGCCTATCGCCTTAGTTAGCTCCTTATCGGAGAGCTGGCCGATATTACCAACCATACTAATCATGCGCCGAGTATAACTGGCTTACAAACCGAGCCGCTGATGGTGAACTCGGCAGTATGCCCGAGCGCCCTCAGCACTTTGACTATTGTCGTGATGGTGAGATTGCGGCCGTTTTCTATTTTTGAGATTTGGGCCGCCTGAACACCCACCCTTTCCCCGAGCTGCGTCTGCGTCAGGTGCTGGGCCTTGCGCGCCTCCTTTATGGTAGCGCCTATCAACGCGGACTCAACTTCCGCATCGAACTCCTTTCGGTCGGGTGTTCCTTTCTTCCCGATTATTTCGTCAGTAAGCTCTTCTAACGAGAACCATTCTTTGTTATCCATAATATTACTCCTGTTTCAGTTTAAAATAATTTTTTCTGCATTGCTCAGCCTTGTCGATCTCTTTTTGAGGCGTTTTGTCAGTTTTTTTGACAAATCCGTGGGTAGTGACGATTATTGAATCAGCGTCATTGTCCCAAAAAGCAAGCAATCTGTAGCAGATACCCATATATTGCGTGCGGAACTCCCAAATATCAGTGCCAACAAGTTTCTTGAACAATTCCGGGTCGATCAACCCGCCAGCGACAATATTTAAATTCCTCAATACCTTGTTGGCCGCCTTGGCGGGTAACCCCTTAATAAACGAGCGGAACTCCGCGCTAATAATGATGTTAAATTTTTTATCCATTATTTCAGTTGTTATGATTGAACATTGCAAAGGTATAAAAAGTTTTCCATATACGGAAATTTTTCGAGCTTTATTTTCGAAAAAATCCCCGCGCCGACGGAATGCCGGACGCGGGGAAGGGTCGAAAGAATAGGAGCGAAGTAATGAAGCGAGGTTTCAGGCGGCGTCGTATCGGCTCTGTTCGATCCAGATAACGCCGCCGTCGCCGTTGCCGAAGGCGCGGAGGGTGAGCTGCGAGCCCTCGGAGGCGGTGAAGGTCTTGCCGCCACGAAGGAGGATTTTGCCCTCGGCTCCGGCGATGGTTGGCGACTGGCCTCCGGCCGCGCCGAGGAGGGTGATAACCGCGTCGTGTGCGCCACCCTCGATTTCTCCGATAACGGCCTCTCCGGCGGTGAGCTGGTACTGGCCTTCGGCCACGAACGTGACGGCCACAGCTCCGGCCTCGACAACCGAAACGGGTTCTTCGAGGGTAACGGTGCCTTTATAGATAAAGATGTCATCGCCCTTTGAAATCTGGGTGAAGGTCATTTCGTTGGTGTTGCTCTCGTTGTTGCCGGTATACGACGGGGTGAGCTTGCAGGGGTTGCAGATTGTGCCGATAAGGTCGGCGGGCTTGCCGGAGCAATAGCGGATAACCACGATGAACTTGCGGTTGATGCTGTTGGCCTTGAACTCGCGCACCTCCTGCTCGTTGCCGGGGTGCTCGAACTTGATCGAGGGGGTGAAGCCGATTTTGTCGGTGTCGCCTTCGGCGGCGCTGGTCACCTCGATCGTACCCTGTGTCATATAGATGTTATAACCGTAACGGCCCGGCTTCATAACGATGTTATCGGCGATAACAACCCCCTTTTCATCGGGCGACGGCATGAAAGCGATGTCGTCGATGTCGATAAGGGTAAGCTGGTCGCGCGGCTGGATGCCAGTGCCGGGATTGCCGGAGGCCCTGGGGACTGATTTCTTAATATAGGTCATATGAATCTGTATTTGAGGTTTAGTAATGAACGGAGGGCGGGAGCTGCCGCCCTCCGTGTTTGATAACCGTGCGTAATCAGCCGCGGGCCACCTCGTAGAGTTTGCCGTCGGCGGCCTTAACGAGCTGGATGAACGCGCCGGCCTTGAGCGTCATGGCGGCGGAGAGAACGAAGTTCCCGCCGTTGGCGATGGTCGAGGCGTTGGCCGCTCCGGCACCGTGGATCGTGTAGATCGTGCCGGGTATCACGTCGGCCAGGTTGGTGATCGCAGTGGGCTTGGTGTTGGGGGCGGTGACGAACACCGTCGCGCCCTGTACGCTGGGAGTGGTTTCGTCGGCATCGAACTGGTAGGCATCAGCCGCTCCCGCAGTGCGACCCATTTCCACAAATTTGCCGTCAGCGAGTTTCATAACGCGTATGATTTCCCCCTTTTTCGGAGTCCAGGCTTCGGTAAGAAGCTCGAACTTACCGGCCTTCTTGATTGTGACACCGTTATCGCCATCAGCGCCGCACTTGATCGCTACGACCTTGCCAACCTCGGCGTTGGCGATGTCGGTGATTTCGAACACCTTCGAGTTGGCAACGGTGACGATTGACGAGTGAAGGAGCGCGTCGGGATTGCAGTCCTTCTCCCCCTCTACGAAATAGGTGTCGGGGAGGTCGTAGTCGTTGCACCAGATTAGCTGGCGGGAACCGTCCATATCGGCGCGATTGGTGTACTTGTAGCCGACGGCTTCGGCCTGGATCGACTCCTTCCAGTTGCTCCACACCTTTACCGTCCAGTCCTGCTGCTCGATCTGGAAGCGGAGCATCTCGCCCGAAACGTGGGTGAAGCTCTTGATGTTTCCTTCGATGGTCCAGAAGATTCGGTGGTGGTTGTCGGCGTTGGGAATCGTAGCGATTTTCACCGCGGGGAACTCCTTGACGTAGTTGATGCCAGCCTTATAGTCCTGGTTCTGGCCGTAGTGGGTCTCATTGTACTTATGGTACCACGGGAGCATGAACGAGGGTATGTAGAGCACGATTTTGCCGGTGTCGCGGAAAACGGAGGGGATCATGCTCGTGCCCTGGTAAAACACCTCGCCGATGTTGCCGGGGGTGATTCGGGGGAGCGCGAAGGGCTTGATCTGGTAAACGGTCTTGCCGGTGGTTCCGCCGTCGGGCGTGAAATCGACATGGCCGTCGGTGCGTTTGCGCAGAAACTCATAAATGCCGTCGGCAGCGTCCATGGCGCGCCCGGGCTTGTCGGGGTCGGGCTCCTTGCGCACGCCGTTGACGTAGCGGAGTTCCCGCTCGTTGTGGAGAACCTTCGCCGTCTCTACAAGGAGGTACTCGATAAACGAGAGTTTGACGGGGTTCGAGCCTTCGCGATTGAGGTAGCCGATCCAGCTCTTTTCGAGCTGCTTCAGGCTCTGGAACTTGTGAACGAACATAACGCCGTACATGCGCAGCGTCTCGGTACCGAACTCGTAGGAACCCTTAGCGACCTTGTCGAACTCGCTCTTATCGGAGCTGTCGGCCTGCGAGAACTCGCCCAGCCAGAGGTTGACGAGCGTTTCGAGATCCTGATGCCCGGCCTCGGTGGGGAAGAGTTTCGTTATTGTCGGAAGTTCTACGAGGAACGACTGGAGGCGGTCGCTCCACCGGGTACGGTAAAAAGCCCCGAGGTCGTCCTGGAGACTCTTGTAATCGACCGACGAGGGCGCGGCCACCGCGAGCATCTTGCCCTCGTTGGCGAGAAGGGCGGCGCGTGCGCGCTGGTTATAGGGGCGGTCGAGGCTGAAGAAGGAGCCGGAGAGGCCGCCGAGCTGACGCTGGTCGTCGAGGTTGAAAGCGGGAGCCGACACGGCCGACGCTCCGGCGCCTTTGCCGGGATCGCTCTCGGGGAGAGCCGAGAGAGTCTGGATTTTCTCGTTAAGGGCCGCGATTTCGGCTTCCTTCGCGCTGATGGCCGCGGCGTGCGCTTCCTTGTCGGTGGCGACGGTCTGCTTGAGCGCGTCGAGTTCGGCGTTTCGTGCCTGAAGCTGCCCGGTGGTCTGGCCGAGAACGGCGGCGACGGCGGCCATTTGCTGGTTGGGAGTCGAGCCGGCCGCGGCCGCGGGGGGATTCTGGAGGAAGGCGTTAAAGTCGTCGAGGAACTGGTCGGAGAAACCGTAACCTTTCAACGATGCGCGTTCCTCGCTCGAAAGGCATTCTTTGCCGTCCACCTTATTGAAAGCGGACAGGCCGAGAATACTAAGAATCGCGGGGATAAAATTCGCAAAATTCATGTTTGTAACAGTTTGGTTGATGAAATTATTTGTATAATTGTTCTGCCTTCCGGCTCGTTGCCTGCGCGAGTACCCAGGTAACCGCGTCTTTCAATCCGCCGAACTGGTCGATATATCCGGCGGCGACCGCTTCGTCGCCGCTGAACATTTCGCCGCGGAAAAGAGGGAGTTCAGGGTCGTAGGTGATTCCGAGGTTACGCGCCACGGTTTCGGCAAATACCTTGTGAATCTTTTCGGCCTTCTGCTTTACGAGGGTTTCATCGTTGTTGTCAACAATGGCGCGGTATTCCTTATTTTTCAGGTCG
>CAJUKE010000053.1 GCA_910587075.1 uncultured Muribaculaceae bacterium
CCCTCACAGGCGGAACCAGAATCCGACGTGCTACCATTACACCACAAGGCAATTAAGTTTTGTTGCCAATCGGAGCTTTCGGTCGCCTGACCGGGATGGCTGGAGGGAGCCGGGCTGGCGGGCGGCCTCCGCTGAGGCGCTGTCTCCGTTTGACGTGTGCAAAGGTACGCGCTTTTTTTGAACTGGCAAAATTTTCGGCGATTTTTTTGTATCTTTGCGCAAGAAAAGTGAAAAAATATGGAGAAACCACTGATACTTATATCGAACGACGACAGCATCGACGCCAAGGGGCTCCACTGCCTGGTCGACTGCGTGGCTTCGCTTGGCGAGGTGTGGGTAGTCGCTCCCGACGCTCCCCACTCGGGGCAGTCGTCGGCGATGACGGTCAACTCGCCCCTGAAGGTGATCGAGCACCCCGACTATAATGGCGCGAAGATGCGCTCCGTGACTGGCACGCCGGTCGACTGCGTGAAGCTGGCGATGCACAATATCGTGCCCCGCCGCCCGTCGCTGGTGCTCGCGGGCATAAACCACGGCTCGAACGCGGGCAATTCGGCTATCTATTCCGGCACGATGGGCGCGGTGTTCGAGGGTTGCATGAACAATATCCCGTCGGTGGGCTTCTCGCTGCTCCACCACTCGTTGCAGGCCGACTTTTCGGAGTGCCTGCGATTCGTCACCGAGATTTCGCGCCGCGTGCTGGCCGAGGGGCTTCCCGAGGGGGTGTGCCTCAATGTGAATTTCCCCGCGAAGGTTAAAATCGAGGGGTTGAAGGTGGTGCGGTCGGCCCGCAGCCGCTGGACCGAGGAGTACCAGGAGTACACCGACCCCCACGGCAAGCCGTTCTACTGGCTCACCGGGAAGCAGATCAACGAGGAACCCGACGCCGACGACACCGACCTCTACTGGCTCGGCCGGAACTACGCCACGGCGGTGCCGACGCGCCCCGACCAGAACGCCCTGGAGGCCATCGGTGGGATTTCCCGGCTTCTCGACTGACTGTCACACATAATAATATAACCGCGAAATGGGAACAAAGGATTCGGGCTACGGCGTAAAGGAGTACGGATGCCCGGTGAAGCGCTACTGCCAGACACTCGACCTCCGCGACGACCCGGCCCTGGTGGCCGAGTACCGCCGCCGCCACGCCGCCGTGTGGCCCGAGATTCTCGCCGGAATCAGGGAGGTGGGTATTCTCGATATGGATATATACCTCCTTGGCAACAGGGCGTTTATGATTGTGGAGACTCCGCTCGACTTCGACTGGGACTCGGCTATGGAGCGCCTTGCCTCGCTCCCCCGCCAACAGGAGTGGGAGGACTATATGTCGATCTTCCAGGCCGCCGAGCCCGGGCAGACGTCGGCCCAGAAGTGGAAGCCTATGGAGCGGGTGTTCAACTTGCCCGACTGACGGAAAAATCGCTCCGCGGGCGGCATTTTGCCGCCATAATGATTAAAAATCGCGCAAACCGCCGGAAAATTATTCCGGCGGTTTGCATTTTTTAAGAATTATACATACCTTTGAGCGCATAAGACTCCAATTATACAATCACCAACTCAATATCTCTATGAAAAAATCAATCTTGGCAGCGGCGTTCGCTTCGGCGATGCTGGCGGTTCCCGCGATAGTCGCGGGTGTCGGTTTCGAGCGCGCGGCTTCAGCGCCGGCGAAAACGCAGCAGAAAGCCCCGGTATTTTCCGTTGACCTTCCGCTGGAGATGGCCCTGACGCAGGACGACATCAGCTATTTCACAATCATCGACGCCAACGCCGACGGCCAGAAGTGGAGATACCAGGCCGGAGGCCTTACCTCGCCCGCGGCTTTCAAGGTCGACAACGACGACTGGGCCATAACGCCCGGGCTCCGCTTCGAGGATGTGTCCTCCAACTACGAGATGGCATTCACGCTCCAGCAGAATATGGCCGGGGCGAGCTGGCAGTCAACGTTCGAGTTCTATATCGGCACAGCGCCGACCGCCGAGGCCATGACAACGCTGATTGGCAAAATCGAAGGTTTCTACGTCGCCAAAAAGGATACCCCTTACGAGCAGGCCATCCAGTTCGCTGTTCCAGGCGCCGCCGGCACCTACTATATAGGCATCCATTGCGTGTCGCCTATGGAGACCAAGGAGGTAAGCCCCTGGCCGGCGACCTTCAAGAACCTTTCAGTGAAGGCTATGGCCAGCAGCGCGGCGGCACCGATGCAGCCCGCCGACATCACCGTGACTCCCGCCGAGGCGGGGGGCCTGTCGGCCACCGTGGCCTTCACCATGCCCTCCACGGCAATGAACGGCCAACCGCTCCCCGCCAAGGAGCTTACCGCCACAATCACCTCCCCGGCCGACACCAAGGTGGTGAAGGCTATGCCCGGAGCGCCAGTGAGCCAGTCGGTAGCCACCAACCAGGGTGACAACGCCATCAGCGTGAAGGTCGACGGCGACCTCGAAGGTGAGCCGGTGCCCCTGACGGTATATACCGGGGTGGTGCTCCCGATGCGCGTCCACGACCTCGCGGCCACACTCACCCCCGACAATATGTCGATGACCATCACCTGGACTCCTCCCACCGAGGGTAAGGATGGGGGCTACGTCGATTTCGCCAACCTCGACTACATCGTCTACCTCAATGACGGGCCCGACGGCGACTTCCGCGAGCTCGCCACCGTAAGCGGCGAACTGACCTACACTTACACTATGGAGCCCGGGGCCAAGCTCCGCACCACCAAGCTCAAAGTGCTCTCGCGCAACGCCGCGGGTGTCAGCCAGGACGAGACCGCCTGGATCGACCAGGATCCCGTATATGTGTCCGAAATGCTCGGCACCCCCTACGCCCTCCCCGCCATCGAGCGCTTCGACAATCTCGATATGAAGTACACGCCGCTCACCATCCAGCGCCCCGACGGCTATTCAGGCCGCTGGATGATCAGCGACCCCTCGGGGTGCGTGCCCGACGACAACCAGAGCGCACTCATGGCCTACAGCCCCTTCGACGAAGGTTCGACCATGGGCCGCGTGTCGCTGCCGAAATTCTCCACCAAGGGGTTGGGCAACGTGGCGTTCACCATCAAGGCCATGCGCTACGCCTCCTATGCGTCGAATATGGACGTTTACGCCCGCGATTACGATTCCGAGGACCTCGTGCATCTCGGCACCATCAACTGCTCTTCGGCCACCGACTGGATGGAGGTCACATACCCCCTCCCGGCCCGGTTCCAGGGGAAGGAGTGGGTGCAGTTCGTCATCGACGTCGAGCTGGCCGATGTTGACTACGTCTACGCCATTGACTCCTACCAGGTAGCGGTTTCCGCCGCCACCGACCTCGCGGTGCTCGAAGTCACCTCGGCCGACCCCCTCGTGGCCGGTACCGCCGCCAAGTTCTCGGCCCGCGTGGCCAACCTCGGTTTCAACGCCGTGGCCCCCAAGGTGCGCTTCACCGCCACCGCGCCTGACGGCACCGCGCTCGCCAGCCAGGAAGTGGCCGTCGAGAGCATCCCCCTCGGCACCGAAAAGAGCGTCGACTGGATGTTCACCCCGCCGACCGAGCAGATTGACGCCGAGCTTACCATCAAGGCCGAGCTCGTTTCGGGCGACGAAGTGCCCTCCAACGACGTAGCTTCCGCCGTGTGCCATGTACGCCGCCCGGAACTCCCCGTGGTCACCACTCTCGGAGCCGACTCCCGCGACGGAGGCGTGATTCTCAGCTGGCAGGAACCGGTGCTCAACAAAACCCTCACCGAGTCGTTCGAGCAGCTTGACGACTTCTACTATGGGACCGAGATGGGCGCTTTCACCGCCTACGACGGCGACGGCAAGAGCGTGTATAAGTTCGCCAACCAGGTGATGCCCAACGAGCAGCTCCCCAAGGCGTTCCTCGTGGTCAACGCCAACAGGGTAGGGGAGGGGCTTGAGGCCGCTACCGGCGACAAGTATCTCCTCGCCACCTGCCCCGAGATCATCGGCGACGTCAAGCCCGACCCGGCCAACGACTGGCTGATTTCGCCAGTTACCGAGGGTGGCAGCTATATGTCGTTCTACCTCAACATCATCTCCGAGACCTATCCCGAGACCGTGCGCGTCATGAGCTCCTCGACCACCGCCGATCCCGCGGCCTTCACCGAGGTGTCCACCATACTCAAGCAGAAGTTCGGCTGGCAGAAATATGAGTTCCGCCTCCCCGCCGATGCCAAGTATTTCGCCATCAACTACGTCAGCCATGATATGTTCGGCGTGATGATCGACGACGTCACATTCGTCTCCGCCGCGGACCAGCACACCGTGGAGTCGTACAACGTGTACCGCGACGGTGTGAAGCTCGCGACCACCACCGACCGCGAGTACTTCGACGCCACCGCCCAGACCGGCACCCGCTATACCTACCATGTGACAACTCTCACCCCCTCGGAATCCATCCGAAGCAACGCCGCGGTTATCGTGGCCGGCGAGTCGTCGGTTGAAAGGGTGACGGCGGTTTCGGGCAGAGCCGTGGCCGTGCCCGGCGGCATCCTCGTTGAGGGCGCTTCGAGCGTAAGCGTTCATTCGCTATCTGGCGTGGCTCTCTTCAGCGGCGACCTTGGCGGTTCCTCGGTTGAGATACCCCTCCGACCCGGCATCTACCTCGTCACCCTCGACGGCCACACCGTCAAGCTCCCCGTGAAATAATCCTTCGCGAAACACAATACACTCCAGGCCCGGCGCACCTATGGCGTCGGGCCTGTGTATTTTGCGGAGTAAGGGGGTCAGCGGGAGCCGGTTTTGGTAATGTCGTCGAGAGCCTTGGAGTCGAGCTGCTTCTCGGCGGGAGTGGAGTCGGAGCGGTTTATGACGTAGCGCTGGTAGTAGGAGAGGAGCAGGGTGGTTAGCGGCAGGGCTATGATCATGCCTATCAGGCCCAACAGCGTGCCCCACACCGAGAGCGACA
>CAJUKE010000054.1 GCA_910587075.1 uncultured Muribaculaceae bacterium
GGCCACTACCAGGCCGAGCATCGAGAAGCTGAAGAGCGACAGGAAGGCGTAGAAACGCTGGAAACCTGTCTCCCAGACTCCGTGGTGGTCGCGCATGTAGCCGTTGCTGTAGAGGTGCACCATGAAGGAGATGGTGGTGATCACAACTAAGAGCAGGGCCGAAATCGGGTCGAGCAGGAAGCCGAGGCGGATCACGAGGCTGTCGGTGAAGGCCAGCCAGTCGTAGTTGAAGATAACCGCCTGCAGACGGGTGTGGCTCTCGGCGTCGATGAAGTCGGGGCTACCCGAGAAGAAATAAGTGAAAGCCGTGATGTAGGCCAGCGTCATTGTGACGCCCATCCCCAGGGTGCCGGCGATGCCGGCCCAGCGGTGCTGCATCTTGTGGCCGGTGAGGCCGAGCAGCAGGAACATCGCCAGGGGGATTGCTAAAATCAGTATGGGAATTACGGGTTGCATAGCGGCGGTTAGTGTTTCATTTTGTTGGCGTCGCACGCATCAATATCCTCCGACACGCGGAACATATTGATGATGATCGCGATGGCGAGAGCAGTTTCAGCTGCGGCAAGCGCGATGGCGAAAAGCGTGAAAAACATTCCCTCAAGCTGTCCGGGGAATAGGAAGCGGTTGAATATCACGAAGTTCATGTCGACCGCGTTGAGCATCAGCTCCAGAGAGATGAGCATCGCGATCATGTTGCGGCGGGTTATGAACCCGTAGATGCCGCAGCAGAACATGAAGAGGCTCGGAAGCAGGTAATAGAGGATGGTGATGTCCATGATTGTCTTTTTTCCGTCAGTGTCGATTAATCATTTTTGCGGGCGATCACCACTCCGCCTATGATGCAGGCGAGCAGCAGCACGCTTATTGCCTCGAAGGGGAGGAGGTACTGGCCGTTGCCGGTGCCCATGAGGGTCTGGCCGATGAGCGCCATGTCGGGGTTATCGCCCTGCGGGGTGGCGCCCCACAGCGAGCAGCGGCTCACGAGCGAATATCCGGCGACGAGGAACGTCAGGAGCGCTCCTGTAAGTCCCAGGACGCGTTTTTTAGAAGCGAGTTTGGCACTGTTGTCGCCGGGGTGGCTCGTCAGCAGGATGGAGAAGACGAAGAGCACCACTATGCCGCCCGCGTAAACGGCGATCTGCACGGCCCCCAGGAACTCGTAGTCGAGCTGAAAGTAGAGGGCGGCGGTCGCGAAGAGGGCGAACAGCAGGTAGGTGGCGGCGCGCAGTATCTTGCGCGTTGTTACAGCAAGCACCGAGCAAACGATAATCGCCAAGGCTATTACCGCGTAGACGATGATACTTCCTACAGAATCCATATGATTGGTTTGATTTTTGTTTTAAGCGTTTGATTGGTTTCACCCGTCCGCTCTCGCGCGGCCCGGGGGAGGGGTTCAGGCTTCGCCGGCTTTCTTGGCGGCGTCGCGCTCGGCCTTGGCCTTGAGCGCTGCCTGTATTTTGGCGAGCTTCTCGGGGTCGCCGGCCGCGGCGGCGAGTGCTTTGGCGGCTTTGTCGTCGGCGGGAGCGGGAGCCGCGGGGGCGTCTGCGGCAGCGGCCTTCTTGGCAGCGGCGGCGGCTTTGGCTGCCTCTATCTTGGCCTGGCGCTCAGCCTCCATCTTGGCGATCTGCTCGGGGGTGGGCTTGGGCTCGGGTTTCTCGGGGAGATAGTTGAGCTGCTTGACGAGTTTCTCGCGGGTGAACACGGCCTGTTCGAAGTCGTTGCTGAACTCGATGGCGTTGGTGGGGCAAGTTGTCACGCAAAGCTGGCAGAAGGTGCAGCTACCGAGGTCGTAGATGTAGCGGTCGAGTTTCTTCTTCTTTTTACCGTCCCAGGTGTCGACCATCTTGGTCTCCACGGTCAGCGTGCCGTTGGGGCAGTTGCGCTCGCAGGTGCCGCAAGCGATGCAGCGGTGGTTGCCCTCCTGGTCGTATTTGAACTGGAGGACGGCGCGGAAGCGCTGGGGAACGTGACGGGTCTCGCGGTCTTCGGGGTATCTTTCTGTGATCTTAGGGGTGACGAACTCCTTTCCGGTTACCTCAAGTCCTTTGACGAGGCTTGAAATTCCCTTCCCTAAGGATGAAAAGTATTCTTTGATGCTACCCATTTAATGTTGTTGTTTCAGTTACGTTCTTTTGTTTTTTTCTCAGTGACCCGCCGGGGCGCTAACCCCGGCGGACCTTATAGGTTGGTGCCTATTTCACCTGGCCGCCGAGGATGTCGAGCAGTTCGGTGGTAATCGCGGCCTGGCGCAGCTTGTTGTATTCGAGCTGCAGCTGGTCGATGAGTTTTTTGGCGTTGTCGTTGGCGCTCTGCATAGCCATCACGCGCGCTGCCTGTTCGCTGGCCCGGTTCTCGGTGAAGATGTCCTGCATCACGGCCATGAGGTACATGGGGAGGATGCGGCGGAATATCACCTCGGCCGAGGGCTCGAAGAGGTACGGGCGGTCGGCCTGCTTGCCGTTGTCGACGGCGAACACGTCCTGGGTGACGGGGAGGAGCTGTCCGACGGCCACGCGCTGGCGGCTTACCGATTTAAACTCCATATAGAGCGTGTCGACCCGGTCGGTCGCCTTGTCGAGAAACATGTCGCGGAGTCGGGCTGTGAAGGCGGTGACGTCCTTGTCGGTGCTCTTGGAGTCGATGTTTCCGGCATCTCCGGCCTTCACACCGGGGAGGTTGAGCTTGCCTACGGCTTTGGCCATCTTCGCGCCGACGGGTATGACGGTGATCTCGACCGATTCGCCATACTGGTCGCGGTAGGCCGCGAGGCGCTGCAGGAGCTGCTTGAAGATGTTGACGTTGTAGGCGCCGCAAAGGCCGTCGTCGGAGCCCCATGCCACCAGCGTGAGTTTCTCGACCGGGCGGCTCTCCATCAGAGGCGATGAGAAAGCCGCGTCGGAAGCGGCCAGGTTGGCGATGATGGTTTCAATCTGGCTTCTGAAGGGCTGGAGCTGGCGCAGGGCCTGCTCAGCCTTGTGCATCTTGGCCGAGGAAATCATCTTCATAGCGCCGGTGATTTTCTCCGAGGAGCGAACCGAGCCTATGCGTCCTTTTAGTTCTCTAAGGGTTGCCATTTAGCGCGAAATGAGGTTGTGCTGGTTGGTGTTGGGGTTTATAGTCGGGGGTGGAGGAGGGGTCAGGCGAAGCGGGCGGCCACTTCCGCGGCTGCTTCCTTGAGCTTGGCGGTGCAGTCGTCGGTGAGCTGGCCGGAGCGGATCACGGCGAGCACGTCCTCTTCGTGTTTGGCGTGGAGCAGCTGCAGGAGTCCGTCCTCGAAGTCGGCCACTTTCTCGGCGGGCACGTCGGCCAGGAGGCCGTTAACGCCGCAGTAGATTACGGCAACCTCGTCCTCGACGGGCCAGGGTTTGTACTGGGGCTGGATGAGCAGACGCTCGTTCTTGCGGCCGCGGTCGATGACGCGGGCGGTCACGGGGTCGATGTCGCCGCCGAACTTGGTGAACGATTCGAGCTCGCGGAACTGGGCCTGGTCGATTTTCAGCGTGCCGGCCACCTTCTTCATCGACTTGATCTGCGCGTTACCGCCTACGCGGGACACGGAGATACCCACGTTGATGGCGGGGCGGATGCCTCGGTTGAAGAGGGCGGTTTCGAGGTAGATCTGGCCGTCGGTGATGGAGATCACGTTGGTCGGGATGTAGGCCGAAACGTCGCCGGCCTGGGTTTCGATGATGGGGAGCGCGGTGAGCGAGCCGCCACCTTTCACGATGGGCTTGAGGGCCTCGGGGAGGTCGTTCATCTTTTCGGCCACCTGCTGGTTGTCGATGATTTTGGCGGCGCGTTCGAGAAGGCGCGAGTGCAGGTAGAAGATGTCGCCAGGGTAAGCCTCGCGGCCCGAGGGGCGTTTGAGGATAAGGGAGATTTCGCGGTAGGCCACGGCCTGCTTCGAGAGGTCGTCGTAAACGATGAGGGCGTCGCGGCCTGTGTCGCGGATGTATTCGCCGATGGCCACGCCGGCGAAGGGTGAGTAGTAGCGCATGGCCGCGGAGTCGGCGGCGGTGGCTGCTACCACGCAGGTATAGTCGAGGGCGCCGTGCTTGCGGAGGGTCTCCACGATGGCGGCCACGGATGATGCTTTTTGGCCGATGGCCACATAGATGCAGTAAACCGGCTTCCCTTCCTCGAAGTTCTTGCGCTGGTTTATGATGGTGTCGATGGCGATGGCGGTTTTGCCGATTTGGCGGTCGCCGATGATGAGCTCGCGCTGTCCGCGGCCGATGGGCACCATCGAGTCGACTGCCTTGATGCCGGTCTGCAAGGGCTGCTTCACGGGCTGGCGGTAGATAACGCCGGGGGCCTTGCGCTCCAGCGGGAGGCGGATGAGCTTCCCTTCGATGGGACCGCGGCCGTCGATGGGCTCGCCGAGAATGTTGATCACGCGGCCGAAGACGCCCTCGCCCACGGGGATGGAGGCGATTTCGCCGGTGCGGCGCACCGACATGTTTTCGGTAACCTTGTTTACGTCGTTGAGCAGGATCACGCCGAC
>CAJUKE010000055.1 GCA_910587075.1 uncultured Muribaculaceae bacterium
GCTCGCGCATACGTTGGAGAAGCGAAAGGTTCTCAACGTACTTCGCCTTGATTTCGTCGGGGAGTGAATCGTGGTCGGCACGTCGGCCCTTTGCCGGATTTTGGTCGGCGTTAGCCGCCAGCGGAATATGTTCGGCCACGATGGTTTCCACCTGCGCCGCCATTTCCTCGACCTGCGCGTGAGTGAGAGCCTGAACGCGGAAGTTGTAATACTTCTGAAGCTGATAGTCCACGACATCGTGGCGGCGGTCAATCTGCGCGATTATGTTACGGTACATAATCTGATTGCCCGACAGCTTCAAAAGGTAAAGAGCGCCGACGGAGTAGTCGCGCTCAGTTTCGGGCTTTTCGAGCCACTGCTTTATCTGTTCAGTGAATTTGTGGTCCATAGAGGGGTCAAAATTATTATGGCGCAAGGGGTCAAAGTTTATTGTTTATTCCTGTGAAAAACACGAGGTTTTTGCCGAGTGGCATCAGTAGTTCGCGCATCGAGATCATCGTGGCGCCGGACGTAACAAAATCGTCAAATACGATAATGTTGCGCTCGGAGGGCGGTTGTGCGCCAAAGGTAAAGACAGCCCCGACACGATGCTTAGAGTGGCACTCGGCAACGTCTTCATAAAAAGGTATGCCGAGAAGTTCGGCGAGCCGGGCAGAAATTTGCGATGCAAAATTTCTGACCTTGTGGCGACGCTTGGGCGAGGTAACTATGGCCCAGTCGCCGGTGGCGAGCGAATGACCGAGGATTTGCCGGACAAGGGTATTCATGCCCTCGGCAAACTTCTCGACCATATCGGGGTCGCTCTTTATGTCGGTAAGGGTGCGCCCGTACACCGATTTCTTCCAGAGCGATATGATACCGAAAGCCGGATTGCGGTAGGAAATTCGCACCTTGTTTGGTGCGAAGTCGCAACGGGCTTCGGCCTGTTGCACGTCTTTCCATGCCGCACGTTTCTTCTCGGCGAACAGGTCTTTGGCCGGAGCTGCAGAGCAAAAAGAAGCGTCGAGGTCGGGAACGTCAAGCGAAGGCACGCAGATGTCTTTCAACAGATCATCTATGCTTGGGTCCAACGCCAATGTTCCTTTCCTGACGCTTCTTATATCGTCCATAGGGTAAAGAATTACGCGGCCTTGTGCGAGCAATCAATGTCTCCGTCCTCGGTTTCGAGCGTACCGACATAGAAGGGCGCGGGCACTTCGTCGGTAGCCTCGACGGAGATAGTTGTCGAGGTCGTGCCGGTGGCACCCTGACCGAGATCCTGGGCGACAGTAGCCTTAGTGAGCCACTTGTCATTGCCGAGGACGCGGAAGTTGCCTTTCATGTCCTCCACGACAAACACGTTGTCGGTGTTGTTGATGTAGGCTGCGGCAGCCGACGCATCGGCACCGACTCCGGGGTGAACGGCAGTGAGCTTGTTAAGCTGCGTCTGCGAGGGCAACTCGCCCTGCGCCTCCGAAGTAAGCTGCGACTTGTCGGGGAGGATGTCGATGTATTTCCACTTGGCATCTGCGGCGAGAGTGAACGAGCCGGCGAGGATAGCCGAAGTAGCGCGGCCCAGTTCATCGCGGGGAAGCTGCGGGAACACCACTATCTCGCTTTTGGCGAGGTAGTAGATACGGCGTTTCACACCGGGAAGCTCGGGGGTGCCCTGGCACCACCCGAGACTTTTCTGTATCGAGGTACAAACTTTTGCCATAGTTACACTGCGATTTCAATGGTTTTGAAGCGGCGCTTGTCGATAGTCTCGAACTGAACGCCGAAGAACATAGTGGCGATGTATGAAAGGATAAAGGGTGCGAACTCCTTGATCATCACGTTTTCGACATCGCCCATCTGGTCGTATCCCACGAGCATATTGCTCTTGGTGGTAACGTGCATGAACTTCGTCCCGGCCTTGTTGTAGAGGGGGCAGAACTTCAACTTGCCGTTGGAACCCTCCACGGCACCCTGTCCGTACTGGGTGTTGTAAGGTATGCCGCCGTGGGTAAGCAGGTAGCCTTCGTTGTACTTGTCGACGAAGTCCTGCGAGCAATAGAGATAGAGGTCCTGGGCGCGGAGGCGCGGGTCGAGCGAAAAGAGGATTTCTTTGGCGATGTCTACGGCGTTGGCCGCAGTGATGGCATCGTCGAACTTCATGTAGTTGCCTTCCTCGGTGGCGATGGCACCTGCGGCGATTTCCTTTTCGGTAATCGTGTCGAAGCCGTCGAAAAGGTCGGCGGTGGTATCTCCGGCGGCGTTCCGTCTGCCGTTCCATACGGCATCGTTCAGATGCTCCGAGAGGTTCTTGGCAATCTTGGCGAGGACGTGGCGGGCCGTGGGTGTAGTCATCTGACCGTCGCCCTTTGTGGCGCCGGTGCCGAGAAGCGTTGAGATAGCCGAGTTAGGCTCGAAGTTGGCGACAACGGAGCCAAAGAAAGTTTCGAGGTCTCGGAACTCGATGCCGAGGTTGTAGTCCACGGCACGCTGCGGATTGTAGGGCGCAAACTGCGCGTCGCCCGTGAGGTTGCCGACGCGCTCCTTGTATCGGATACCGGGGCGCCCTGTCATATACTGGAGCGTGTCGCCGATACCGATAATGGGGAGCATAAGGAGGTCGGCGCGATACTTCACGGCGGCTTCCTGATACTCCTTGAGGGTGAATGTTAATTTACCTGCCATATTCGGGTGGATGAGTTGATGAGTTAAGAGTTGATGAGTGGGTCAGACCTCGGCAAAGAGGGCTTTGGCGGAGTTGTAGGTATCTACAAACTGCTCGACATCGTTCTTGGGCTTGGGTTCGCCGCCGGGCTTGTTGTCCTCGACAACCTGCTTCGACGGCTCCGCCGGAGTCTTGGCGAGTTTGGCCTGAAGGTCTGCGATGGTCTGTTTCTGCTCGTTGCAGAGGCGGTCTTTCTCGGCGAGCGCGTCTTCTATGGCGTCGAGCTGCGCCACTGTAACCGTAGCCGCACCGTCTTTGACGGTCAGCGGCTTGTCGGCGAGGATAGCCGACAAGAAGGTGTAAGTCTTGATCATTGCGGTGGTAATGGGATTGGTTAACGGTTTGAAGAAGGAAGTCAGGGCGGCGAGGAAGCGAGAAAACGCACTGTCCTTGTCGACTTCGGCGATGGGTATGTTAGGTATCGGCATACCCTCCGAGGCCATAGCCGAAGCGAGCGCGTCGGTGAGCTTCGGGGCCGGTTCATCGGCAAGGTCCGTGATTTCATCGACAAATCCCCAGTCGAGGGCTTCCTTTGCCGTGAGCCAGCCGCCTGCTTTCATCAGGGCGAGAAGGTCTTCCGTCTTGCGCTTGCAGCGCGAGGCGTAGAGTTGGGCGCAGTTAAGGTCGAGCTTGTCGAGGTCGGCCTTGATTTTCTCACAGTCGGCGATGAGCGTTGCGAACTGGTCGCTGTTAAGACTGCCCCACTCGAAGAAGGCCATCGAGCATTTATGCACAAGGTACATGGCCCCGGCATCGATGGAGATACGGGCCGCGCCGAGCGAAGCGATGGTTGCGGCCGAAGCATTGAGACCCACGAAATGCACATTGACATTGCCGTGGTTGCGGAAGGCTGCGGAGATAGAGAGGCCGGTGGCGAGTGAACCGCCGAGGCTGTCGATAAGGACGTTCACCTGCTTGCCATCGTTCTTTGCGAGTTCGCGGTCAACGGTCGAGCGGTCGAAGTCGTAGCCTCCGACGTAGCCTT
>CAJUKE010000056.1 GCA_910587075.1 uncultured Muribaculaceae bacterium
CCCCAGTATCATGCCACTCAAGTATATACTCCCCCTTACCCTCTCTCTCCTCTCCCTCCTCATACTCCCCTCGTGCGTCGACGACCCCCTCCTCGACGACCGCCCCGTGGGCCCCGGTCAGGCCGACGTCGCCATGACCGTTTCTTTCTTCCCCAACGTCGCCAACGACCTCGGTGGCTCGCGAGCCGCCGGAAACGCCATAGAGGCCATTAAAACCCTCCAGGTGGCCGCCTTTAACGAGGATGGCTCCCTGGCCCGTCTCTTCAACGAGAACGAGCTCTACGGCCTCGACAAGAACCTCTCGCACACCGACACCCCCTCGATGAGCCCCGAGGACGCCGCGAACGGCGGCTCCTGGACCGAGGGAGCCCAGGCAAAGGCATCCTTCTATCTCTCGGGCCTCCCCTACGGGAAATACCGCTTCTACGCCATCGCCAACCACCGCGTGAGCGAAACCGCTCTCTTCTCCGACGACGATATGACCGCCGAGGAGCGCCTCCGCGCCATAACCGTCGACTGGAACACCTCCGCCGCATCGGCCAACCCGCAGATGTTCGGCTACTTCACCGCCGCATCCGACAAAACCACCGACCGCCCCGTGGCCGGACACCAGGCCCCGACCCTCCGCATTGACCGCGCCAACGCCTCGCTTCACGCGTGGATCAAGCGCCTGGCCTCGAAAGTCACCGTGGCATTCGACGGCTCGGGCCTCCACAAGAACGTCAACATATACATCCACAAGGTCACCGTGAAGGATATACCCCGCTCCTGCCACCTGGGCGAGGACAACTCCCCCTCATCCTCCCTGGCCGACCGCTCCGACGTGCTCCACCTCGACGGCGAAACCATCTTCTTCAACAACAGCGGCCCCGCCGACGCCAACCCCGGCGACGGCGAGGCGAACCGCACCAAATGGCTCGCCATAAACAACGGCACCCCGGTGCTCGGCTCCGACCACTCGGCCACCGCCCCGGCGCTTTTCTTCTACGAGAACATGCAGGGCGACTACCCGGGCGACGAACGCTTCAACAAGGAGCCGAAAGCCGGATGGGTCCACGAGTACCTCAACCGCCCCGACGCCGACTGGCACAAACGCCCCTGGGACTACGACACCAAGGACAAGATCGCCACCGGCACATACATCGAGGTCGAGGGGTTCTACGAATCGACTAACGACCTCAACACCACCAGCGGACCCATCAAATACCGCTTCATGCTCGGCAAAAACACCACCTACAACTACAACGCCCAGCGAAACCACCACTACAAGCTCACCCTCCGCTTCAAGGGGTGGGCCAACCAGCCCGAATGGCACATCGAGTACGTCGAGGAGAAACCCGCCCTCTACGTCCCTGAACCCTACTATATGCCCTACCTCTACAACCAGCGCGTCGATATGCCGATACGCTACATAGGCGATATTCAGAAACTCCGCGTAGAGATCGTGGAGAACGACTGGGGCCCCTACGACAAGGCCGCCGGCAGTTTCCCCGCCGCGGGAGCCGTGCCCGCCGCGGGGGTCTCCACCAACGACTTCCTATGGAACCGACCCGCCTGGAACACCTACAACGGCCTCATCCCCGCCGGACAGGAGACCGCCGACCGCTCGGCCCACCCCTATCTCGGCTTCCTCGCGCTGCGCCTGGTGAAGAACTCCCCCACGAACCTCGTGCCCGACAAAACCTACAACAGCCACATCTCCGGCAGCGTCAACCAGGCCCTCACCGACCTGAGGAACTGCTACTACAACACCACCTCGATGGTCTGCACCGACGGCGTGACCCGCACCCGCGGCCCGCAGAACTACCGCGAATTCACCAAGGAGCAGCTCCAGGCCCGCGCCTGGGAGCCGGATGTCGAATACGACAACCTGGAGGAGAACTACCTCGTGAACGAAGAGGCGGGCGCCCGCACCCTGATGCTCCCCCTCTTCACCCGCGCCAAAACCATGATTCTCAACTCGGGATACTCGGGCAACAACCCCTATGAGTACCACCACCGCAAGGCGAAACTGAAGGTGACCGCCACCTTCGCCGACGGCACCGTGCTCACCGAGTACGCCAGCATCCTCCAGGTGCCCCGCATCACCAATCCCAAGGCCGTGTGGCGCGACGCGACAGGCACTCCCAGTGAGTTCGAAGTGACCCTCATGGGGCGCTCCGGCCCACGCCGCGACGCCGACTACATCGTAATGGCCAACGAAGGCTCCTGGAGCGCTGAAATCGAGTCGGGCAACACCACCGGCAACTTCTCCCTCAAGGGCGACAACACCACCACGATGGTCAACGGCGTGCTCTACGGCCGCACCAAATCGGCCGTGCGCTTCAAAGTCGGCTTCAAAGGCAAGAAGGACTGCGCCGTGGTGCTCGTGAAGTACAACGGCGAGAAATGCGCCCACCGCGTGTTCCTCCGCCAAGGCTACGACCCCATGCAGGTCGACCCCGGGGGCGCCACCTGGGCCGCCTACAACCTCCACCACGGGGGCCGCGACTCCTTCAAGGACAACGCGAACGGCGGCATCTACGAGACCTCTACCGCCACCGGCGGGAGCTTCGTAGGCTCCCCGCTCCGCTTCGGCTCTATGTTCAAGCGCCGCAACCTCGTGCACGGCATCCTCGAAGAGAACAACGACAAATGGGGCCATATGGTGAGTATCAACACCTCCGGGGCGCGCCGAAGCCTCAGCCTCAGCTCCGGCACCTCCCGCACCTGGCGCAACATCATGGGCTACTGGCTCACCGACAGCAAGACAAACGGCCAGAACACCGGCGAAACAACCGACCAGCTCCAATGGACCCCTATAAAGGTCAATGGTGACTCAAAGACCTATTACCTCCCCACCTACGACCAATTCAACTCACTGACCACCCACGCCGAGTTCGGTTTCGGCATCCTCTACGGCGACGGGGCCTCCACCACACAGACCTCCTTCGCCGCCGCCACCGGCTACGACGGCAAAAACGCCTCCTACGGTATGCGCGGCGTGGTGGTATACAACAAGCAGAACGCCCACCAGATCTTCTTCCCCATCTCCAAATCGGGGCAGGGGCGGCGCAACGTCGCCTGGCAGTTCAGCGAGGCCAATATGGGGCGCCTCCTCTACGGCGACGTCGACTACGTCCTCACCCAGGACCGCCACGCCACCAACATCTACCGACCCATCCCCTACAACCTCCCCAACAACGCCGGGGCACTCTACTGGCTGCGCAAAATCAACCCCACGGGCCACATCGAGGCCGGCGCCAAAACAGCTTGTGCCGCCTGGGATATGAACTACTTCAACTTCGACTTCGGCCCTTACACCGCCAACTGCCTCTTCCGCGTCAAAACCATGTCCACCGAGGACACCGGCTCCGACGCCCTCCCCATCCGCCTCGTCACCACCCCCTAACCCACCAATCCCACCCCTCCCAATCCTCCCACCCCTCCCAAAACGCCCAAGGTCGGAGACCTTGCACAACACGCACCTGTGCAAGGTCTCCGACCTTGTATCCTTGTCGGGGCACCTTACCCCACCAACCGCGGCTACTGAAGTGACCCCCAAAAGTTGGACTGGTTAAACATTATCCAGTTATTGAGAGAGT
>CAJUKE010000057.1 GCA_910587075.1 uncultured Muribaculaceae bacterium
GAAATCAAGGCGAAGTACGTTGAGAACCTTTCGCTTCTCCAACGTATGCGCGAGCTGCATCTGCGCCTCCGCTCGCTCTCGCTTGAAAACTACACCTGCCCGGACTCCGAGCGTTATCCGTTCCTCAAAGAACTTATATCGCTCGACAAGAAACTCCATGCCAACTGGGAGGCATACGACCATTATGTAGCTCCCGGCCCCACGGCCAAACCCTCGCAATCTGCAAAAGCAAAACGTTCTGCCGCCGGTAGCAAATCCAAGAAGAAATGAAGCGAAGCACCTCCATTGACAAAATCCTTCGGCCACTCTCAGATAATCCTTTTCAGGCTTATCTGAGTAATGCCGTGCAGGTAGCCGACATCCTCGAATGGATTTTGTCGCAGGTCGGTGTCGCGGAAGTCTGGCAGACTTCCTTCTCAATCTCCGAGGAATTTCTTCGCCGCTTATTCTTTATTACAAAGGATAAGCGCGTGAGCCGGATTAACCTTGTGCTTGACCACAAGGCCACCAACAAGACGCTCAAACTTTGGGCGTTCATCACCCAAGTTATCGAGCGCACATATCTTGCTGACAACCACAGCAAGATTTTGTTGGTGAAATCCGAGCGCGGCGACACGGTCAGCGTCATCACATCGCAGAACCTAACTCGCGGCAACCGCCACGAGTCCGCTTTCATTTCGACCTCGCCGGAGATTTTCGCAAATCTCCATGCACAGGTCAACGACCTTATCACTAACCATTCAGTACCCCTCCATGACCTATTCCGAGAACGACTTGCAGCAGATTGAGAAATTCGCCTCGATCTACCTCAAAATTTCCGACATCGCCGTAATACTCGATATTCCGGCTGATGTGCTGCGTTCCGACATCGCCGACCGCAGTACGGACGTGTCGAAAGCCTACCGCCGAGGCAAGGCTGCCTCTAAGGTCAAACTCCATTCACAGGAAATGATGCTTGCTCAGGTAGGCTCGCCGCTCGCCATCGAAAACGCCCACCGCAATTTATTGGATATGGAAGATGATGAATAGCAAAATTTTTGCTAACTTTGTAATTGTTTATGGCACAGTTCAATTCATATATCGACTTTTTGGATCTCTCGGCAGCAACTGATTATTGCCGCGAGAATGGAACTCTGTGCCATTATAATAAGGGAGAGCGATTCGTCCAGCAAGGAACAATCGCACGTTATGCCGCTCTTGTCGTATCGGGCTATTTCAAAGTAGTTACCATAAGTGATTCCGGAGATGAAGCAGTAGTAAATTTTGCCTTCCCGGGTCAGTTCATTACCGATTTTCATTCATCATTACACGGAGAACCCTCCCAAATGTCAATTATCGCAGGCACTGATTGTGAGATACTACGAGTGCCGTTAAAAACATTCAAGGCATTTCTTTCCCCTTCATTGCTCGATGAATACAAATCGCTGTTCAACATGGTATTCATGCGCTTGCTCAATCTCTATCGCAAGTCGCCACGTCAGCGTTATGTGGAATTGTGTGAACAATATCCCCAAATTGTCGAAACCGTAACATTGAAAGATTTGGCCTCCTTCCTAATGATTACGCCCAACCATCTCAGCCGTATCAGACGAGAACTGGCGAAAAATCCGGGTAAGAACACCAAAAAATAAGGCGGTCTATACATTTGTTAAGACCGAATCCATTTTTCTTACCTAAATTTGCCGTCGGAATGGCTTTGGCCTATCCAAAACTCTTTGGTAAAATTAGATAACTTAATCTATATGAAGAAGTTACTTTTAATTCTCCTGATGATTGTTCAGTCGTGCATTGCGTTTGCGCAGAATTACTGTGAGAACGACACGATTGTCCGCGAAATTCAGTTCCCTCTTACCGAACGGGACTGCGAAACCGTATTCTACTATTTCAATAACGAGTGGATACCAGGAGCTGGCCTTGACATGGTGCCCCGTGACTCCATTCAAGCGGTGGAAATAAAAAACGACGAGTATGGCAATCGTGCCGTATTCCTCACAGTGTCGTCTGAAACTCAGAACAGAATAAAAGCGGAAGCGAGGAATACTTGGCCATATCTTGAACCCCGCTGCGAATTCCCCGGAGGTAACGGAAAACTCAAAGAATGGCTTGATGAAAATATCCGTATTCCCGAAGGATTCAAGGGTAGCGAAAGAATATTGGTTGAATTTACCGTTCATCCTGACGGCTCAATCAGCGACCCGACGATTTTCCGGCGCCCGAGCAAAAACGAGGCTGTCAATCAAGAGGCATTAAGACTCGTTAATGCGTTGCCCAAATTCCGCGTTAAATACTATATTCCCCACTTAAAGAAAAACTTCCATTTGGTTCTTCCGATAAAATTCAAAGAGCCGGGTGCGATATTTATAAGAGGTAATGAAAGCAATCCAACAGAGTAAATAATCCCGTCTTTTACAGCATAAAACGGCTTATGTATCTTCGCAGTACATAAGCCGTTTTTATGTCATATCCCAATGCAATCGAAGTTTGCCGCGCCGAACTCTTTACCAAAGAGGTTGAGTTGCGCGAGCGTTATCCCGGCCAGATGGTCGAGAAAGTCTTGCGTGTGCGCGAAATGTATAACTGGTTCATCGCCAACCCCGACGGCACAGACCGCGAGTTTGTCGCCGAGGTGTGCCAACGCCACAACATACACCGCACAACGGCGTATTCCGACCTTGCCGTTGTGAAGTCGCTGCTCCCCATGCTCGGCTCCGCCTCACGCGACTTCCACCGTTGGCGTACAAATGAAATGCTTATCGCCACTTATAAGATGGCGGAGAAGCGTAAGGACAGCAAGACTATGGAACGCGCCGCAACCGCCTACGGCAAACTGAACCGCGTTGACCTCGAAGACGAACAGGCAATACCGCTCGACCAAATCCTCGTTCAGCCCTTCACGGCTACCGATGATCCGCGTGTCCTCGGCATCGAGCCTATTCCCAACATAGCCGAGAAAATATCGGCCATGATTGAGAAGTACCGGGCCGAAACCCTCGACATTGAGGATGTCGAGTTCGAGGAAGTAGACCTCGAATTGTCGGAACTTTTTCCGACAATCGACGAAGCGAGCGGCGAACGTCAGCCGAAGGCTGGTGCGCCATTCAGCGAGCCTTCGTCAATTTGATATTTTCCCTGACCCTAAGAACGTTCCCGACGATGGCACAGAAGAAAGTGTACTTTAACAAGCCCCAACGCCTCACGCAGTTAATCGGCGCGAACACTACCGTTATCGTAGCGGGGCGACGCACCGGCAAGACGGACAGCATAGCTGCTCCGTTTGTTCTGCGCAATATGCAGCGTATGCCCGGCTCGACAGGCGGCA
>CAJUKE010000058.1 GCA_910587075.1 uncultured Muribaculaceae bacterium
ACTCTCTCAATAACTGGATAATGTTTAACCAGTCCAACTTTTGGGGGTCACTTCATACGCCGCTTATGGTGGGGTTAAAATTGTACAGGGTCTCCGACCCTGGGAGTTCCTTAGAGGATTACCTTGGTGACGGTCGAGCCCTGGCGGCGGATGTAGATGCCTGTGCCGGGGTTGGCCACGCGAACACCCTGGAGGTTGTAATACTCTACGGGAGCTTCGGTAGTTTCCTCTTCGACAACCTCGACGGAGGAATCACCCTCGGTCACGCCATTGAGCACGATTCTGAAGCGGCCACCAAGCCAGGGACCGGCAATCGCGTTGTTATCCGACGGATCCATAATGTACGAAAGCACGGCACCGTCAAGATTGAGAATCTTATCATTATACTCGTTATGCCCTACAACTCCGGCATAATTGTTGCCGAGAAATACCTCGCCGTAGTTGGAGGTGGGACGTACTCCGGTGTTGATGTAGCTGTCGCCCTGCATCTGCGCTCCGCTTACATCGGAGGTGATATACACAAAGTTGGGGTCGGTAGCGTTGATAAACAGCGGCGAGGCGTTGCCCGGGTTATAGGCTCCCGCGTTACCTTCTAAATCAGTATCGAACGCTTTCCAAGGTTCTACGAGATAGTAGAGCCCGGGCTTGTCGGGATTCTCGCGCACGGCCACATCAAACGTATACGGGTCGGTCATGCCGAACATACAGTAGATGGCGTTATGCTCGAAGGTCGCGGTGCATATCTCGTTCCACTCCTCAACGGGGCGGGTCTTGCTGATGGGTGCCGCGGAGATAATGCCGGAGTGGGCCTCACCCTTGGCGTCGCGCGGAACGGCCACGAAATAGCGGTCGCCGTAGGGCACCTCGGCCGCAGGGATGGTGAGCGTAACCCCGGCGCGGCTGAAGTTGGCGGTATACACCGTCAGCGAGGGGTCGTGCGAGGCCACCATGGCGGTAACGCGTTCGGGGAAATACTGGTTTTCCTCAACCACGTTGGCGGGCACCAGCGCGTAGTCGATCGAGGCCACGGAGGGCGCGATCTCGCCCATATCGATTGTGGCAGCCTCCTCGGTCATGGCGGGCACACCTTCGTCGTGCCACTCCATCGAGTAGTCAACGTAGCCGGGGAATTCGATTTCGAGGTCGTTATCGGTATACCAGTCATTGTGCCCGTACCAGGAGATGGGGCGCATGGTGTTGACGGGCATCGTCACGCGGTTGTCGGCAAATTTGCCGCACGGGCCGCCGGCATACGGCTGGTCCCAACCCCAGGAATAAACGATAGGCGCTTCTGACTTCCACTCGGCAAGCTTATACTCAAGAACCGAAATGGGGAACTTTATAATCGAAGGATCGGTGGCGTCGATAAGTATGTAGGAGTCCTCGTTCTGCCCAAGATGCTGGAACTCGGATGCCCAGGGATGGCCGGCAAACGGATTCTTCAGGCGGTAGCGCCCCGGGGTGTCGGCGTCGCGCTCTACCTCAACGGGGTACTCCATGCGGGGGAAGGTGTAGCTGCCGTCCGACTCGCGGTACTGCTCGCGGCGCTCATCGGAGAACGCGAGGTTGGCGTACAGGCGCTCGCGGATCTTGCCCTGGCCCATCGAAACCCAGTTCCCCTCGGGAGCGAGGTTGCGGTAAAGGTCGAAGGTCTTCAGCAAGCCGATGGCGGTGCCGTCGGCGGCGATGGGGAATATGGCGAACGAGTTGCACGACTTGGGAACCGACACGTTGAACGTATCACCTCTGAAATCGGTGTACTGGATCGAGTCGCCTGGACTATGGGTGTAGAGCTTCGAGATGGCTTCGGCCGAGAGTTGGTCAACGTCGGGAACCACGCGGCAACCAGCGACGCCCGGGCCCTTCTCCACCTCGAAAGTAACCTCGTTTTGCGAGGCGCTTACGAAGTTAGGTCCCTTCTCGCTGTAATCCATGCGCATGAAGTCAACGTAGCCGCGCTGGGATCCGTCGAGCGTAAGGCTCCATCCACCTAAGGAATAGCCTAACTGCTCCGATACCATAAGCATGCAGCTTCCCCACTCGAAAGTGTTGGTATAGTCGAAGAAACGGCCCCTCGCGTTAAGGCGGTAGTCGGCAAAGAATGAATCGTCGCGGATCGCCTGCGCGATGCCGATCGACTTGAAGTCGATGGTGGCCTTACCCGTTTCGTAATTATAATCTATAATGATGTTGCGGTGGTTGAACACGTCCACGAGACGGAACTGGTAGTTCACGCCATCCTCCTTCTCGCGCAGCTCAACCTTGAACGGTTCGTCGAACTCAACCCACTCAGCAGAATTACTGGTGACAATCGTTTTTACCATATTCTTGAAGTCAGCGGGGAACGACGCGGTGCCATACTGCTGCCATTCGCCCCAGCCTTCGTCGTGGAAAACCAGGCTGAATTTGGAGCCTTGGACCGGCCCTATGATTTCGTTGTTTTGCGACGGGTCCACAATGTACGACATTACAAATCCGTCGAGGTTGATAACCTTCTCATTATTTTCGTTATACTCGACCTTGCCGACGTTATACTCAGTCATAAATCCGGCCATCGAGTAGAAGTTGCCGAGATATACATCGCCATAGTTCGAGACGGGGCGCACACCGGTATTGATGTCGCAGTTCCCCCGCATCGGCGCGCCGCTTATGTCGTCGGTGATAAACACGCTGTTGGGATCGGTAGCGTTGATGAACATCTGCGAGGCGTGGCTCGGGTTATATGCGCCCGCGCTACCTTCCAAACTAATGTCGAACGCTTTCCAAGGTTCTACGAGATAGTAAAGTCCGGGCGTATCGGGACTCTCTTTTACCTCAACCTCGGTCTCGGCGGGAAGGTTGTTAATAGTCATAGTGAAAAGGCAGTAGAACACGTTCTGGCTGAGTGTGGCCTTACCTAACGATTTCCAGTCATCCACCGGGCGCATCCTGTTGATGGTCGACTCGGAGATGATGCCGGAGTGGGCTTCCCCGTTGGCGTCGCGCGGAA
>CAJUKE010000059.1 GCA_910587075.1 uncultured Muribaculaceae bacterium
TTCCTCCGTAGTTTCTTCCGTTTTCTCGTTGACGGAATCCACCGCGCCGGAACTTTCGGAGTGTCGCGTCGCATTGAGGCCATAAAACCAATTTTGCGCCTCCTTATCTCTTTTCGAGAGGGCCGAAAGATTGCCCGCATACGTCCAATATATGAATATAGGTCGCCCGACTGAATCGCGTTTAATCTCGACAGTTCCACTCGCACCCGTTGAAACGCTTGTTGTGTCGCTCTCGCTGCTTCGCTCGTTTCCTCCGATGAGCACCGAATCGACCCGGGTACTATCTTGCCCGGAGTAATGAAACTCGGTTCGGGTTTCTTCGACCAAATTTCGAGAACTTTTACAGCTGTTGAAGGCCGAGCCGACAAGAACCAGAGCCATAAGCAAAAGCAACTGGCGGGGATGGCGAAGAGTTTTATTTCCATACTTCATAATCTGAGGCCACTATGGTTGCTGTAATTCGTCGAGGCGCTGCCTGACATCGGTTTTGAACTTGTCAAGCTCATTGGCGTAATGCAGCGAGATGCCCAACAGGGAGGCCACGAACACGCACACGCTTCCAAACGCGGTCAATACTGATCCATGGATCTCCCCCTCCGGCGGGATGAAAAGCCCCGTGAAAAGGAGGGTAAGCCCAGAGATCATTGTGACCACGGCAAGGAGGTAGACGATGACCTCCTTGAATGTGAGCCGGTCGAACTCTTCTTTTAAGTGTTTCATCGTTGTTGGCTTTGATTCGTCGCAAAGATCCCAATATTATCGCGCGCGACGAAGGACACACCACGGAGCGACAAAAAAACGCCCGTTTCACAACGGACGTTCCTCGCCGGGGAACCCCGATGAAGTACCCCGATGGTAAACCTAATATCAATCTTTCCATTTTTGCCTTGGCGAGCACTTGGCGCTGACGGGGAGGGTCGAACTCCCAATCAGTCCTAAGTTTTGCCGCGGCTTCCGTAATCGCGGCTTTCGTCAGCTCCCGCCGTCTTTCCGGCGTGTCAGTTCGAAGTTTGAGGTTGTGGCGAAGTTTCGCCAGGCGATTGTGTATTTTCGATCTCACCGGCCGCGGGATCCTCGGGCGCGGGCGAGGCCAGGTCGAGGGCCAGAGTGATTACGTCAGCGCCGAATGTCGCCTCGCCATCAGCATCCAACTTCCCGGCGATGGCGGCAAGGTCGGTGCGGAGCAAATCCAAGGCGCGGAGTGTGAGCATTGCCTCGCTGCCGCTCATACCGATTTCGTCGGAGTTGTTTAGAACGTAGTTAAACAGGCGGTCGAGGTGTGAGCGGTAGAACTGGTAAGTACCGCAAGGGTGTTGGAGAGCCTGGATCGCTTTTACAGCGTCGGGGGTGAGGTTGAGAATATTTTCCATATCGGTAGCTTTTTTTGATTGTTAGTTTACCATTGTTTGAGGCCGAGGCGTTCCCTGCGGATGCCGCGGGCTGTTTCCCGCCAAGCCCACGGAGCGAAGCCGCCGATCCAGGCTATGGCGCCGAGGGCAACCGCCCGGGGGGCGCTGACGCTGACTCCCCACCAGGTAAGGAGCGTGCCCGCCGCACACGCGAAGATAACGAAATTTTCCGAAGTAAGGTAAATAATTCCTTTGATAAGGTGTTTGTTTACTCCATGCTTGCGTGACGAAGCCGGGACGGGTAATGCTGATACTGTTTGCATTGTCGGTGAAGTTTGATAGTTTGACGTTTTTGCGGACATAAAAAGGCGGAAGCCTCTCCATGTCGTCAAACTTCACCGGCAAACCGACGGAAGGGTCGAGTTATTTATGGTTGGAGAAGGCTACCGCCTTAAATCGTATGTGATCGGGCAAAAAGAAAGCCCGAAGGATTTCGAGCCGCTTTCGCGACCCTGCCGACAATATTGCCGACGAAGTTTGACACCGCAAATTTCGGCACTTTTCAGTGAACAAA
>CAJUKE010000060.1 GCA_910587075.1 uncultured Muribaculaceae bacterium
TAGTCCAGTTGTCGGAGAAAAATCGTTGTAGCTTATTCATGTAGCTATTTTTGCGGCAAAATAACCACATATCGCGCGGGCGCGGAAGGACTCAGTCTGCCAAAAATCCGGCCATGCCCAGGCTCTCACCTTCCACCGTCACCCTGACTACCCCGCCCTCGTCAACATAATCGAGCGACAAGGGCCAGTTTGGCGAGCCCGCCACCCTGGCCCTCCCGCGTTCGTCGGTGTAAGAGGCCACGAGCCGCGACCTCTTGAGGCGCTCAAGCTCATCGGCGACCGCCGGGGTCACATCGGAACGCTCAAAGGTGATTTTCAGTTTCACCCGCCCTCCATCATCCGCGGCAGTCGCCACTTTGACAGTTCCGGGGATGGCGCCGGAGCCGGACGCGTCCCCCACCCTTCTGAGATACACGCGGCTTCCGACAACGGCGAACCTCGTCAGAATCGAAATCGGGACAAGCCGGAGCGCATGACAATTCGAGACCGTGTAACGACTCATAAAACCAATGTTTAACTTGTTGTAAATCAATAATTCGGCATTTTTCCGACGTTTTTCGGACGTAAACACCGCGCGAAAAGGACAAAAGGCACCACACGGTAGGGCAAATAATTCTCGTCAGGCGGTTGCCCGTCTGCGGGTGTAGCCCCTCTTTTTACGGCGTCGTTGCTTGTCGCGCCAGCGCTGGTAGTTTTTTAAAAGAGCGTCCTCTGTCACGCTGTCGATCGAGTACCGCCGCATAAAGAGATACACCGACTCCTTGAATTGGATGCCGTGAACGTGCTTGTTCTCATCCATGAAGTCGTGCAGCTCCGCCCACATCATCACGCGCATCCGATCGCCCAGTATCTTCTGCGAACGGGCCGACAGGTAATTGTAAGTCGCCGGATCCTTCCCTTCGCGTCGGTCAGGAAGCGCGAACTCCAGGTTGCCGGAGTCAACGGGCGCGCTTGACGGGCGTTTCTGCAACAGGTCATAGATGAGAACGTAAATATCGAGCGAAGCCGGGAACCTGACAGCTCCAGCATCGCCACTGAAATATTTGCCCCTAACATACTCGGCGACATGGGGCTCTACCTCGATTTTCACGGTAATCATAGCGGAGAAAGTTAGCGCCAATGTGGCATTATTTTCCGCAAAGATACGAAATAAATACCATACAGCAAGCGCGAACCGCAGAACATAGGCACCTCAATTATTTGGATGTGGCACCCGTATGCTTAGGCATAATAAAAGCCCGAAAAATTGATAAAATTTTATCGAAATACTTGAATTTTCGTTTTGCTAATTCAAATTTTATTCGTATCTTTGTAATGTAATCAAGGAGAGATTGCAACGGAGATGCTCGATGCCGGGAAAAGAAGAGTTAACCCCGACAAACTTTAAAAATGGTGAGACTGGAAATTATCATTATTAAGGTTTGGATACTGAAGATAATCACCATCAAGGTGAAATTCTTCTAATCCAAAGAAAGGGTGGCCGAAAGCCTTAAAGACCTCCGAAGGGAGGCGCCCTATCTTTGCCGGGATTAAACTCACCACAAATTTACTGCTTAATTATGGAAAATCAAAACGAAGAAAAGAAAAACAACTGGGGGGGAGCCCGCGCCGGAGCCGGCCGCCCCAAAGGCCGAAACAATTACAAATCCATCGGCTTACGCATACCCGAGGATGTGGCCGAGATTCTCGACCGCCAGGAAAACCGATCCGCCTACATCATCGAGGCCATTCGCGCCTATGACCTCCAGCAACGCAAGCGCACGTTGCTTGGCATAGAATTGTTCAGCTACACAAAAAAGCCATAACCACCCTGCCATAACAGCCGCCCCGGCATCCACGCGTCGCGCTCTGGATGCCGGGGCGGCGTGTTGTCATAGCTGCGTTGTTAAGATTGTATCAGAATTT